>DATDKF010000001.1:0-23407 GCA_036520135.1 Solirubrobacteraceae bacterium
CCCCGGTCACGGCGTCGACGTAGTACTTGTAGCCCCGGATCGTCCGGCGATTGTCCATCGCGACCCCCCAGGCGCGGCGATGGTCGCGCAGCACGCATGGACGCCCCGCGTCGTGGCTCGCGAGCGATCCATAGGCGAACACGACGTGAATGCGTATACGCTAGCCCGCCATGGGCGTGGTCGAGGCGGAGTCCTCGGCCTCGGGACGGCGTGGGGTCGGCACAAGGGTCTGAAGAGGGATGCGCTCGGCTTCGGGTCGAGCTGCGTGATCGGCGTCGCCTCCACGGCGTGTCGGCGACCGCCCGGATGACGGGCTCGCGAGCGTCGCCGAGGACGCCGCGGCGCAGATGATCGCGGTCGGCTCCTATGGCGAGGGGCCGCTGCGCGCCGCGGTCATCGGATCGACCCCGCACCGGCTGATCCACGTCGCCGGCGTGCCGGTGCTGGTCGTGCGCGCTGACCCGGGCTAGGTCAGCGCGAGCACGGTGATCGTGCCGGGGGCGACCTCGGTCAGCCCGGCGTCGACGACGCGCGCCGCGAGGTCGTCGCGGCGGCACGCGGCCGCGAACGCAGCGGGCGGCGGCGTCAGCACCTGCGCCGGGCAGCCCGCGGCCACCCAGTCCTCGAGCAGGCCGGTGTCCGCGGCCATGACGGCGGCGTGCGCGACCTGCGCGATCGTCTTGCCCGAGCTCATCGCCAGTGCCGGGTTGATCAGGTAGGTCACGCCGCCGCCCGGCGGCGCGCTCTCCGGGGGCGGCTCGAGCTCGCTGCTCATCGCCTGCAGGCGCTCGAGCAGCGGCCCGCGCTCCGAGCGCCGCCGCGGCGGGAGCGCGACCGCGGACTCGCCGTCCGGGTCGCCGGCCAGCGCGTGCGGCTCCTCGAGCACCTGCCGCCACTGGCTCGCGGTGCGCGCCCGCAGGCACACCTTCCCTGGGTGCGGCCGCCACGCCGCGAGCGCCGGATCGCCGTCGAACGCGCGCACGCAGGCCACGGCGGCGGCCCCGGCCAGCTCGCCGGCACGCGCGAGCGCCGTCACCGCGCCGCGCTGCAGCACGAGGTACATGCGCAGCGGGTCGTCCACTAGAGGGTCGCGGCGCTGTTGACGAGCGCGACGTGCGTGAATGCCTGCGGGAAGTTGCCGACGAGCCGCTTCGTCTCGGAGTCGTACTCCTCCGAGAAGAGCCCGACGTCGTTGGCCAGACCGGCGAGGCGGTCGTACAGCGCAAGCGCCTCGTCGCGGCGCCCGATCCGCGCGAGCGCGTCGACGAGCCAGAAGCTGCAGGGCAGGAACGCGCCCTCGCCGGGCGGCAGCCCGTCGTCGCCGTCCTCGCTCGGGTAGCGCATCACGAACCCCTCGCTGACCAGCTCGCGCTCCACCGCCTCGATCGTGCCGACCACGCGCGGGTCGTCGCCCGGCAGGAACCCCATCCGCGGGATCAGCAGCAGCGCGGCGTCGAGCGCCTGCGACCCGTAGGACTGCGTGAACGTGCCGCGCTCGGCGTCCCAGCCCCGCTCGCAGACCTGCTTGTGGATCGCGTTGCAGACGCGGCGCCAGCGGTCGGCGTCGCCGTGCGTCTCGAACTTCTCGATCGTGGTCGCGGCGGCATCGAACGCCACCCACGCCATCACCTTCGAGTGCACGAAGTGACGCCGGCCGCCGCGGACCTCCCAGATGCCCTCGTCCGGCTGGTCCCAGGCGCCCTCGAGGAAGTCGAGCACGACCTCCTGCAGCCGCCACGCGTGCTCGTCGGGGTGCAGGCCGTGCTCGCGGGCGTGCAGCATCGCGTCCATCAGCTCGCCGTAGACGTCGAGCTGGAACTGCTCGGACGCCTTGTTGCCGATCCGTACCGGGCTCGAGCCCTCGTAGCCCGGCAGCCAGTCGATCTCGAGCTCGGTGAGCCGCCGCTCGCCCGCGCAGCCGTACATGATCTGCATGTCGCGCGGGTCGCCGGCGACCGCGCGCAGCAGCCAGTCGCGCCACGCGCCCGCCTCCTCGATGAAGCCGCCGTTGACCAGCGCGTTCAGCGTCAGCGTCGCGTCGCGCACCCAGCAGAAGCGGTAGTCCCAGTTGCGCACGCCGCCGAGCTTCTCGGGCAGCGACGTGGTCGCGGCGGCGACGATCCCGCCGGTGGGCGCGTAGGTGAGCGCCTTGAGCGTGAGCAGCGAGCGCCGCACCAGCGGATCGGTGTAGGCGCAGCCGTTGATCCAGTCGCGCCACCAGCCGTCCGTGTCCGCGACCGCCACCGCGGCGTCGACCGGCGCGGGCTCGCGCTCGTGCGAGCGGTACCAGGTGAGCACGAACGGGACCTCGTCGCCCTTGGCGACCTCGAACGACGCGCGGGTCGTGCGGTTCTCGCCCCGCGTGCGCACCGGCGCGTCGAGCCGCACCGCGGCCGGCCCGGCGACCGCCAGCAACGTCTTGCCGTGACGGCGCACCCACGGGACGACGTGGCCGTAGTCGAACCGCAGGATCAGCTCCATCTCGACCGCGACGCGCCCCTCGAGCCCTTGCACGAGCCGCACGATGTCGGGCGCCTCGCCGCGCGGCGGCATGCAGTCGACGATCCGCACCGCGCCGTCCTCGGTGTGGAAGTCGGTCTCGAGCACCAGCGTGTCCTCGCGGTAGCGGCGCTCGACGCGCTTGACGCCGCCCTTCGGCGCGAGCTTCCAGCGCCCGTTGCGCTCGTCGCCGAGCAGCGCCGCGAAGCACGCCGGCGAGTCGAACCGCGGCAGGCACAGCCAGTCGATCGATCCGTCGCGCCCGACGAGCGCCGCCGCCTGCGTGTCGCCGACGAGCGCGTAGTCCTCGATCGGCAGCGCCACGTCGCTAGATCTTGTGCCGCCGGAGCAGCGTGCGGCCGATGACCATGCGCTGGATCTCCGAGGTCCCCTCGCCGATCAGCAGCAGTGGCGCGTCGCGGTAGAGCCGCTCGATCTCGTACTCCTTCGAGTAGCCGTAGCCGCCGTGGATCCGGAACGAGTCCTCGACGACCTCCTTGCCCGACTCGGAGGCGAACAGCTTCGCCATCCCGGCCTCGAGATCGGACCGCTCGCCCGCGTCCTTCATCCGCGCGGCCTTGAGCGTGAGCAGCCGCGCCGCCTCGACCTTGGTCGCCATGTCCGCGAGCTTGAACTGGATGGCCTGGTGCTGCGCGATCGGCTTGCCGAACGCCTTGCGCTCCTGCGAGTAGCGCAGCGCGAGCTCGAGCGCGCGCTGGGCGATGCCGACACCGCGCGCGGCGACGTTCACGCGGCCCACCTCGAGCGCGTCCATCATCTGCGGGAAGCCCTTGTTGAGGCCCGCCTCCTCCCCGCCGAGCACCATGTCGGCCGGGCAGCGGTAGCCGTCGAAGACCAGCTCGGTCGACTCGACGCCCTTGTAGCCGAGCTTCTTGATCTGCGGCGGCACGGTCAGGCCCGGGTTCTCGGACGCGCCCGGCTCCTTCTCGCAGATGAAGCAGGTCATCCCCTTCTGCGGGGTCTCTGAGTCCTTGTCCGTGCGCACGAGCACGAACACCACGCCCGACCGCAGGCCGTTGGTGACCCACATCTTCTGGCCGTTGATCTCCCAGTCGCCGTCGTCCGTCTTGGTGCCCGACGTCTTGATCGCCGCCACGTCGGAGCCCAGCTCGGGCTCGGAGAGGCTGAACGCCGCCCGGATCTCGCCGGTGGCCATCCGCGGCAGGAAGTGCTGCTTCTGCTCGTCGGTCCCGAACTTCATCAGCAGGTAGGAGCCGATGAAGTGGGTGTTGACGACGCCCGAGATCGATATCCACCCGCGCGAGAGCTCTTCGACGATCATCGCGTAGGTCGTCAGGTCGAGCCCCATCCCGCCGTACTCCTCGGGGATCGTCGTCCCGAACAACCCGAGCTCCTTCATCTGCTCGACGATCGGGTCCGGGAACTCGTCCTCGTGGTCGTAGTGCTCGGCCTGGGGGAGGATCTGCTCGTCGACGAACTGGCGGACCATCTCGAGGATCGCCTTCTGCTCGTCGGTCTTCTCGTAGAACGGGGTGGCAAGGGCCATGGGCGCGAGGATACCTGCGGCCGGTTAGCCTGCCCGCCGGTTATGAACTTCGCCACGGACGTCGTCGAGGCCGCGCCGCGGGGTGAGCGGGCGCTCGTGGAGATCGCGAGCGACGGGTCGCGGCGCGAGTGGTCGTTCGGGCAGGTGGCGGCCGCGTCCAGCGCCGTGGCGGTGCGCTTCGCCGGCGCCGGCCTGCAGCGCGGCGACACCGTGCTGACGCTCGTCGGCAACCGCTCGGAGTGGGTGCTGGCGCTGGTCGCGTGCTTCCGGCTCGGCCTCGTCGCCCTCCCCTGCAACGAGCAGCTGCGCGCGAAAGACCTCGAGCTGCGGCTGGGCGTCGCGCGCCCGCGGATGCTGGTGTGCGACGAGCGCAACGCCGCCGTGCTCGAGGCGGCGGGCTGGGACGGACCGACGCTGTGGGTGCCGTGGGGCGAGCTCGGCGACGGCCCGGCGCCGGCGGCGGTGGACCTCGCACCCGAGGATCCGTGCCTGATCACGTTCACGTCGGGCACCGCCGGCGAGCCGAAGGCGGTCCTGCACGGCCAGCGCTACCTCGCCGGGCAGATGCTGCAGGCGCGCCACTGGCTCGACGCGCGGGCCGGCGACCTCGTGTGGTGCACGGCGGCGACGGGCTGGTCGAAGTCGGCCCGCAACGTGTTCGTCGCGCCGTGGCTGCGCGGCGCCGCCGCGCTGCTGCACAACGCGCGCTTCGACCCGCACGAGCGGCTCGCCCTGCTCGACCGCGAGCGCGTCGACCTGCTGTGCATGGCGCCGACCGAGTACCGCGTGATCGCGAAGCGCGCGACGCTGCCGCGCCTGATCGACCTGCGCGGCGCGGTGGCCGCCGGCGAGCCGCTGAATCCCGAGGTGCTCGCGGCCTGGCGCGAGGCGACCAACGTGTGGATCCGCGACGGCTACGGGCAGACCGAGACCGGGCAGCTCACGGGCATGCCGCTCGGGATCGCCGCCCGGCCGGGGTCGATGGGGATCCCGCTCCCCGGCGTGCGGCTCGACGTCGACGACGGCGAGCTGATCGCCGACCCCGAGTCGATCCCGACGTTCTTCCTGCGCTACATCGGCGACGAGTCGCCGCCCACCGGCCCGTGGCGCACGGGCGACCGCGTCACGCGCGACGACGACGGCTTCCTGCGCTTCGTCGGCCGCACCGACGACGTGATCATCTCCGCCGGCTACCGGATCGGCCCCTTCGAGGTCGAGTCCGCGCTCGTATCGCACATCGCGGTCGCCGAGGCCGCCGTCGTCGCGGCGCCGGACGTCGAGCGGGGCAGCGTCGTCCGCGCGGTGGTCGTGCTGCGCGACGGCTACGCGCCCTCGGACGCGCTGGCCGGCGAGCTGCAGGAGCACGTGAAGGCCCAGACCGCGCCGTACAAGTACCCGCGGCGCGTGGACTTCGTCGAGGAGCTCCCCAAGACGGCGAGCGGCAAGATCCGCCGCGCCGCGCTGCGCGAAGACCGCTGAGCACTGTTGCGCGGCGTTGATGAGCCCCGTTAGGCTCGCCAACGGGCCGTGAAGCAGCGCGTGGGAAGCTACGAGATCGTGCGCGTCCTCGCCCGAGGGGGGATGGCGGCGGTCTTCCTCGCCCATCAGCCCGCGCTCGACCGCGACGTCGCCCTCAAGCAGCTCGAGCTCCAGGGCGCCGACACGACGCTTGCGCAGCGGTTCGTCCGCGAGGCGCGGCTGGCCGCCGCGCTCGACCACCCGAACGTCGTCACGCTGTTCGACTTCTTCGAGCACGGCGGCGTCCCGTACATCGCGATGGAGTACGTCGGCGGTGGGTCGCTGCGGCCGCTGGTCGGCTCGCTCAGCCTGCCGCAGGTGTTCGGCGTGCTCGAGGGCCTCCTCGCCGGCCTCGCGCACGCCGAGGCGTACGGGATCGCGCACCGCGACCTCAAGCCCGAGAACGTCCTGATCACGCGCGGCGGCGGCGTCAAGATCGCCGACTTCGGGATCGCCCGCGCGTACAACGTCGTCGAGCCGTCGCTCACCAGCACCGGGAGCGCGATCGGCACGCCGACGTACATGGCGCCCGAACAGGCGCTCGGCGAGCCGCTGGGCCCGCAGACGGACATCTACGCGCTCGGCGTCGTCGCCTACGAGCTGCTTGCCGGCCGCCCGCCGTTCGAGCCCGGTGCGTCGCCGATGGCGGTCCTCTACTGCCATGTCAACAAGGCACCGCCGCCGCTCGCCGAGCTGGCGCCGGACGTGCCCGAAGGCGTCTACGGGTGGGTCGAATGGCTGCTCGCCAAGCGGGCGGCGGACCGCCCCGCTTCGGCCGCCGAGGCATGGGAGTCGCTCGAGGAGATCGCGGTCGCCGAGCTCGGGCCGTACTGGCGGCGCTCGGCCGCGATCACTGCCCCGGAGCCCGATGAGCGCGACCGCACCACGCTCATCGACTTCGCGGGCGAAGCGACCCCGCTCGCTCCCGGCCCGGCCCCGATGCCGCCGCGCCGGCGGCGGCGCCGCGCCGCGGCGATCGCCGGGGGCGCCGCGCTGGCGCTCGCCGCGGCCGCGGTCGCGGTGTGGGCGCTCCCCTCCGACCCGCCGCAGTCCAAGCCGCCGCCGGCCGGCGCCAAGGCCAAGGCAGCCCGCCCGCCGACCGCCGTGCCGTACGACTTCGACGGCGACGGCAGCCAGGAGCTGGCCCTCGGCATGCCCGGCTCCGGACGCGAGCACGCCGGTGTCGTGATCGTGCGGGACGGGCGCCGGAGCGACGCGTCCGCCGACACGGTGCTCACCGCGGCCGACGCACGCCTGGGCGGCGACCTCGCGGGGATCGGCTTCGGCACGAGCCTCGCCAGCGCCGACTTCGACGGCGACCGCCGTGCCGACCTGGCGATCAGCGCCCCGGGCCGTGACCTCGTCGCCGTGATCCATGGGACGCAGGAGGGCCTGAGGCAGGGCCGTGTCGAGCACATCCGCGCCAAGGAGATTCGCACCCTCGGCGGCGCGGGCCGGTACGGCAGCCGCCTGCTCGCCAGTGACATCAATCGCGACGGCCACAGCGACCTCGTCGTCGGCGCGCCCGCCGCCGATCGAGGCGAAGGCGGGTCCGGCCTGATCCAGATCGTGTTCGGAGGCTCGAAACGACTGCGCAGCGGAGCTCCCCAGACGGTTCCGCGGCCCGTCGGCAGCTGGGTGGGGTTCGGAACCAAGCTGCGGTCCGGCGACATCAACGGCGACGGGAACATCGACCTCGTCGAGGGGGCGGCCGATCGTTCCGACGGAACGGTTCTCGGACACGGCAGCTACTGCCTCGGTCGCAAGAACGGGATCATGAGGAAGTGCGTTGAGCTGGAGGGCTCCGACAGCTCCGGCACGTCGGCCCTGGCCATCGCCGACGTGACCGGCGACCACCGCGACGACATCATCCAGGGCGACGCGGTGGCCGAGCCGGCGGCCGTCGGCCGGGCGGCCGTGGGCGGCGAGGTGCGGGTGTGGCGGGGCGGTCGGTCGGGGCCGGCGGCCGAGCCGCTCGTCATCGACCAGCAAACGGGCGCGATCCCGGGCGACGACGAGTTCGGCGACGGGTTCGGTGCCGGCGTCGACGCCGGCGACCTCGACGGCGACGGCTATGCCGACATGGTCGTGGCGGCGCCCGGCGAGGACGAGAACGGCGTTCTCGACGCGGGCGCGATGACCGTCATCCGGGGCGGCCACGCGGGCCGTGCGGCGACTGGGCACAGCCGCTTCTACCAGTCGTTCGGGATCCGGGGCGCCCTGACCGCCGGCGCCGAGGTCGGCTGGTCGATCGCCGTGCTGGACATGTCCGGTGACGGCAAGCTGGACGTCGCGCTCTCGATTCGCGGCGCCGACCGCATCCAGGACAGCGTGTACCTGATCGAGGGCGGGAACGGGCAATTCGCGCCCGGTGAGACCACGCCGTGGCGGCCGCTGCGCGGCGTCGTCGGGGTGCGCGACCCGAACATCAGCCGCATCCGGATCGGCCGGGCGGACGGAGCGTGACGTGAAGCCGTTGCCGCCGGACCTGCGCCGCGTGTCGCCTGTCGAGCTGGCCGAGCGGATCGCCGCCGAGCGCCGCGGCATGCCCTTCCTCCTCCTGCTCGACGGCGACCGGCGTCAGCGCATCGTGCCGCTCGAAGCGACGACGGTGAGCATCGGTCGCGACGACGAGTGCGATGTGCCGCTGCCGTGGGACACCGAGGTCTCGCGCGTCCACGCCGTCCTCGAGCGGATCGGCGCCGCCTGGACGATCGAGGACGACGGCCTGTCGCGGAACGGCTCGTTCGTCAATGGCACGCGGATCCGCGGCCGCCGGCGCCTCGACGACGGCGACGCGATCATGGTCGGCGGCACGCTGGTCGTGTTCGTCGGCGCCCCCGGTGAAGCGCGGACCACCGCGACGACCCGCTCCGGCGCGCCGCCGGAGCTTTCGCCGGCGCAGCGCCGCGTCCTCGGCGCGCTCTGCCGGCCGACGCTCGAGGGCCCGTTCGCCGCGCCCGCGACCAACCGCGAGATCGCCGATGAGCTGGTGCTCAGCGTCGAGACCGTCAAGAGTCACATGCACGCCCTGTTCGAGCTGTTCGAGATCGGCGACGTCCCGCAGAACCGCAAGCGCGCCGAGCTCGTCCAGCGTGCGTTCGAGCGCGGGGCGATGGGGCCATGAGCTAGCACCCGCAGGGGGTCGCGGCCACCCGGCGCACAGCCCAGTACGCGGGCTTAGGACGGGCGCGGCCGTCGCGATCGAGCCGCGGCCAGCGCAGAACGCCTTCCGACGCGAACGGACTCGCACGCCCGAACTCGCGCGTGTCTCTGAATGTGACGAACACCGCCGCAGCGCCGGCATGCACGAGCGATCGCAGCCCGCGCGCGAGCCACCGGGCCTGATCGCGTGCGCCGCGCGTGAACGCCGGGTCCCACTGATGCTCGGCCCGAGACGGGTAGCCGGTCTCGGTCACCCACAGCGGTCCATCGAAGCCCTGGCGCAGGAACATTCCCCGCGCCGACGCGAACGCCGTGGGCAGCGCCGACAGCGCGCCGCGCAGGTGGACGCTCGCGACGTCGATCACCCCAAGTAGCGGGTGCGCCGGATCGTGCAGGACCTGTGCGATGAACGGCTCGTTAGCGCGCGCCAAGCCGCCGAGGACGACCGTCGCGTCCGGCCGCGCGGCCCGGATCCCCGCGGCGGCGAGGCTCGCCCAACGCGCGTACTCGGAAGCACCTCCGACGAACCCGAAGCCGTCCGGCTCGTTGCCGAGCTGCCACACGCGCACGTTCGATGCCCGGCGGACCACGCGCGCCACCATCCGCGTCCAGAGCCGTTCGTATCGGGGCGCGGGCGCGCACCGGATGGCCTCATCGCCGGCGCATGCGGCGAGGTACCACGGCGTGGTCGTGATGACGCCGAGCACCTCGACGCCATACGCCGCGGCAAGAGCGTCGGCGCGATCGACGGCCGCGAAGTCCTCCTCGCCCCACGGGAAGACGAGCCCGATCGCGAAGTCCATCCGCAAGTAGCGCACGCCCGCCGCGGCGCTCGCGCGGAACAGCGCTCGCTGCGCCTCCGCGGTCGAGTTCAGGTACAGCATCGTGTGGCTGCCGAGGTGGGTTCCGTAGCTCCCGGGCCGCGGAGCGGCAGCGGCCGGAGCGGCGGTTCCGGCGAGCGCGAGGGCGATGCCGACGACGAGGCGGGGGCGCGATCTGGGCACGCCTCCGGTTGTCCCGTCCCGTGGCCTCCCGGCCCAGGCCCCAGAGGGGGGAACACGGCGCCACCTCAGGGTGGAACTCGCTCACCACTCTGGGGGGAGAAAGTCGAAGGGCCCGCCTGGTGGCGGGCCCTTCGAACGGGGGGTGGCGGATGGCGGTGGGTCAGGCCGCGTCCGCCGCGCCGTGGACTGCCGTTTGGGCGGTCCTACGGAGGGGGGATGTGTGCGACTTCCTTATCGCTTGGAGAACTATGCGCCCCGGGGGTTGGCGAAACCTTGGCGAAGGCTTGCCAAGCCCTGTCCGGATGGCGGGTTAACCGCCCGTCGGGCTGCCGGAGGCGCCGATACCCTGCCCGGCATGACCGTGACCTCGCCCGCTGCTGCCCGCATCGATCGTGACCGCGTCGCTGCGCTCACCCAGCGTCAGCGCGCGATCTTCCGCGAGCGCACGGCCGGCTCGGGCGCGACGTTCGAGCGCGCCGCCGAGGTCATGCCCGGCGGCGTCCCGTCGCAGTTCCAGGCGGGCGATCCGTGGCCGGTCTACGTCGAGCGCGGGCAGGGCGCGCGCGTCTGGGACGTCGACGGCAACGAGTACCTGGACTTCCACAACGGCTTCGGTGTCATGTGCGTCGGCCACGCCAACCCGGTCATCGCCGCCGCCGTCAAGGCGCAGATGGACGCCGGGACGCACTTCGCCGCCCCCACCGAGGGGTCGATCACCGTCGCCGTCGAGCTGCGCCGCCGCTGGGGCCTCCCCCACTGGCGTTTCACGAACTCCGGCACCGAGTCGACCATGGACGCGATCCACCTCGCCCGCGCCCTCTCCGGCAAGGATGTGATCGTCAAGATCGAGGGCACCTACCACGGCCACCACGACGCCGTGATGGTCTCGGTCAAGCCGCCGGCCGACCAGATGGGCGACCGCGCGCACCCGGCCTCGGTCGCCTACGGCCTCGGCTATCCCGCCGCGATGGTCGAGCTCACCCACGTCGTCCCGTTCAACGACGCCGGCGCGCTGGAGAGGCTGCTCGACGAGCTCGGCGACACCGTCGCCGGGCTGATCGTGGAGCCGGCGATGATGAACGTGAACATCGTCCCGCCCGTCGCCGGCTACCTCGAGCGCGTGCGCGAGCTCACGCGCGAGCGTGGCATCACGCTGATCTTCGACGAGGTCAAGACCGGCGCCGCGGTCGCCGCCGGCGGCGCGACCGAGCTGTACGGCGTCACGCCCGACGTCGTGTGCCTAGCCAAGGCGATCTGCGGCGGCCTGCCCGGCGGCGCGATCGGCGTCACCGACGAGCTGGCCGCGCTGATGGCCGACGGCCGCGTGCGCCAGCAGGGCACGTTCAACGGCAACCCGCTCGTGATGGCCGCCGCCCAGGCGACGCTCACCGAGGTCCTGACCGACGAGGCGTACGCGCGGCTGCACGCCGCCAACAAGACGCTGATGGCGGGCTGCGAGCGCGTGATCGCCGAGTACGGGCTTCCCGCCCACACGGTCGGCATGGGCTCCAAGGGCTGCGTCGTGTTCAGCTCCGAGCCGGTGCGCGAGTACCGCGACTACCTCACCAAGATCCACCACGACCTGTCCGACCTGGCGTGGCTGTACCACATGAACAATGGGATCTTCATGACCCCGGGCCGGGACGAGGAGTGGACGCTGTCGGTGCTGCACACCGACGCGGACCTGGCGCGCTACGTCGAGGTGTTCGAGACCTTCGCGCGCGACGTCACGTCGGCGGCGTAGCCCGGCGCCGGCGGGATCTGGCTCATCGCGTGCTCGGCCATCGCGGTGATCGTCAGGCTCGGGTTCACGCCGATGTTGGCGGGCACCGCCGAACCGTCGCAGATGAGCAGGTTCTCGTAGCCGAACACGCGCTGGCGGGCGTCGACGACGCCGCGTGAAGCGTCGGCGCCGATGACGGCGCCGCCGAGCACGTGCGCGGTCGTCGGGATATTCGCGACCGCCTCCATCAACGCGGTCTGGGCCGTGCCGCCGGTCCGCTCGGCGAGCCAGGCGGCGAACTGGTTGGCCACCGGGATGAACGACGGGATCGGCCGCTCGGGGTCGCGCCGGGTCTGCAACCGCGCGCTGCGGCGGGTACGGCGGGCCCGCAGCTCGATCGCGTTGTCGAGCGTCTGCATCACCAGCACGATGATCGTGCGGCGCGACCAGCCGCGCGGGTCGAGCAGCCTGACGAACGTCAGCGGGTGCCGCGCAGCGGCGCCGAGCAGCTTGAGCGGGCGCGTCACGCGCGTGCCGTCGCCGACCAGCACCGTGTAGAGCGAGCTGATCGAGTCGGCCGCGTCGCCGTAGACGACGGTCTCGATGTGCGTGTCGGGGTCGGGGTAGATCGAGCCGGTGATCGCCACGCGCCGCTGGATGTCCGGCGCGTCCGGCGGCAGCGTGACCGCGAGGATCGCCTCCGAGTTCGTGCGCACGAGCTTGCCGACGCGGTCGGAGAGCCTGGGCAGCGAGCCGTGCAGGCGGCACGCCGCCAGCAGCTTGTTGGTGCCGAGCGGGCCGGCCGCGAACACGACGCCGCGGGCGGTGATCGTGCGCCGACGACGCCGGACCCAGGCACCGGGATGCTCGGTCGTCACCGCGTAGCCGTCCGAGCCGTCGGCGGCGCCGAGCGGCTTGACGTCGACCACCATGCGCTCGGGGAACACCTGCGCGCCGGCGCGCTCGGCCAGGTACAGGTAGTTCTTGACCAGCGTGTTCTTGGCGCCGTGCGGGCAGCCGATCATGCAGCGCCCGCAGCGCAGGCACGCCGTCCGGTCCGGCCCGGCGCCGCCGAAGAACGGATCGGGGATCCGCTCGCCCGGCTCGCCGTCGAGCAGCACGCCGACGCGGGTCTTCGCGTAGGTGTCCTCGACCCCGATCTCGCGCGCGAACTCGCGCAGCAGGTCGTCGGCCGGGTCGTCCTGGTCGTAGGCGACGACGCCGAGCATGCGCTCCGCCTCGTCGTAGTGTGGCGCGAGCGCCGCCTCCCAGTCATCGAGCTCGGCCCACTGCGGGTCCTCGTAGAAGCGCCGCCGCGCCCGGTAGAGCGTGTTCGCATAGCCGAGCGAGCCGCCGCCGACGCCGGAGCCGCTGACGATCGCGACGTCCTTGAACGTCGACATCCGGAAGATGCCGCGCATGCCCAGCCGCGGCATCCAGAAGTAGCGCCGCAGGTCCCAGGTCGACTTCGGGAAGTCGTCGTCGCCGAACCGCCGGCCGCATTCGAGCACCCCGACCGAGTAGCCCTTCTCGCGCAGCCGCAGCGCCGACACGCTCCCGCCGAAGCCCGAGCCGACGATCAGCCAGTCGTAGTCGAGCGTGCGGGCCATCAGGGCTTCCACCTCGCGAGCGCCTCCTGGAAGGCGGGGATCTTCAGGGCCTCCACGGGCAGCGGAGTCGGGTCCTCACGCGGACGCAGGCCGTCGAGGACGATCGTCAGATAGCGCCGGTACAGCTCGGGCTCGACGTCGCGCCCGAAGTCGACCACGGTGTTGAGCATGAAGTTGATGACCGGGACGTCGCTCGTCGCGATGTCGCCGCGGACGACGCCCGCGTCGACCGCGCGCCGCACGAGCCTGGTGACGATCGGCGCGAGCGAGCGGCGGGCGTGGGCCACCCGGTCGCGCCCGCGGCCGGGCGAGAAGAGCACGTCCTTGAGGCCGCGGTCGGACGCCTGGAGCGCGAGCGCGCGCTCGAAGTAGCCGGCGAGCCCGCGCCATGGGTCGGGATCCTCCAGGCACTCCTCGGCGATCGCGGCCAGCTCGCCGATCCGGTCGGCCATGAGGGCTTCGATCAGCGCGTCCTTGTTCGGGAAGCGCCGGTACGCCGTGCCCGTGCCGACGCCGGCGTGGCGCGCGATGTCGTCCAGCGTCACGTCGAGCCCGCGCGTCGCGAACACCTCCTTGGCGGCGGCCAGCAGACGCTGGCGGTTGCGCTCGGCGTCGGCTCTCAATGGGGCGGTCATCGCCTCCTCATCCTAGAGACTGGAGATCATGTCTCCGGTTATGGTACGTTAACTGGAGACTATCTCTCCGGATCCCATGGAGGCCTTCCCCATGCCGACCTCGGCAGACCCCCATCACGACCGCCGGTGGCTGATCCTCACCGTCATCGGCATAGCCCAGCTCCTCGTCGTGCTCGACGTGACGATTGTCAACATCGCGCTCCCGTCGGCCCAGCGCGACCTCGGCTTTTCCGACGACGACCGGCAGTGGATCATCACCGCCTACGCGCTCTCGTTCGGCAGCCTGCTGCTGCTCGGCGGCCGGATCGCCGACCTGTTCGGGCGCAAGTGGACGTTCCTGGCCGGTCTGATCGGCTTCGCCGGTGCATCTGCTCTCGGCGGCGCCGCGCAGAGCTTCGGCCTCCTGGTCAGTGCCCGTGCGCTGCAGGGCGTCTTCGCCGCGCTGCTCGCCCCCGCCGCGCTCTCGCTGCTCGCCACCACGTTCACCGACCCGGCCGAGCGCGGCAAGGCGTTCGGCGTCTACGGCGCGATCGCCGGCGCCGGCGGCGCGTTCGGCCTGCTGCTCGGCGGCTTCCTCACCGAGGTGCTCGACTGGCGCTGGTGCCTGTACGTGTCGATCCTGTTCGCTGTCCCGGCCGCGCTTGCCGGCCTGCGCCTGCTGCACCACATGCCCGCCCCGAGCCGGCCGCGGCTCGACGTGCCCGGCACGGTCGTCGCGTCGGCCGGCCTGTTCGCGCTCGTGTTCGGCATGTCGCGCGCGCAGACCGACGGCTGGGGCAACCCCGCCACGCTCGCGTTTCTCGGCGCCAGCGTCGTGCTGCTCGCCGCCTTCGTCGCGCTCCAGCGCCGCGTCGCGCACCCGCTGCTGCCGCTGCGCGTGGTGACCGACCGCAACCGCGGCGGCTCCTACCTGGCGATCGCGACCGCGGGCGCCGGCATCTTCGGCGTCTTTCTGTTCCTGACCTTCTACCTGCAGAACGTCAAGGGCATGAGCGCGCTCGAGACCGGGCTCGCGTTCCTGCCGATGAACGTCTCGATCGTCATCACCGCGACGCTCGTGAACACGCGCGTCCTCGCCCGCACCGGCCCGCGGCCGCTCGTCCCGACCGGGATGGTGCTGGCCGCGGCGGGGATGGCGCTGCTGACGCGGATCGGCGTCGACACCGCGTACGCCTCGCACGTGCTCCCGTCGCTGATCCTCATCGGCATCGGCTTCGGCCTCGTCGTCGCGCCGTCGTTCGCGACCGCGACGCTCGGCGTGCCGCGCCAGGACAGCGGCGTCGCGTCGGCGATGGTCAACACGTCGCAGCAGGTCGGCGGCTCGATCGGCACCGCGTTGCTGAGCACGCTCGCCATTTCGGCCACGACCGACTTTCTGACCTCGCACGGGCCCGAGCTGGCGCGCCAGGCCGCGGTCGAGGGCTACACCACGGCGTTCTGGTGGGCGGCGGCGATCTTCACGCTCGGCGCGCTGGTCACCGGGAGCCTGTTGCGCTCCGGGGCGCGCGCCGAGACCGCGCACGGCGCGGTCGAGGCCGTGCCCGCCTAGCGGGCCGTCAGCAGCAGCGCGCGCGAGGGTTCTCCTCGCGCGCGTCCTGCCGCCAGCGCTCGAAGTCGCGGCGCGACATCACGGGCTGGGCCGGGTGGTCGCGCCGCATATGCGCGACGTAGCGGTCGTAGGCCGACTCGCCGGAGACCTCGCGCAGGTACCAGCGGACGCCCTCGAACGCATGCTTCATCCTCACGGCTCGCCTCCGGTCCGCGTCGGCTCGGGCTCGTCGGCGGTGCGCGCGAAGCGCCCGTCGCCGTTCCCGGCGGCGGCCAGGGCCGCGCGCTCCTCGGCCGTCGGGAACAGGGCGGCCGGCGCCACGATCCGGGACGTCACCTTCGGGGCCTCGAACGTCGGCAGGTGGCCGCCGGCGCGGATCGCCTTCATCCAGATCCGGGCGGCGTCGGCGATCACGACGA
Source organism: Solirubrobacteraceae bacterium (assembly GCA_036520135.1). Lineage (GTDB taxonomy): Bacteria > Actinomycetota > Thermoleophilia > Solirubrobacterales > Solirubrobacteraceae > DASSUW01. The sequence continues at coordinate 15,651 of DATDKF010000001.1, forward strand.
TGATCATCACCGCGAACAGCGCGGCGAGGATGCCGTCGACCGTCGAGTTCGTCACCACCGCGTGCATGTCGTCCATGCTCTTGGCCGGCGGCAGGACCTTGCCGGCGTCGATCGCGTCCGAGAACGCGTCGCGCTGCGCGAAGAAGCCGATCTTCGGGTTGTCCGAGAACACCTTCTCGTAGCTCGCGGTCAGCGTCACCGCCGCGTCCCAGGCGAGCGGTACGGCGGTCACCCACGCCCACTTGAGCTTCCCGGCCTTGATGATCAGCGTCGTCGCCACCGTCAGCGCCACGGCGGCCAGCAGCTGGTTGGCGATGCCGAACAGCGGGAAGAGCTGGTTGATCCCGCCGAGCGGGTTGGTCACGCCGGTGTAGAGGAAGTAGCCCCACGCGGCGACGACGATCGCGCTCGTCGCCCACAGGCCGGGCTTCCAGCTCACGCGCCCGATCGGCTTCCAGACGTTGCCGAGCGTGTCCTGCAGCATGAAGCGCCCGACCCGCGTGCCCGCGTCCACCGTGGTGAGGATGAACAGGGCCTCGAACATGATCGCGAAGTGGTACCAGAAGGCCTTCAGGCTGTTTCCGGTGGCGCCGGAGAAGATCTCCGACATGCCGACGGCAAGCGTCGGGGCGCCGCCGGTCCGCGCGATCAGGCTCGGCTCTTCGACCGCCGCGGCGGCCGACTGTAGCTCACCCGGGCTGATCGCGAAGCCGAGCCCGTTGACCGCCTGCGAGGCCGACTGAACGGTGTCGCCGACGACCGCCGCCGGGGCGTTCATGGCGAAGTAGAGCCCGGGGTCGATGATCGAGGCGGCGATGATCGCCATCACCGCGACGAACGACTCCATGAGCATCGCGCCGTAGCCGATGAAGCGCACCTGGCGCTCCTTCTCGATCATCTTCGGCGTCGTGCCGGAGGCGATCAGCGAGTGGAAGCCCGACAGCGCGCCGCAGGCGATGATGATGAATACGAACGGGAACAGCGAGCCGGCGAACACCGGGCCTTCGCCGCTCGACGCGAACTTGGTGACCGCCTCGTTCTGCATCACCGGCAGCGTCACGAGGATGCCGATCGCCAGCAGCACGATCGTCCCGATCTTCATGAAGGTCGACAGGTAGTCGCGCGGCGTGAGCAGCATCCAGACCGGCAGCACCGACGCGAAGAAGCCGTAGGCGATGAGCCAGAACGTCAGCGCCTTCGGCGACAGCGTGAACGTGTCGGCGAGCGACGAGTCCTGGACGAAGCCGCCGGCCACGATCGCCGCCAGCAGCAGCGTGACGCCGATCGCCGTCGCCTCCATCACGCGCCCGGGCCGCATCACGCGTAGGTAGAAGCCCATGAAGAACGCGATCGGGATCGTCATCGCCAGCGAGAACGTGCCCCATGGCGACTGCGCCAGCGCGTTGACGACGACCAGCGCGAGCACGGCGAGCAGGATGATCATGATCGAGAAGACCGCGATCAGCGCGGCGGCGCCGCCGACAGGGCCGATCTCTTCGCGCGCCATCTGGCCGAGGCTCTTGCCGTCGCGGCGCATCGAGAAGAACAGGATCACCATGTCCTGCACCGCGCCGGCGAAGATGACGCCGACGATGATCCAGATCGTGCCGGGCAGGTAGCCCATCTGGGCCGCCAGCACCGGGCCGACGAGCGGGCCGGCGCCGGCGATCGCCGCGAAGTGATGGCCGAACAGGACGCGGCGGTCCGTCGGCTGGTAGTCCATGTCGTTGTCGAGCCGCTCCGCCGGTGTGGCGCGCGTGTCGTCGACCCCGAGCACGCGCTTGGTGATGAAGCGGGCGTAGAAGCGATAGGCGATCGCGTACGAGCCAAGGGCGGCGGCGATCAGCCACGCCGCCGAGATCTGCTCGCCGCGGACGAGCGCGATGACTCCCCACGCCACCGCGCCGATGACGGCGACCGCCGTCCAGACGACGATCGACCGGGTGCGCGACTTGGTCTGCACTGCTCCTCCCTTGTACGGGTCCTCCTCTGACCGGAATCCCCCGCCGCCCGATCTGTAAACGCTTCGAGCGGGCGCGCTCCTAGGGGTCGTTGCCGTCCCGGTCGTGGATGGCCTTGCGGGCGCTCTTGTGCGAAACCCGCTCGCAGTGCTTGCGGCGGACCTTGGAGTTCTGGGTCTTGCTCACGTACAGGATGTCGTCGGCGCCCGGGCCGCAGTCCACGAAGCCGTGGCCGAACCAGACGCGGACCGTGTCCTGCCCCGCGCCGCCGTGGATGTTGTTGTGACCGTGGCTCGCGTACACCCAGTCGTGGCCCGGCCCGGCGTAGACGGTGTCGTTCTGATGGGTGGTGTTGCCGGAGGCCTTGTGGTCGCCCCAGATCACGTCACGGCCGCGGCCGCCGTAGAGGCGGTCGTCGCCATGGCCGCCGAGCAGCTCGTCGTTCTTGGCCGTGCCGGTGTGGCGCTTGTCCTTGTCGTGCGTGTTGATCCACAGCTCGCCGTTGATCCTGGGCCAGTCGTCCTTGGGCGTCGCGAGGGCGACGCCCGTGGCGCCGATCGTGAGGATCGCCACGAGGATTAATGTGGGCCGAAGCATGACGCGTACCATCCCCCCTATGACGCGAGCTGAAGCCGTCGATCGCGCGAAGTCCCTGAACGCCGAGCATCCGGATCGTGCCAGCTACCGCTGGATGGCGCGGGCCGCCGGCGAGAACTGGGAGGTCGTCCGCGTCGCCATCCCGGGCGGCGTGCGGCTCGATCCTCTGCAGTCCGCCGTCGAGTCCCGACCGCGGCCGCAGCCCGCCGAGGATCCCCGGCCGGCCCACTTCAGGAACACGGGCGGCCCGTGGGTCGGCGGGGTCTGAGAGTCCGGCGAACGTCAGCTGCAGCTGGGTAGGAGGCAGGGCGCGTTCCGCGAGTGTGCATTTCGTCGCACTCTCCCGCCGCCTTCGGCCGTGCGACGAAATGCACAGCAGAGGTGCGGAACGTCGCACGCATCGCTACGGGCCGCGCTCGTGCGACGAAATGCACACGCGGGTTTCGTCGCACCGATCGAGTAGGCGCCCGCGAGTGCGACGAAACCCACGCTATAGGACGGAAACGTCGCACCCATCGCGTCGCCGCGCGCGAGTGCGACGAAACCCGCGCAGCCGCCTCAACCTCCCTACCCAGCCGCAGTTGACGTCGCCCTAGCGCAACAGCCGCGTCTCGTAGCCACCCGCCCGCAGCGCCGCCACCACCCCGTCGGCGTGCTCCTTGCCCCGCGTCTCGAGCACGAGCTCGATCGCGGTCTCGCGCACGTGCAGGTCGAGCCCTTCGCGCACGTGCGAGACGTCGACGATGTTGGCGCCCGTGTCGGCGACCTGCACGAGCAGGCGCGCCAGGTTGCCGGGGCGGTCGGGCACGCGCGTGAGCAGGACGAGCCGGCGCCCCGACTCGGTCTCGTGCCGCCGCGCGACCGACGCGAGCAGGCCCGGGTCGACGTTGCCGCCGGACAGGACCGCGATCGTGGTCCCGGACGGCGCCGCCGACACCTGACCGCCGAGCAGCGCGGCGACGCCGACCGCGCCGGCGCCCTCGACCACGAGCTTGCAGCGCTCCATCAACACGACCATCGCCTCGGCGGTCTCGTCCTCTTCGACGACCACCACGCCGTCCGCGTAGCGCGACAGCAGATCGAGCGTGAGATCGCCGGGGCGCTTGACCGCGATGCCATCGGCGATCGTGAGCACCGACGTTGCAGGGACCGGCTCGCCGCGCTGCAGCGACTCCGGGTACGGCGCGCACGCCGCCACCTGCACGCCGACGATCTCGACCTCGGGCCGCGCGGCCTTGATCGCGATCGCAATGCCCGCGCACAGCCCACCGCCGCCGACCGGGACGACGACCTTCGCGAGGTCGGGCACGTCCTCGAGCAGCTCGAGCCCGAGCGACCCCTGGCCGGCGACGATCATGGGATCGTCGAACGGGTGCACGAACGCCAGGCCGCCGTCGCGCGCGCGGGCGTGGGCCATCTCCAGGCACGCGTCGACCGAGTCGCCGCCGATGTTGACGATCGCGCCCTGGCCGCGCGCGGCCTCGACCTTGGACAGCGGCGCGTCGGTCGGCACGAACACCTCGCAGATCACGCCGCGCGCCCGCGCCGCCGCGGCGAGGCTCTGGGCGTGGTTGCCGGCCGAAGCGGCGACCACGCCCGCCGAGCAGCCTTCGCCGAGCGCGGCCAGCTTGGCCGCGACGCCGCGGATCTTGAACGAGCCGGTCCGCTGCAGGTTCTCGGCCTTCAGCGCGACGACGCCGCCCGCGCGCTCGGAGATCGTCCGCGACGAGAGCACGGGCGTGCGGCGCGCGATCGACTCCACGGCCGGCCGCGCGGCGGCGACATCGTCGGCCGAGACGCTCATCAGTCGGGCACGGCGAGGACCATGTCGATCTCGACGTGGGCGCCGAGCGGCAGCGCGGCGACCCCGATCGTGCTGCGCGCAGGCGGCTCGCTCTCGAAGTACGCGCCGTAGGCCTCGTTGACGTCCTTGAACGTCGAGATGTCGGTCACGTAGATGCCGACGCGCACCGCGTCGGAGAGCTGCGCGCCGGCGGCGGCAGCGACGACCGCGAGGTTGTCGAGGCAGCGGCGCGTCTGGTCGCCGATCGAGCTCTCGACGAGCTCGCCCGTCGCCGGATCGACCGGCGTCTGGCCGGACAGGAAGATCAATCCGTTGGAGATGACCGCGTGCGAGTACGGGCCGGCGGCCTTCGGAGCACCCTCCGCATGAACGGTTTCGCGATGATGGGACATGGACAGGCAACCTACAGGCCGATGCCCAATCGACTCGCTCACGAGACCTCGCCGTACCTCCTCCAGCACAAGGACAACCCCGTCGACTGGTACCCGTGGGGCGAGGAGGCGCTGGAGCGGGCCAAGCGCGAGGACAAGCCGCTGCTCGTCTCGATCGGCTACAGCGCCTGCCACTGGTGCCACGTGATGGAGCGCGAGTCGTTCGAGGACCCCGAGGTCGCCGGGGTGATGAACGAGCTGTTCGTCTGCATCAAGGTCGACCGCGAGGAGCGGCCGGACGTCGACGCGATCTACATGGACGCCGTGCAGGCGATGACCGGCCACGGCGGCTGGCCGCTGAACGCGTTCCTGACCCCGGACGGCGTCCCGTTCTACGCCGGCACCTACTACCCGCCGACCCCGCGCCAGGGGATGCCGAGCTGGCGCAACGTGGTCGAGGGCGTCGCGCACGGGTGGGCCGAGCAGCGCGACGACATCATCGACGGCTCGCAGCGGATCGTCGGCCACCTCGAGGCGACCGCCCGGATGGAGGCGCCCGACGCCGAGCTGAGCGCCGAGACGCTCGACGCCGCGGAGGCGATGTGCCGCCGCCGCTACGACGCCGAGCACGGCGGCTGGGGCGGCGCGCCGAAGTTCCCGGCCGCGTCGGTGATCGAGTTCCTGCTGCGGCGCGGCGAGCGCCAGATGGCGCTGCACACGCTGCGGCGGATGGCGGGCGGCGGCATGTACGACCAGATCGGCGGCGGCTTCGCGCGGTACTCGGTCGACGCCGTCTGGCTCGTCCCGCACTTCGAGAAGATGCTCTACGACAACGCGCTGCTGGCGCGCGCCTACCTGCACGCGTTCCAGGTCACCGGCGAGCCGCTGTTCGAGCGTGTGTGCCGCGAGACGCTCGACTGGGTGCTGCGCGAGCTGCGCCAGGAGGAGGGCGGCTTCGCGAGCGCGCTCGACGCCGACTCCGAGGGCGTCGAGGGCAAGTTCTACGTCTGGACGCTCGACGAGGTCCGCGCCGCGCTCGAGCCCGAGCTCGCGGACGCCGCGATCGCGCACTTCGGCATGACCGAGGCGGGCAACTTCGAGGGCGCGAACATCCCGGTCCGTGCCACCGCCGACCCCGAGAACCTCGCCGAGATCAAGGCCAAGCTGCTGGCCGCGCGCGAGCAGCGCGTCCGGCCCGGGCTCGACGACAAGCGGCTGACAGCCTGGAACGCGCTGATGATCTCCGCGCTGGCCGACGCCGGCGCCGCGCTCGGCGACGCGCGCTACCGCGACGCCGCGGTCGCGGCCGCCGAGTTCGTGCTGCGCGACCTGCGCCGCGACGGCCGCCTGTTGCGCACCTACAACCGCGGCACCGCGCACCTGAACGCCTACCTGGAAGACCACGCGTTCCTGCTCGAGGCGCTGCTCGGCCTCTACGAGGCGACGTTCGACCCGCGCTGGTTCGCCGAGGCGCAGGCGCTCGCCGACGAGATCCTCGACCGCTTCGAGGACCGCGAGCGCGGCGGCTTCTTCTCCACCGCCGCCGACCACGAGGCGTTGATCGCCCGCCGCAAGCCGCTCGAGGACGCGCCGATCCCGTCCGGCGGCGCGTCGGCCGCCTTCGGGCTGCTCCGACTCGCGCGGCTGACCGGCGAGGCGCGCTACGAGGACGCGGCGCTCGGCCAGCTGCGGCTGACGCACAGGCTCGCGCCCGAGCACCCCGGCATGTTCGGCCACCTGCTGCAGGCGCTCGACTTCGCGCTCGCCGACGTGCGCGAGGTGGCGCTCGTGGGCGACGGCCGCGAGCCGCTCGAGCAGGTCGTGCGCGAGACGTTCCGCCCGCACCTCGTGGTGGCCGGCGGCGCTCCGGACGGCGTGCCGCTGCTCGCGGGCCGCACGCCGGTCGACGGCCGCGCCGCCGCCTACGTGTGCGAGCACTTCACCTGCCAGCGGCCGGTGACCGAGCCCGACGAGCTGCGGGCCCTGCTCTCCTAAAGGGGACAGTCCCCTTTAGGCGAGCAGCGCAACCGTTGCGACGGTGAGGGGACTGTCCCCCTAAAGGATCGCCAGGTAGCGATCGAGCTCCCACGGCGTGACCTGCACGCGGTAGTCCTCCCACTCCTGGCGCTTGATCTCGATGTAGCGGTTGAAGATGTGCTCGCCGAGCGTGCGCAGCACGAGCTCGGACTCGGCGGTGATCTCGATCGCCTCGCCGAGCGTCTCGGGGAGCTGCTCGATCCCGAGCCGGCGCCGCTCGTCCGGGCTCAGGTGGTAGAGGTTCTTCTCCATCGGCTCGGGCAGCTCGTAGCCGCGCTCGACGCCCTCGAGCCCCGCCATCAGCAGCGCCGCGAACGTCAGGTACGGGTTGCAGGCGGGATCGGGGCAGCGCAGCTCCATGCGGGTGGCCTGCTCCTTGCCGGGGTGATAGAGCGGGACGCGCACGAGCGCCGAGCGGTTGCGCCGGCTCCAGGCGACGTACACCGGCGCCTCGTAGCCGGGCACGAGCCGCTTGTAGGAGTTCACCCACTGGGCGAAGATCGAGCAGATCTCGCGGGCGTGGCGGAGCTGGCCCGCGATGAAGGCCTTGCCGGTGTCCGACAGGAAGTACTTGTCGTCGGCTTCGTAGAACGCGTTGCGGCCGTCCTTGAACAGCGACTGGTGCGTGTGCATCCCGGAGCCGTTCTCCCCGAACAGCGGCTTGGGCATGAAGGTCGCGTGCCAGCCGTACTTGAGCGCGATCTCCTTGACCGTGATGCGGTAGGTCATGCAGTCGTCGGCCATCTTGATCGCGTCGGCGTACCGCATGTCGATCTCGTGCTGGCTCGGGCCGACCTCGTGGTGCGAGTACTCGACCTCGATCCCGAGCTTCTCGAGCGCGAGCACGGTGTCGCGGCGGACGTCGGAGCCCGCATCGAGCGTCGTGAGGTCGAAGTAGCCGCCGAGGTCGAGCGGCTCGGTGCCGCGCGAGTCGCGGAACAGGAAGTACTCGAGCTCGGGGCCGACGTAGAAGTCGTCGAACCCCAT
>DATDKF010000002.1:0-29653 GCA_036520135.1 Solirubrobacteraceae bacterium
GCCGGCGCGGTCGTCGAGGGTGGAGCGGGCGATGCGGATGCTGCGGGTGGCCAGGGCGGTGGAGCGGCGGTAGACGACTTCGCGCACGCCGGCGAGTAGGTGTTCGTCGGCGTGGGCGATGTCGCCGCCGATGACGATCACGCCGGGGTTGAAGAAGTTGACGGCGCTGGCGAGCACGCCGCCGAGTTCGCGGCCGGCTTGGCGGACCAGGCGCATGGCTTCGGGGCGGCCGTCTCTGACGTGGCGGACGACGTCGCGGCTGTTTTGGGCGGGGACGCCCATGTCGGTGAGTTTGGCGGCCATGGCGCCGCCGCCGGCGATGGCTTCCAGACAGCCGAGGTTGCCGCAGCGGCAGATGACGTCGTCGTGGTCGGGGACGTGGATGTGGCCGATGTCGCCGGCGGCGCCTTGGGCGCCGCGGTGGATGCGTCCGTCGGTGATCACGCCGCAGCCGATGCCGGTGCCGACCTTGACGAAGAGCAGGTGTTGGGTGTCGCGCCAGCGTGACCAGTACTCGCCCAGCGCCATGATGTTCACGTCGTTGTCGACGAGGACCGGGGCCCCGTAGCGGGCGCGCAGGTGCGCGGCGATCCCGTAGCCGTCCCAGCCGGGCATGATCGGCGGCGCCACCGGCGTCCCCGTGACGAACTCGACCGGCCCCGGGACGCCGACGCCGACGCCGCGCACCTCACCGCCCTTGCGGCGCGCCTCCTTGAGCAGGGCGTCGAACGTCTCCTCCAGCCAGCCGAGCACGACCTCCGGCCCGTTGGCGATCGGGATGTCCTCGCGCGCCTCGGCGAGCACGTCCCCCGCGAGGTCGGTGACCGCGACGCGCGAATGGGTGGCGCCGAGGTCGGCGGCGAGCACGACGCCGGCGTCGCGATTGAAGGCGAACGTGCGCGGCGGCCGGCCGCCACGCGAGGCGCCGGGCTCCGCAGGCACCACGAGCTCGCGCGAAAGCAGCGAGTCGACCCGCTGGGCGACGGTCGACCGGGACAGGCCGGTGAGCGCCACCAGCTCCGCATGGGTGCGCGCACGCCCGTCGCGGATCAGGCGGAGCATCGCCCCCGCTCCACTGGGCGACGTGCCGGCAAAGCCAGCCATTTGCTCAGTCTGCCAGAGCACGTCAAGCGCCGCCGGACCTCAGCGCCCCGAGCTGGATTCGAACCAGCGGCCTACTCCTTAGGAGCCAGCCGCCACCGGCGAGCCGTTCCGCCACCGATCCCGCGCTACGGCGCGGGAGCGGCGGCCCCAGGGGTCTCTGGACGTCGGTGCAAATCACCGTCGATCTGCGCGGATCTCTGCCGATGTGGGCACCGGAGTGGGCCTGGTGCCCAATGCTGAACGACGTTCAGCCGCCTGGGGCGGCGCCGATCAGCCGAGCGGAACGGCCCTCCTGCGCGCTGGTCATGCGCGGTCCGGCCGGGGCGTCGTCCCGCGATCGAAAAGGGGTCATACCCCCGCGGCTCCGCCGGTCGCTGCAACCACGCGAGGCTGGCCTCACGCGAAAGCGCAAGCCGAACAGACGGTGCCACAAGGCACAATGGAAACCCCCATTGTAGAGTTCCGATCATGGGCATGGTAGAGTGGCGACTATGGTTAGCTTGACCCCGCATACTCAAGCGGTTCTCGCCGCGCTGCTGCGAGACGCGGACGAGCCGCAGTACGGCTTGGAAATCGCTAAGACCGCCGGTCTGGCAAGCGGCACGCTGTACCCAATCCTCGCTCGGCTGGAGCGGCAGCGGTGGGTCGAAAGCGAATGGGAGCAAATCGACGAGTCAACGGAGGGCCGGCGTCGACGGCGTTACTACCGACTGACCGGCGAGGGCGCACGCGCGGCGCGTGCCGAGCTCGAGGCGACCGCCGAGCGGCTTCGAACGGCGCTGGAGCCCGTACCCCGATCCGCGTCAACACGGATCGGCTTCGGAGTACGCGCGGCTGACGGCGGCTTTGCATGACATTCGTCTTGCTCGCCGTCGCTGCGGCTTTGCTGGGGCTGATCGTGAATGAGCTCTACGGGTGGCTGCCATGGCTTGGGGCTCGGCTCGTCAGGCGAGCGGCGCGATTCCTGCCCGACGAATACCGCGAACGCTACGAGGAAGAGTGGCTGGCGGAGCTGCAAGCGCTACCGACGCGAGGCCTCGCGTCTGTGTTCTTCGCGGTGTCAACCCTTGTTGGCGCTCCGAAGACGGCGCGCGCCCTGAGCGGCAGCTACCGGTCGCCAATACTCAGGCGCGCACTCGACTTGAGCGCCAGCTCGCTCGGGCTGCTACTTCTGTCTCCCGTTCTTGTCACACTCGCCGTCGCGATCCGGGTCGCGGGGCGTGGCCCGGTGATGTTCCGGCAGCTGCGTGTAGGAGCTCATGACCGGGTCTTCCACATGCTCAAGTTCCGGACGATGCACGCCGACGCGGATCGGCAATCGGTTCGGCTAACCCACGTCGTGCCGACGCATCTGGGTCTCTACTCGTTGAGGACGGATCCTCGAGTCACTCCGGTGGGTCGATTCCTCCGGCGCACCTCGCTGGACGAACTTCCACAGCTCGTCAACGTGATGCGCGGTGAGATGGCCCTCGTCGGCCCAAGGCCGCGTGTGCCGGACGACCACTCGTTCGACGCTGCACTCGCCGGCATCAAGCCGGGGTTGACGAGCTGGACCTCAGTCGCACACGTCGGGCTGCTCGACGTTGAGGAAGCGAACCGCCGTGACCTAGAGCTCGCTCACAACTGGAGCCTTCGCCGCGAGTTGCGCTTGGTGCTTGCAACCGTACGCGCCGTCCTCTACGGGCGCTGAGGCTCAGACAGGGCAGAGGTCTATGTCGAGCGCATGTTGGTCAACCTTGAGGCGATCACGCGCGCCTGTGCCGAGGCGGGCCGTTCATTTGCGTAGCGACGCGTAGACGGCGTGCTGGCGTTCGCGCCTGTGCGCCGCGCTAACCAAGCGACGCGAGCAGGTCGCGGGCGTCTACACCCGACCACTGCGGCGCCGCTTGGTAACACACTCACTCAGGGGGCGCTCATTCACGATGTGGCAGTACTCGTTATAGGTTCGGATCGACGCGCGGTAGTAGGGCATCTCCCACGTCCGCTCCCGCTTGGGATAGATCGTCACCTTGCCCCAGAGCAGCACGTCGCCCACGACGACTGACACCTTGCATCGCTGCCGGATCCTTGAACGGCGCTGGCACATCACCTTGCGGTTGTAACCCGCAAGCCAGTAGTCGCGGAACTCCCGGCGCATGACGCGTCGGGTCCTGGCACGAGCGGTGGCCTTGGTCAGCGTGGCGAACCGGAAGCGGACCGAGAAGCTCAGCGGCGACGTGCACTCGGCGAGCGTCTCATAGCCGTTGGAATCCACGCTCGTCGTACAGGCAGACCAGTAGAAGGCGCCGAGATGGTCGAGCTTCGTGGCGAGCCAGCCGAGGTCGACCGTTGCGACTTGCTCGTGGCCGAATGAGAGCCAGCCTTCGACTCGGTCGGGCGTGAGCGCGAAGACGTAGGCACGGTCGCCGGCCGCCGCTTCCGGGGTCTCAAAGCGAACGGTGTCTGTCGTGGCGAAGGCGGACCCATCCGGCGGCGACTGAGCGGATGCCGACGCGGCAGCTACCGCGCTCAGCAGGACGGGCGGGGTGGCTTGCACCGAAGCGGAGCCGACCAGCAGCGCGACAGTCGCGAGCGACGGGGCGAGAACCTTCACCGCGTCTCCTCCTTGGTTCCGATGTGCCGATCCTGCACCCCGGGACGCGCCCTCGTCAACTCGAACGTTCGTCGGCCGTCCTCGCGCTGCCCATCCCCGCCATCGCGGGCGACTATCCGTTCCGGTTTTCGCGGCCTCCTGTGGCGCGAGCAGGCGGTCACGCCGGACGAGATCCGCGCTGCGCCGCGGCGCACGGCCCCATCCGGGCCACCGCGCGCTGGCGGCGGTGCCCGCTGCAGTGCCTGGCTGCTACCAGGCGAGGCTGTCGCAAAAACCACTCCACCAACCGGTGTGTTAATCGATCGTGGGACAACAGTCGCTGGCGACGAGGTATCGGGTCGTTTGGTGGGACGACACCGCGAAATGAACCCGAATCTCGCGATCTCGTCCCACTATTGCGCGCACAACATCTTCGGCGCGGATTACGCGACAGCCTCAGGCAGATGCAATAGCGAGGCGGGACTCGATCGCGCGCCGGCGGACGCCTGGTCCTCGTCCCGAGCGGGCGTGTGCGCCTCGGCGGGGGCACGCTCGCATCCATGCTGCACAGCTCCGACGCTCAGCCCGCTCGGCACGGGACGCTGCGTCACGCGAGCGGCGTCAGCCGCCCGGCGATCGGCCCGAGGGCACCGCACGCGCCGCAGGTGGCTCGACGTGCGCGTTGCCATCCGCAGTGCGGGCACACGATCACGCGCTTGCAGTGCGCGGCGCTGCAAGCGCAGACCGTACGAATGAACTCGGACCGCCCAAGGCGATCGGCGTGGCTCCCTCCGTCGATCGGCAGCAGCCAGCCAGGCGATCAGCGAGGAAGCTCCGCTCGCTTCAGGGCTCGCCCCGCGGGGCCCGGAGCGCCGCTAGGCGGCGAGCGGGAGCGCCGCGGGCTGGCGTGCGCCCGAGACCGCTTCGCGCATGCGCTCGGCGAGGCTGGGCTGACGCGCGACGGCGGCCAGAGCGTCGGCGCGCAGCCGCAGGATCGTGGTCAGGTAGGCGGGTGCGAGCGCGGGGTCGGCGATCGTGCGGGGCTCGTCGCGCGAGATGGCGGCGGCGATGACGCCGCCGACCTCGGCGACGAGGACGCGGCCCGCGAGCGGCCGAGCGCCCGAAACTGCGGCAAGCTTGCGCAGCGCCTTTGCGTCGTGGGCGGTCGCGGGACGGACGGGATGGGCGTTGCCGGGAAACACGGTCGTGGGGACTCCAGGTGTGGTGGTGGTCATGGCAGAAGACGCCGCGAAGTGCCTCCGCATTCCGGAAGTAGCGGGGATCGCCACAGCCTTGTCGCCGCCGCCGATTCGTGAGCGACGCGGCCGACGCCGGTTCGTGGCGCGAGCGAGGTCGCCATTGGACGGCGAAAGGATCAGTTGACGCGGGTCATGGTGGCTACGCGGTCGGTTGCGGGTGGCGCGGCGTGATCATGCCCAGGCGTTGGCGCGGCGCAGGGTCCAGGTCCGCCGGCGGCGGACCGGCTGCGGGCTGCGCGCGCCGATGAGCTCGGTGCGCCAGTGGCGCAGTATTCGGACGGTCGCGGCGGTCGGCCGGAAGATGTCTGCGACGGCACGGTCGTCCTGTACCGAGACGGCCGCGATGATCGTGGCGTCCAGCTCGGCCACGAGCGTCTCTCCGGTCGGGGGCGGCGCCTCCTCGAGCTCGGCGAGGCGTGCGATGGCAGCGGCGTCGGCGTGGTTGGCGAGGCGGATGGTGACGGTAGTCGGTTGCATTGAGGCTCTCATGGGAGTTGGGATGAGGGCAGCCTGGACGGCGCGTCTCAATGTCTGGTAGCGGGCGGGTAAACGGCGGTCCGGCCCGTTGGTAGCGTTGCGTGTCGTCGATGCAGTTCGGGATCCTCGGTCCGCTGGAGGTGCGTGACGGCGACGTGCCGGTGCGGATCGGCGGGCATCGGCAGCGTGCTCTGCTGGCGCGCTTGCTGGTCGACCACCGCCGGACGGTCTCGGTCGACCGGCTCGTGGATGACCTGTGGGGCGAGGATGTCCCGGAGTCGGCGGTCAAGATGGTCCACATCGGCGTGTCCCAGCTGCGCAAGGTGCTGCCGCCGCGGACGCTGGTGACCCGCGCGCCCGGCTACGGCCTGGAGGTCGAGCCCGAGGCGATCGACGTGGTCCGCTTCATGCGCCTGCGCGACGAGGGCCGCGCGGCGCTCACCGCGGGCGATCCGGCGACCGGCTCTGCGCGTCTGCGCGAGGCGCTGGGGCTGTGGCGCGGTGCCGCGCTGGCGGAGTTCCCGGAGTCGTTCGCCGTGACCGAGAGTGCGCATCTGGAGGACCTGCATCTGGCGTGCCTGGAGGATCGGATCGAGGCCGACCTCGCGTTGGGGCGCCACGCCGATCTGGTCGGAGAGCTCGAGGCCCTCGTAGCGCGCGTGCCGCTGCGCGAGCGGCTGCGCGGCCAGCTGATGCTGGCGTTGCATCGCTCCGGCCGGCATGCGGAGGCGCTCGATGCCTACCGCCACTACCGGGAGACGCTCGACGAGCAGCTCGGGCTGGAGCCCTCCCCGGCCCTGCGTGATGTCGAGCGCCGGATCCTGCAGCACGATCCGCAGCTCGACCTCGCGGCGTCCTCTGGGCCCGTGGTCGAGACGGAGACTCCTCTTGCTCCAGCGATGCCGTCGGTGAGCGACGGCGGCGGCGGGGAGACGCGCTTCGTGCGCAGCGGGGACATCTCGGTCGCCTATCAGGTGCTGGGCCAGGGGCCGCTGGACCTGGTGCTGGTGCACGGCTGGGTCTGCGGCTTCGCGGCCGGGTGGGAGCGCGAGCGGATCGCCCGGTTCTATCGGCGGCTTGCGTCGATGGGCAGGCTGATCTTGTTCGACAAGCGCGGCACGGGCCTGTCCGATCGCGTCAAGGGCGTCGCGCCGCTCGAGGAGCGGATGGATGACGTGCGCGCGGTGATGGACGCGGTCGGCTCGCGCCGGGCGGCGCTCTTGGGAGTCTCCGAGGGCGGGCCGATGGTGTCGCTGTTCGCGGCCACCTACCCGGAGCGGACGGCTGCGGTCGTCGCGATGGGGACCTTCGCGCGCCGGACGCGCGCGCCCGACTACCCGATCGACGCGCCCAGCCTGGATCCGAGCATCGCGGAGTGGGGGATGCCGATCGCGCGGCGGTTCGTCCGCGAGCGGGCGCCGTCGATCGCCGGAGACGAGGAAGCCATCCGCTGGTATGCCTCCTACATCGTGCGGGGCGCGAGCCCGGGCGCAGCGACCATGCTGCGCCAGATGAACGACGAGATCGACGTCCGCCACGTGCTGCCGACGATCGGCGTGCCGGCGCTCGTGCTCTACCGCGCCGAGGAGTACCTGCACGAGGCGACGCGCTACATGGGCGACCGGATCCCCGGCGCCCGCGTGGTGGCGCTGCCCGGCGCCGACCACCTCCCGTGGGAGGGCGACCAGGACGACGTCCTCGACGAGATCGAAGCATTCCTGGCCACGGTGCGTGACGAGGAGGGGCCGGATCGCGTGCTCACCACCTTGCTTTGCACCCGGATGGTCTCGCCGGACGCGACGCTCGTGCAGCGCTACCAGGCGCTCATGCGCAACCAGCTGCCGCGGTTCCGCGGGGAGCCGGTCGAAGCCGCACCGGGCACCGAGAGCGCGAGCTTCGACGGGCCCGCGCGCGCCATCCGCTGCGCGCGTGCGGTAATCGAAGCGGCAGCGGCCCGCGGGATTGCCGTCCAAGCAGGCCTCCACACGGGCGAGTGCGCGTTCGTGGACGGCAAGGCGCATGGACCCGCGGTCGAGATCAGCGCGTCCGTCGCGACCGAGGCCGCCCCCGGCGAGGTCCTGGTGTCGGTCACCGTGCGCGACCTCGTCGCGGGCTCCGGGGTCGCGTTGCGGGAGCGCGAGCGCCGAACTGGGGACGGGTGGCGCCTGTTCTCCGTCGGCGCTCCTTCGCGGTAGCCGCCCGCAGTTACCCCCCCGCTACCGGCCCGCTACCGCCGTGCCATGTGCTTTCGGCACCAAACCGGTACCGACCGAAGGAGCACGACGTGACGCAGGTGACGCAGACGATCCGCAACGGGGTCGACACGCAGCAGATGTACGGAACGCTCGACGCGATCAAGGCCGAGCCGACGCTCGGTGCGTTCCAATTCCGCGCCAGCAACCAGTGGATCGACGGGGCGCACAACCGCACGACGATCCAGCGGTTCTACGGCGCAGGGCAGGAGGACACCTCGCGCGAGGGGCCGTTCGTCCTAGACGCCGGCGAGCCGGGCATCCTGCTCGGCACCGACACGGGAGCCAATCCGGCGGAGGCCCTCCTGCACGCGCTCGCCGCGTGCCTGACCACGTCATTGGTGTACGTCGCGGCGGCGCGCAAGGTGCGGCTCACCTATGTCGAGTCGACCCTCGAAGGCAACATGGACGTACGCGGCGCGCTCGGGATCTCCGACGAGGTCCGCAACGGATTCACCGACATCCGGGTGACCTTCACCGTCAAGGGCGACGCGCCGGAGCCGAAGCTTCGCGAGGTCGTGGCCCGTGCGCAACAGCGCTCGGCCGTCTACGACATCGTCACCAACGGCGTGCCCGTCACCGTCGACGTCACCACGGACTGAGCTCCCCGACGCAACCCGGATGACCGAAATGTTCGAGCTCACCGCCAAGACCGAGGCCGGCGCGCGCCTGGTGCAGATCGCCGAGGCGCTCGCCGAGGACTTCGCGAGCCGCGCCGCACTCCACGACCGCGAAGCGTCGTTCCCGCACGCCGCCATCGACGCGCTCAAGCGCGCAGGGTATTTCAACGCCCCGATCCCCGCCGAGAGCGGCGGCCTCGGAGTCACGTCCGTCCACGACGTCGTCGTCGCCTCGAGCCGCCTGGCCCGCGGCGACGCGTCGATCGCGATCGGCGTCAACATGCACCTCACCCTGCTCCTGAACATCGTTCGGCGCTGGAAGACCGCGGCCGCTGCCGGCGACCGCCGTCGGGCCTTTGCCTTCGCCGCCTCGATGAACGCGATCGCCCGGGACGGCGTTGTCATGGCCAGCGCGGTCAGCGAGGTGGGCCAGGACCTCACCCGCCCACGAACCACCGCGACCCGGACGCCGTCCGGCTGGAGGATCGACGGTCGCAAGGCGTTCTGCACGATGTCGCCGGCCGCCACGGTGCTCTACACCGCCGTCACGTTCGTCGACGACGACGGCGTCGAGCGCTACGGCTATGCCCAGGTCCCGACCGACGTCGCCGGCGTCGAGATCCTCGACGACTGGGACGCGCTCGGGATGCGCGCCTCCGGCAGCCACTCGGTGACCTTCGCCGACGTGGCGGTCCCGCACTCCGCGCTGCGCGGCGGCTTCGTCGCCGGCGACGCGGACGCGTACATGGAGCGCAACCTCCTCGCCGGCCTGTTTCACGCCTCCGCGTCGCTCGGCATCGCCGAGAGCGCGGCGTCGGCCGCGACCGACAGCGCCTCGCGCCGCGGTGAGCCCGATGCGCGCACGCGCATGCTGATCGCCGAGAACGTGATCGACCTCGGCGCCTGCCGGGCCACGCTTTCGCGGTCCGCCACGCTGGCGGACGACTCGGACGGACATGCCGTCGCGCTGTTCGCCGAGACGCAGGCGGCGAAGGCCTTCGTCAACGAGGCCGCCGCACGCATTGTGGATCGAGCGCTCGCGATCTCAGGCGGGGCCGGCTACCTCAACGGCCACTCGCTCGCCCGGGCGTACCGGGACGTCCGCGCCGGCAGCTTCATGCATCCGCTCGGCGCCAACCGCGCCTACGAGCTGGTTGGCGACGTCGCGCTCGGGCGCGAGCCCGTCCTGCGCTGAGTCATGCCGCCCACCCCCGCGATCCAGGCCGCCGAGCCGGCCCTCGACGAGCGCAGCGTGCGCGCGGCCTTCGGCCGCTTCGCGACCGGCGTGGCCTTCGTCACCACGGAGCTCGACGGCACGCCGCTGGGTCTCATCGTGAGCTCCTTCGCCGCCGTCTCGCTCGCGCCGCCGCTCGTCTCGTTCTGCCCGTCGCGCGACTCCATCACCTGGCAGCGCATGCGACATGCCGAGCAGTTCTCCGTCCATGTCCTTGGAGCCCGGTACAGCGGCTTCGTGCGCCGCGCAGCGGCGCCGGGCGCCGACCGCTTCGCGGAGGCCGACGTCCTACGCGACGCGCTCACATCGATCGAGTGCGACTTCGCGGCCGAGCATGCCGCAGGCGACCACTGGATCGTCGTCGGGCGCGTCCGCCGCTTGCGGGCGGGGCCCGACGCCCGACCGCTTGTGTACTTCGCCGGCCACTTCGGCGAGTTCGAGCCCCACTGACCCGGTTTCCTCCCGACGCAGTCACCACGGAGCCCTACAGATATGACGAACATCAACAAGAACGACGCCGCCCTCGCCTCCGCGCTCGCCAGGGTCGCGGCCCAAGGCATCGCCGTGCGCCGCGTCATCGGCGACCCGGCTACCGGCACGTACGCCGCCATGGTCCGCGCCGAGCTTGCCGCGCGGTGTCCCGGCCTGGTGTCCTACGTCCTCTGGTCCGCTTCCGGGGACGCTTACGCTCTGAACTGCAGCGACGCGGGCGTCGCCGAGATCGTCGCGGCCGCCTACCACGCGACCGGCGTCACGAGGCACGGTGACGACGCCGTCGTGACCGCACGCGCGACCGCGCCGTCCCGGCGCGCCGCCAGCAAGGCCTCGCCCTGGCGCTGGCTCGGCGCGCGGCGGATGCCGTCGCCCGCGCCGCTCCCCGGCTGAACGGCCGGCGGAAGAGGCGCGAGCGGCCGATGCTGGGGCTGATCGCGCAGGTCGTTCGCGAAGCGCTCCCGGCACCTGCGGCTCCACGACCGTGCCCCCGCGCGAGGCGTGGGCCAGCGTCACAACATGGTCGATGTCGAGCAGGGTTGAGCGGCGAAGCACGCGACCGTGGAGCGAGCTGCGGAGCCAGCGCTGACCCGTCCCGCCTGGCCGGGTACTGTGGGTCCCGAGGGTGCAGAACGGTGCGCGTTGCTGCAGCGTCTGCGGGCGCACCGTTTCGGTGCCGGTGCAGGCGCTTTGCTCGCGAAGCGGCATATCGATGGAAGCCGGGATGGTAAGGAAAGGGTCGCCGGTTCGAGTCCGGCAGAGGGCTCTCAGGACCCCGCCGCAAATGGCGGGTTTCGTCGTTCAGGCGCCGCTTCGTTGCCGGGCCACGTAGGCCGCTATGGAAGCGTGGAAGCACCAGGCAGCGCGCGACGTGCTGCCGTTCGGCGCCGTCTGCCGCTACGCGTGCTCTCCGCCCGCAAGGAGGCGCTTGCCGGATGCGACCTTGTCCTCGAGGGCCGTGCTCGCCCGGCTGTGGAAAGCGCACGCCCAGGAGCTCTGCGAGATGTGCCTGGCAGACCCGGAGCCGGAGGAGTCGGCCATCCCGTGCGCGTGCTGCGACAAGCCGGCCGACAGCATCGGCGAGCACGGCCTCACCGTGTGTGCCCGCTGCGCCGCGGACCCGTGGCGAGAGCGTGACGTGATCTTGGACGGACCCGGTGGCCTGCGCGAGCTGCGTGAGCTGTACGGCGCCGGCCCCACCCCGGACTACGCGTGGCTGCTGCTCTCGGGGCGCGCGCTCACCGTCGATGCCGCCCAGCGACTCGCGAACGAGCGCGAGCTGACGAGCATCATCGGCATCGGGCCGAAGAGGGCGGCCAGGATCGAGGAGGCTCTGCGCAACCACCGAGAGAGAGGCGAGTCCTGATGTTCGACCTCACGATCGTCATCGACGAGCAGATGCCCCCGCACGCGCTATACGCCACTGTGAGCGACGGAGAGGTCAGGGTGACGGTGTCGCCGCGGGTCGAGCCTGCGGTGCTGGGCGTCTTGGAGTCGGAGATCGCGCTCGCCGTCGCCGGCGGGATTGACGTTGACGAGGCTGGCGGCAAGGGAGGCGAGTCCTAATGGCGCTCAACTACGTGCAGGTGCTCGACACCCTCGCTGGCCTCGAGGGCCACGAGATCGGCGTTCTCGTCTACGGCGCGGCCGCCGAGTCGTGGATGCCCAGGGCCACGCTCGCCGGGAGGGCGGGAGCGGTCGAGATGGCCACCGAGAAAACAGCCGGCGAGTCGCAGGGCGTCGCCTTCCTTCCCGTCGGCGACTCGGACTATCCGAGCGTCGGCCGGCAGGGGGTGTTTCTCAAGTCCACCGACTTCGAGCGAGCCGAGCTGCTCGGGTCGGTCCTACGGGTGGTCGTAGGAGAGGTCGCCGTCGAGATTCGGGACGTGCTCAGCCAGGAGGTGTCCTGATGGCCCGCCAAGCAACCGGCCAGATCGTCGAGCGCAAGCGCGGCCGCGACGTCACGTTCGCGCTGCGCTTCCGGGCCCACGGCGACCGGCACTACGTCACGCTCGGCAAGCGCTCGGAGGGCTGGACCCACAAGCGCGCGGAGGACGAGCTGTCGAACGTCCTCGCCGACGTCCGCCGCGGGATCTGGCGACCTCCGACGCCCGAGCCGGACCCGGAGCCGCCGCGCGAGGAGCCGACGTTCCACCAGTTCGCCACGGAGTACGTCAACGGGCGCCGCGGTGACGGACTCTCGCAGCGCACCCTGGACAGTCTCGAGTGGGCGTTGTCCGTCCACCTGCTGCCGCACTTCGCGCGGTTCCGGCTGTCGGCGATCACGATCGAGGAGGTCGACCGCTACCGGCGGGTGAAGGTCGCCGAGGCGGAGCGACGTCGCAAGGCGATCGCGGACGGGCGACCACTGCGCGACGACGCCGGCCGGATGCTGCGCCCGCTGGGGTCCGACAGCATCAACAAGACGCTGAAGATCCTCGCCGCGGTCCTCGACCAGGCGATCGAGTACGGGCGGATCCCGAGCCGTGACGGGCACGCGCCAGCGAACGCCGCCCGCGGCAAACGCCGCCGGCTGAAGGCCGATCGGCCCCGGCCGGTGCACCTGGACGGTGTCGACCAGCTCGTCGCGATGCTCGACGCCGCTCGCGAGCTCGACGCCGACGCGAAGACGCGGACGGCGGGCCGGCATGCGCTCGTGGCGACGCTGATGTTCGCTGGCCCGCGCGTGAGCGAGGCGGGCGCGCTGCTCGTCCGCGACTTGGATCTCGCGCGTGCGCGGCTCGACGTCGGCCGCTCCAAGACAGACGCTGGCATGCGGTCGATCGACTTGCTGCCGGTGCTTCGCGACGTGCTCGCGGAGCACAAGGCGGCGCACCGAGGCGGCCTGGACGATCCGCTTTTCCCGACCGCCACGGGAGCGCACCGCGACAAGAACAACATCCGCAAGCGGGTGCTGCAGCCGGTGATAAAGCGGGCGGACGAGCTGCTCGCCGAGCGCGGCGAGCACCCGCTGCCGCTCGGCGTCACGCCGCACAAACTGAGGCACAGTTTCGCCTCGATCCTCGTCGCGCTCGGCCGCGATCCCAGCTATGTGATGGCCCAGCTGGGGCACACCGATCCGGCGTTCACGCTCCGGGTGTACGCGCACGCCATGCGGTTCTCCGAGGACGAGCGCGCCCGTCTGAAGGCGCTCGTCGAGGGAGTCGAATGGGCACCAGTGGGCACCAAGCCCGCTCGGGTCGTTTCGGAGGAGCCGACGGCGTGACCCGCCTAGACGAGCAATTCCGCGCTGTGGCGCGGTTCCTGGGAAGTGCCCCGAGCTGGATTCGAACCAGCGGCCTACTCCTTAGGAGGGAGTCGCTCTATCCGGCTGAGCTATCGGGGCGAACGTAACTAAGGCGCTCACCCGAGCTTGCGAGGGTGAGAAAGCCGCACCCATCTTAATCCGACCGCAACGCATCTCGGCGCCGGAGCACTATGCTGCCTCGCCAGATCCTCGAGGAGGGGGCTCGCACGGGAACATACGTGTGACCTGCGCACTCCCGGGTTCGCGGAACCTGATGGGGTTCCACGATCCACCTTGTAGGTTGTTTGGTCTTAAAGGGGAATTAAGCGCCGGCCGCACGACCCAGGGGGGACGTGCGCTCGGAGGAGGTACCAACTGAACACCGCAGCACTCAGCCGAAAGGCGTCCGCATGAGCACGGGCGCCGGCGCGAGCGACCTCCTGCACGCGGAGGACACCGGCGTCGAGCAGATGATCCGGGGCGAGCAGGCGGTCGCCGCCCGCTCGCCGCTCCAGCTGTTCTGGCGGCGCTTCCGCAGGGACAAGGTCGCCCTCGTGGCCCTGGGCTTCATCACGATCCTGATCGTCGTGGCCATCCTCGCCGGCCCGATCACCAAGCTGGTCGGCGCCCCCGGCCCGAACGTCCAGGAGACCTCCGCGCTCGACGACTTCGGGCTCCCCGAAGGCCCGAGCAGCGCGCACCTCTTCGGCGCCGACCCGATCGGCCGCGACGTCTTCGCGCGCGTGCTCTACGGCGCGCGCGTGTCGCTGACCGTGGCGCTCATCGGGACCGGCCTGTCGGTCCTGTTCGGCTCGATCCTCGGGATCGTGGCGGGCTTCTACCGCCGCTGGGCCGACACGATCATCGCTCGCTCGCTCGACGTTATGCTCGCGTTCCCGGTGCTGCTGTTCGGCCTCGGCATCGCCACCGCGTGCTCGGGCGAGAACGGCTGCATCGGCGGGCTCATCCAGCCCGGCCTCTCGGTCGTGATCGCGATCATCGTGATGGCGAACACGCCCTACGTGGCGCGGATCATCCGCGGCCAGGTGCTCTCCTTGCGCGAGAAGGAGTTCGTCGAGGCCTCGCGCTCCCTCGGGGCCTCGAACGGGCGGATCATGTTCCGCGACATCCTTCCGAACCTCGTGGCGCCGATCATCGTCTACGCCACGCTCTTCATCCCCGCGAACATCCTGCTGGAGGCCGCGCTCTCGTTCTTGGGCGTCGGCGTCCAGCCTCCCCAGGCTTCGTGGGGAGCCATGCTGTCGGAGGCCGTCTCGATCTTCGACGTCGCCTGGTGGTTCATGTTCTTCCCCGGTATGGCGCTGCTGCTGACCGTGCTGGCCTTCAATCTGGTCGGCGACGGGCTTCAGGACGCGCTCAATCCAAAGAGCACGAAGTCGACGTGACCTCGGGCCTCTTCCTCTCTGAATCCGGCTAGTTCCAGCGACACATCTATGAAAGGACGCTTCATGCGACGGTCCTTCCAGTGGACCATCATCCTCGGCGTTCTGCTCGCGCTCACTCTCGGCGTGGCCGCCTGCGGCGGCGACGACGACAGCGGCGGCGGCGAGCAGAGCTCGAACCAGGGCACGCCCGCGGAGGGCAAGCGAGGTGGCAAGCTCACGGCGCTGTGGGCGAGCGACGTCGACTTCATCGATCCCGGCATCGCCTACTACCAGGTCAGCAACATCGTCCACCGGGCGACCCAGTCGCCCCTGTACCTGCCGAAGATCGATGACGGGAGCACGAACGACCCGATCCTGGCGGAGTCCGATCCGCAGGTCTCCGAGGACGGCTGCACGGTCACCGTCAAGATCAAGGCGGGCCTGAAGTTCTCGCCGCCGGTCAACCGCGAGATCACGTCCAAGGACGTCAAGTACGCGGTCGAGCGCGGCTTCTTCAACTCGGTGAACAACGGCTACGCCGGCGCCTACTTCGGCGACATCAAGGGCGCCAAGGTCGGCGTGAAGCCCGGCACGACGATCTCCGGGATCACGACGCCGGACGACCAGACGATCGAGTTCGACCTCAAGCCGAAGGAGCAGGGCAAGTGCGTGGGCGGCGTCCTCGCCGGCGCCCTCGCGATGCTGCTCACTGCTCCGGTCCCCGAGGAGTACGCGAAGAAGTACGACGCCCAGAAGGTCTCCACCTACGGCGAGCACCAGGTCGCCAGCGGCCCGTACATGATCGCGAACGACGCCAGCGGTAAGGCGGTCGGCTACGAGGCCGGCAGGCAGATCCACCTCGTCCGCAACCCGAGCTGGAAGCAGGGGCAGGACTCGCGTCCCGCCTACCTGGACGAGGTCCAGATCAACGAGGGCAACGACGATTCCACCGTCATGGCTCGGAAGGTCCTCGAGGGCGAGAGCATGATCAACGGCGACACGCCGCCGCCCCCGGCCACCCTGCGGACCGCGCTCACGCAGCAGAAGGACCAGATCCAGCTCGTGCCGAGCGGCGGCGGCCGCTGGATTGCACTCAACATGACGGTGGAGCCGTTCAACGACCTCAACGTCCGCCGGGCGATCTCCGCCGGCTTCGACCGCGAGGCGCTGCGCCTGACGCGCGGCGGCGCGGCGATCGGCGACATCGCGACGCACTACCTCCCGCCGGGCATGGCCGGCTTCGAAGAGGCCGGCGGGCTGAAGGGCCCCGGCTTCGACTTCCAGTCCAACCCGAAGTCCGACATGAACCTGGCCGCCGAGTATTTCAAGAAGGCGGGCTACGCGTCCGGCAAGTACGAGGGCGACAAGGAGTTCCTGATGGTCGCGGACAACGTCGAGCCCGGATCGAAGACGTCCCAGGTCGCCAAGGAGCAGTTCGAGCAGCTCGGCTTCAAAGTGCGCCTGCGCCAGGTCACCCACGAGTCGATGTACACGAAGTTCTGCAACGTGCCGAAGGCGGACGTGGCTATTTGCCCGAACGTCGGCTGGCTGAAGGACTTCGCCGACCCGCAGACCTACCTGGACCCGACGTTCAACGGCGAGAACATTCTGCCCGCGAACAACAGCAACTGGTCGCAGCTGAACGACAAGGCCCTCAACGAGGAGATGGACAAGGCCAAGCTGCTGACCGATCCGGCCGAGCGCGCCAAGGCGTGGGCCGAGATCGACAAGAAGATCACGGAGCTCGCTCCGGCGATCAACTGGATCTGGGACAAGACGGAGAACATCGAGTCGTCCAACGTCAACGGAGTGATCGACCAAGACAACGCCCTCTGGGCGCTGGCCTATACGTCGCTGAAGTAGTTCTGCCGGGGGGCCCCGCCGCCGCGGTGGCGGGGCCCCGCCGGTCCCACTAAGCTCACCACCGGGGAACGAGATGGCCGCCTACATAGTCCGACGACTGATCTGGGTTGTCTTTCTGCTGTTCGTGGTCACCTTGGTCACGTTCATCGTGTTCACGGTGCTGCCCGCGGCCGACCCCGCGGTCCTGCGCGCCGGGCGCCAGCCCTCACCGGAGCTCGTCGCAGCGATCCGCGAGCAGTTCGGCCTCTCCGACCCCAAGATCATCCAGTTCTTCCGCTACATCGGGGACATCCTGCCGTTCGTTGGCGGCGACGGCGTCAACTTCGGCTACTCGTACCAGTCCAACCAGGCGGTGCTGCCGCAGATCCTCGACCGCATGCCGGCCACGATCTTCCTGACCAGCGGCGCGGTCGTCGTCTGGCTCTGCATCGGTATCCCGATCGGGATGATCTCGGCCGTCAAGACCGGCTCGTGGCTCGACCGCCTGACGATGGGCGTCGCGCTGGTCTTCATCTCCGCGCCGGTCTACTTCTTCGGGCTCGTCGCCCTCTACCTGTTCGACGACAGCATCGGGGTGTTCCCGCTGCTGCCCGGCAGCGGCGCCTATCAGGACGCGCACTCGATCGCCGGTAAGGCCGAGGCGCTGATCATGCCGTGGTTCGTGCTCGCGGCCTCGTTCGCGGCGATCTACGCCCGCTTCCTGCGCGGCAACCTCATCGACACGCTGCAGGAGGACTACATCCGCACGGCCCGCGCCAAGGGCCTGTCGGAGCGCAAGGTGATCTTCAAGCACGGCGTGCGCTCGGCGATCACGCCGATCGTCACGCTGCTCGGCCTGGACATCGGCATCCTCCTCGGCGGTGCCATCCTCACCGAGACGGTGTTCAACATCCAGGGGATCGGAAGGTTCGCGTATGAGGCGATCGTGCGGTTCGACCTGCCCGTCATCCAGGGGACCGTGCTGTTCGGCGCGTTCTTCATCGTCATCATGAGCCTGGTCGTGGACATCCTCTACGCCTTCATCGATCCCCGGGTGCGCTACTGATGGCCGAGCCGCTGCTGGAGGTCGAGGACCTCCGGGTGCACTTCGAGACCGAGGACGGGCTGGTCAAGGCCGTCGACGGGATCTCTTACACGGTCGACCGCGGGGAGACGCTTGGCATCGTCGGCGAGTCCGGGTCCGGCAAGTCGGTCTCGTCGCTGACGGTGATGGGCCTGACGCGCGCGCGCAACGCGCGCATCTCGGGCACGGTGCGCTTCAACGGCAAGGACCTGCTCGGCGCGTCCGACGACGACCTGCGCGCCATCCGCGGCGACGAGATCGCGATGATCTTCCAGGACCCGCTCTCGTCGCTGCACCCGTTCTACAAGGTGGGCAGCCAGATCGTCGAGGCGATCCAGACCCACCGCGACGTCTCCAAGGCCCAGGCGTACGACCGCGCGGTCGAGATGCTCGGGCTCGTCGGCATCCCGGAGCCGCGCCGGCGCGCCGACTCCTACCCGCACGAGTTCTCCGGCGGCATGCGCCAGCGCGCGATGATCGCGATGGCGCTCGCCAACGACCCGAAGCTGCTGATCGCCGACGAGCCGACCACCGCGCTCGACGTGACGGTCCAGGCGCAGATCCTCGAGCTGATCGAGCGGCTGCAGAGCGAGTTCGACACCGCGGTCGTGGTGATCACGCACGATCTCGGCGTGGTCGCCGAGGTGGCCGACGAGATCGCGGTCATGTACGCCGGGCGGATCGTCGAGTACGGCAACGCCGACACGATCTTCAACGCCCCCGAGCATCCGTACACGTGGGGCCTGCTGAGCTCGATCCCGCGCATGGATGCCACGCGCGGGGAGGAGCTGGTGCCGATCTCGGGCCGCCCGCCGTCGCTGATCCATCTGCCCGGCGGCTGCTCGTTCCACCCGCGCTGCCCGTACGTGCGCGAGGCGCACAAGCGCGTCGATCCGGTGCTCGAACCGGTCGACGGCAACCCCGGCCACAAGGTCGCTTGCCTGCTCGACTCGGGCACCCGCAAGAGGCTCTGGGAGGAGCTCCAGGCGGGCGTCAAGCCCGCGGAGGCACGTCAGGACGTCATCGAGGAGGGCGCGGCATGAGCGAGCCCGCGACCAACCCCGGCACCCAGCGCCCCTACGCCCAGGCCGGCGAGCTGCTGATGCAGGTCAGGGACCTCGTCAAGCACTTCCCGATCCGCAAGGGCCTGCTCCAGCGGACGGTCGGCGCCGTGCGCGCCGTCGACGGCGTGTCGTTCGACGTCATGCGCGGCGAGACGCTCGGGCTCGTGGGCGAGTCCGGCTGCGGCAAGTCGACGACCGCGCGGCTGCTGCTGCGCCTGATGCCGCCGACGTCGGGCTCGATCCAAATCGACGGCGAGGAGATCAGCACCGCGTCCGGGAGCCGCCTGAAGGCGCTCCGGCGCGACATGCAGATGATCTTCCAGGACCCGTATTCCTCGCTGAACCCGCGCAAGAC
Source organism: Solirubrobacteraceae bacterium (assembly GCA_036520135.1). GTDB lineage: Bacteria > Actinomycetota > Thermoleophilia > Solirubrobacterales > Solirubrobacteraceae > DASSUW01. The sequence continues at coordinate 18,988 of DATDKF010000002.1, forward strand.
GGTCGGCACGGTGATCGCCGAGCCGTTCGTCATCCATGGGATGCTCAAGGGCGAGGGCGAGCGCAAGCGCACGGTCCAGGACCTGATGGACCGCGTCGGCCTGAACCCCGAGCACTACAACCGCTACCCGCACGAGTTCTCCGGCGGTCAGCGCCAGCGCATCGGCGTCGCCCGCGCGCTCGCCCTGAAGCCGAAGGTGATCGTGGCCGACGAGCCGGTGTCGGCGCTCGACGTCTCGATCCAGGCGCAGATCCTCAACCTGCTGCGCGAGCTGCAGCGCGAGATGGGGATCACGCTCATCTTCATCGCGCACGACCTCTCGGTCGTCCGCCACATGTGCGACCGGGTCGCGGTGATGTACCTCGGCCGGATCGTCGAGCTGGCGACCAACGAGCAGCTCTACGCGCATCCGCGGATGCCCTACACGGGCGCGCTGATGTCGGCCGTACCCGTGCCGCAGCCGCGGCTCGCGGCCACCAAGAAGCGCCAGATCCTCGCCGGCGACGTCCCGTCGCCGTCCAACCCGCCGCCGGCCTGCCGGTTCCACACGCGCTGCTGGAAGGCGCAGGAGATCTGCCGCCAGGACGACCCGCCGCTGGAGCCCAAGGACGGTGGCAACGTCGCCGCCTGCCACTTCCCGCTGACGGACGCCGAAGTGCTCGAGCGGGTGCCAACCGCCCGGGCGAGTTAGCGAACGTCAACTGCGGCTGGGTAGGGAGGCGAGGGAGCCGTCGCGGCGGTGGTCCTTGGCGACTTTGCCTGCCATACGAAGGTCAAGTCGCCAAGCGCCCTCGCGGCGGCCCGATCCCGTCGCTCCCTTACCCAGCCGAAGTTCGTCGAGCGAGCCGCTCGAGCCGCGAATCCCACGCCGCCCCGACCGCGGTCATCCACTCGATCGCCTCGGCCAGCGGGGCCGGGGTGAGCGTGTAGCGGGTCTCGCGGCCCTCGCGCCGCGCGGTGACGAGCCCGGCCGTAGACAACGCGCCGAGGTGCTTGGCGACCGCCTGGCGGGTCATCGGCAGCTCGCCGGCCAGGTGCGACGCGGTCAGGCCGGGGCGCTCGGCGAGCGAGCGCACGACCTCGCGCCGCGTCGGGTCAGCGAGCGCTGAGAAGACCGCGCCGACGTCTACGCCGGGCACAGCATCGCGGCGGACGCCAGCGCGCTCAGCCGCGGGCCCCACACGACCACATCGTCGGTGAGCCGGTGCTCGGTGACCGTGAAGCGCGTGCCGCCCGGGTCGTCGTCGAGGCGCCACTCGACGCGCGACTCGCCCCAGCGGAAGACGATCCGCTCCTCGTCGTCGACGAGCTCGACGACGCCGTCGCGGTCGTCCGCGTGCATCGGCGCGCCCTCCTCGGGCTCGAACTCGATGTCGTCGGCGAGCCACTCGCGCAGCTCGTCCTCTTCGGTGACCAGCTCCCACGCCCGCTCGCGCGGCACGGGGAGGACGATCTCGCGTGTGACGCAACTCATAGGTTGCGCATGGTAGCATGGGCAGAAACGCGCAACCAGACGGTTGCGGATTGGAGAGTCAGATGCCCTTGGTGCCCGTCGTGATCCAGCAGGACGCTCGCGGAGAGCGGTCGTTCGACATCTACTCGCGGCTGCTGCGCGAGCGGGTCGTCTTCGTCGGCAGCGCGATCGACGACGACGTTGCCAACCTCGTCGTCGCCCAGCTGCTGCACCTCGAGGCGGAGGACCCCGAGAAGGACATCTACATGTACATCAACTCCCCGGGCGGCGTCGTGTACTCGGGGCTGGCGATCTACGACACGATGCAGTTCATCAAGCCCGACGTGGCGACCGTCTGCTGCGGGGTCGCGATGTCGATGGGCTCGCTGCTGCTGGCCGGCGGCGCCGCCGGCAAGCGCTCGGCGCTCCCTAACTCGCGGATCCTCGTCCACCAGCCGAGCGGCGGGTTCCAGGGCCAGGCGACCGACATCCAGATCCACGCCAAGGAGGCGCTCGAGCTGCGCCGGCGCGTCGAGGAGATCTACGCCGAGCACACCGGGCGGCCGGTCGAGGACGTCTCGGACGTGCTCGAGCGCGACCGCTTCTTCACGCCCGAGCAGGCGCGCGAGTACGGGCTCGTGGACCGCGTGATGGCCTATCGCAACGGCAACGGCTACGCGCCGTCGTCGTCCTCGTCCCCGTCGTCCTCGTAGAGCGACTCGCGGGCGAGCTCGGACCCCGAGCCGTCATAGAGGGCGACCTCGAGGTAGTCGCCGCGGTAGGCGTCGACCGCCAGCAGCGTGAAGCGGTTCTCGGCGATCCGGCACTGGTCGACGGTGAGCCCCGCCAGCTCGGCGGTGGCGATCGCGCCGCCGCGGACGATCGGCACGCCCCAGATGAGCGTCATCGCCGCGACCTCGCCGCCCTCGCCGCGCCAGCCGCCGATCACCTCCTCGCAGAGGTCGACCTTCCAGTCCGGGTTGCGCTCGGACGTCTCGTCGGTGAAGTCGGCCCACGAGTAGAAGTCGCCGGGCTCGTTGTCGGCGTCGCCGGGCGTGAACGAGACGTAGCCGTAGAGGTCGTAGCCGGCGCTGGTGCGCGTCGACACCGGCACGAACGTGCGGCCGGCCCAGGTGCGGTCGGGGAACCAGGTCATCGATCCGGCCTCGCCGATCTCGGCGCCCTCGGTGTCGACCCGCAGGGCGGCGGACAGGAACTCGGCCTGCAGGGTGTCGGCCCAGCGGCCGTAGGGCAGCGGATCCTGCGGCGGCTCGGCGGCGAAGCGTGCGACGAAGCGGTCCTCGGGCGGCATCGGCGCTGCACCCTACGGCACTTCGACGAGCAGCGTCACGGGGCCGTCGTTGACCAACTCGACGTCCATGTGCGCGCCGAACACGCCGCGGAGCGCGCCGAGGCGGTCGCAGAAGCGCCCGTAGAGCGGCTCGGCCTGCTCCGGGCGGGCGGCCGCGACGTAGGCCGGTCGGTTGCCCCTGCGGGCGTCGCCGTAGAGCGTGAACTGCGACACGCAGAGCACCGCGCGGTCGGGCCCGAGCGGCTCGTTCATGCGCCCGTCGGCGTCGGGGAAGATCCGCAGCGCCGCGACCTTGTCCGCGAGCCGGTCGGCGTCCGCCGCGGTGTCGTCGTGCGTGATTCCGAGCAGCACGAGCAGCCCCGGCCCGATCTCGGAGATCCGCTCGCCGCCGACGTCCACCGCCGCCCGGCTCACCCGCTGTACCAGCGCTCGCACGGCGTCACACGATGACGGACGCGACGAGCAGGATCGGCACCGCCACCATCGTCGTCCACACGATCGCTCCGGCGGCGAACGGCACGTCGAGCCCGTAGATGTGCGCGAGCACGACGATGTGCAGCCCGGCCGGCATCGTGGCGGCGAGCAGGAACGCGTCGGGCAGGTGGATGAACGGCGCGGCGAGCGCCAGCAGGACCGCGGGCGCGATCAGCGAGCGCAGCAGGATCGCCACGCCGATCTGCGGGGTCAGCGGCGGCGGGAACTTCAGCGCGCCCTCCTCGGCCTCCTCGGCGAGCGTCACGCCGACCGCGAAGAAGCCCAGCACCGGGACGCACAGCACGAGCACGTGCGAGGCGTCGACGAGCACGTCCGGGGCGAGCGCCGAAGGCGCGATCAACGCGAGCGCCACCGCGGCGAGCGGCGGGTTGCGCACAAAGAACGCCCGCATGCGCTCCGGCACGGTCTCGCCCGCCTTCGTGCCGGTGGCAGCGGCGATCGCGAACGAGCCGATGAAGAACACCGGCTGCTGCACCAGCGCGTCGTAGGCGACGCCCTCGGAGACATGGCTGAACCCGAGCAGCGCACCGACCACGGCGATGCCCATCAGTCCGGTGTTGGCCTGCAGGCCGACGATCGCCAGGACACCGGCCGTGGGCGTCGGGAGGCGCAGCAGGCGGCGGCCGATCAGCCAGCCGATCAGCGCGGTGATCACGAGCGCCGCCCAGCCGAATGCGATCCCGGCGCCGACGTCGGCCGTGACCTCCAGCCGCGCGATGTTGAAGAACGCGACGAGCGGCATTACCACATACAGCAGGAACTTCAGGATGCCGCGCGCCCACACGCCGGCGCGCGCGCCGGCGCGCCGCTCCGCCTCCACCCCCGCCGCGATCGAGGCGGCGATGGCGAGGGCGATCCACAGCACGCGCGGAGGGTAGTGCCACGGCCTTCATCCGCCGGCCGTCTGATTGCGACGGACGCCATCCGTGGCGTCCGTAACCGGGCTTCGCCCTCTTATATCGTTGGGGCGCGGGGGACTGTCGCCTTTATCGCGCCGGGACGATCACCGGATGCCGGCGGCGGTCCGCCGGCTTGGTGTCCACCAGCCAACGGGCGAGTGGCGCCGGGCGGCCGAGGTGGAAGCCCTGGACGTAGTCGACCCCGAGCTCGCGCACCAGCTTCAGCGTCTCCTCGTCGCCGACCATCTCGGCGACCGTGCGCTTGCCGAGCCCGCGGGCGATGTCGACCACCGCCCGGATCACGAGCTGGTCGGTGCGGTCGGCCACGCAGCCGCGCACGAACTCGCCGTCGATCTTCAGGTAGTCGAACGGGAGGTGCTTGAGGTAGTAGAACGAGGCGAAGGCGGCGCCGAAGTCGTCGAGCGCGAAGCGGCACCCGAGCGCGGCGAGGCGGTGGGCGAACTCCTGAGCGCGCGGGATGTTGGCCACCGCGGTCGTCTCGGTGATCTCGAAGATCACCTGCGCGGGGTCGACCTCGTGCGTGCGCAGCTCGCCCTCGATCAGCGCCAGCAGCTCGGGGTCGCCGGCCGAGCGGCCGGAGATGTTGACCTCGAACGTCAGGCGGCGGCCGCGGCGGTTCTCCTCGGCGAGCATGGCGATCGAGCGCGAGACGACCCAGCGGTCGATCGCGCCGATCAGGTCGTAGCGCTCCGCCGCGGGCAGGAAGGCGGCGGGGGAGATCAGCTCGCCGAACGGGTCGCGCAGCCGCAGCAGCAGCTCGAACTGGCCGGTGTCGCCGGTCGCGAGGTTCATGATCGGCTGCGCCTGCAGGACGAAGCGGTCCTCGTCGAGCCCGTCACGGATGATGTCCGGCCACGAGACGCGGCCGTCGTGCCGGCCCGACGCGTCGTGCGCGGACCGGTAGGCGACCGCGCGGTCGCGCCCGGCGTCCTTGGCCTCGTACATCGCGAGGTCGGCGTTGGCGAGCACGTCCTCGGCGGTGAGGCCCTCCTCGTCGAAGCCGGCGATGCCGATGCTGGCGCTCACCGAGCGCAGGCGCCCGGAGGGGCTGGCGACGCGCTGGACGCGCACCGTCTCGAGCACGGCCTGGGCGGTGGCGTCGACCTCGGCCTCCGAGCCGTCCGGGACGAGCAGCGCGAGCTCGTCGCCACCGAGGCGGGCGATCGCGACGCGCTCGCCGAGCTGGTCGCGCAGCGCCTGGGCGAGCGTGACGATCAGCTCGTCGCCGGTGCCGTGGCCGAGCGTGTCATTGATGTTCTTGAAGTGGTCGAGGTCGAGCACCATCGCGGCGCCGGCCGGGCCGTAGCGGCGAACGCGCTCGATGTGGGCCTCGAGCTCGCGCGACAACGCGCGGCGGTTGAGCAGGCCGGTCAGCGGGTCGTGGTCGGCCAGGTAGCGCAGCTCGGACTCGTAGCGGCGGCGCTCGGTGACGTCCTGGACCTGGAGGAGCACGTGCTGCGGGATCCCGGCGGCGTCGCGCACGAGCGTGGCGTTCAGCGAAGCCCAGACGATCTTGCCGGCGGCGTGCAGCCAACGCCGCTCGCCGCGCACCGATGCGCCGCTGCCGCGGGCCAGCCGGGCGAGCGCCTCGGCCTCCTCCTCGCGGTCGTCGGGGTGCAGCAGGCGCACGATCGGCGTGCCCTCGAGCTCCTCCTGCACGCGGCCGGTGATCGAGCACAGCGCGCGGTTGACCTGCAGGAAGCGGCCGTCGATCGAGGCGATCGCCATGCCGATCGGCGCCTCCTCGAAGGCGGTGCGGAAGCGGGCCTCGGCGTCGGCCTTGGCGCGCTCGGCCTCGGCGCGGGCGTGGACGTCGCGGATCGTGGCGTGGACCTCGGCGAGCGCGCCGCCCTCGCGGACGGCCAGCAGCTGGGCGTCGGCCCAGCGCCAGGCGCCGTCGGCTCGGCGCAGGCGGATCGTGATCGCGGCGTGCTCGTCGCCGGCGACGAGGCGGCGCATCGCGGCCACGGTCGTGGCCGAGTCGCCGGGATGCACGAGGTCGGCGGCGCGGGTGCCCTCGAGCGCGCCGGGCGGCAGGTCGAGCAGCTCCTTGCTGCCTTCGGACACCTCGCGGACGACGCCGTCGGGGCCGAACGTGGCGAGCACGTCGCCGGAGTGGTCGGCCAGCTCGCGTGAGCGCGCGTCGGCGGCGCGGCGGGCGGACTCGGCGCGGTCGAGCGCGGCGACGGTGCGGGCGGCGCGCTGCTCGCGGCGGCCGGCGTCGACGCCGAGGCCGCACAGGACGAGGCCGCACAGGACGAGCCAGGCGGAGAGCAGGATCGGCGCGCCGGAGCTGGCGAGCAGCAGCACGCCGGCGAGCGCCGTGAGTCCTCCGAGGGCGCAGGCGGCACGGCTGTGGCGCGGGGTCACCCGTCTCTTGTCGGCTGCGAGCGGGTTTTGCTCAAGTCTCCCGGAGCTCGGCCGCGGCCTGCTCGGGAGCGACGATGCACAGGTTCACGCCCGCACCGAGCTCCAGCCCGGCCAGATGGGTCAGGCGGGGCATGATGTCGATGCGCCAGCAGAAGCGGTCGGCGCCCGACGGCGCGGTTCGCACCCACAGGTTCAGCGGCGGGCTGGCGCCGAGCCGGCGGCGCAGGCGCGAGAGCACGTCGTGCAGCAGGTGGGCGCCGAGCGGGCCGTCGTCCTCGAAGCGGGCGCGCGAGCGACGCGGCGCGATCATCAGCTGGAACGGGACGCGCGAGGCGTAGGGCGCCATCGCCACCGCCTCGTCGTCGATCGCGACGATCCGCTCGCGCAGGCGGACCTCCTCCTGCACGAGGTCGCCGAGCAGGTCGCCGCCCATCGTCCGCACCGCGTAAGCGGCGAAGTGCTCGCGCTCGCGCGCGATCGAGGCGGGGACGAACCGCAGCGCGTAGAGCTGGGCGTGCGTGTGCGGGAGGGAGGCGCCGGCCTCGCGCCGCTCGTTGACGATCAGGTGCCGGCACGCGCAGCCCGCATGCGCGCGCATGCGCGCGCGCCACGCCTCCATCGCGGCCTGCACCTGCTCGGGCGCGAGGTCGGTGAGCGAGACGACCGGGTCCGGCGCGTTGACGATGACCTCGTGGTGGCCGGCGGCCGCTTGGGCGGTGTAGAGGTCGGGGTTGGCCTGCGGCTCCGGCTCGGGCGCGTCCGGCTGCAGCGCTGGGTACAGGTTCGGCACGACGCGCACGGTCCAGCCCGGGCTGTCCGGCCCGCCGCCGTTGGGGCGCACCGCGTACACCTCCGGCGGCGTCCGGTCCTCGTGGCCGAGCGCGAACGGGTCCTTCGCCGGGTCGATCGGCGGCGGCGGCTGGAGGTCGAAGTGCCCGCCGGGCCGGCCGGCGCGGGCCGCGGCGATGATCGTCTTCAGGCCCGTGAGCGGGTCGACGCGGAGCTCGCTCACCCGAGGTACTTGTCGATGTCGGCTTCGAGCTGGGCGACCGACGTGTACTCGCCGGCGTGCTTCCCGACCGTCTTGCCGTTCTCGTCGATGAACAGCGTCATCGGGTAGTAGGTCGAGATCTTGCGCTCGCGCGCGATCTCCTCGTCGGGGTCCTCGTAGGAGAGGTAGGGCAGCGGCTCGGCGGCGAGGAACCGCTCGGCCGCCGGGCGCTTGTCCTTGCCGTTGATGCCCATGAACGCGGTGTCCGTGCCGTGCTTGGTCGCCACCTGCTGGAAGATCGGGAACTCGGCCCGGCACGGGTGGCACCACGAGGCCCACTTGTTCACGACGACCGGGTTGCCCCGGAGCGAGGAGATGCGCTGCTCGAACGCGTCGACGCCGCCGGGGACGATCGCGCTCGGCCGCTCGTAGAGCGGGGCGATCGCGGGCTCGGCGTCGGCGAGCTCGGCCGTGGCGGCCTTCACGTCGAACTTCGGCGCCTTGGCGGCGCCGCCGCCGGTCTTCCCGCCGGCCTGTGTCAGACCGATGACGAGGACGGCGACGAGCCCGAGGGAGAGGAGGGCGACGACGAGTCGGCGCATTTCGCATCAGGGTGGCAGATAGGCGGGGCCGTCGCTCGATCTGCTGTAATAGAGGTGTCGCGGGGACGACAGATCCGAGGGCCGGCGAGCAGTACACGGTCCCTCTGAGCACAGAGCTTCCCTGCCGCCGGTGACGCCACGCGGGATCAGACCGCGTCGGCGCTTCTCACACCCGATCCGCCTTTCATGGCTGAAACCACGCCAGTGGCCACGACGGCCACGCCCCTTCCATCAACCGACGCGATCGAGCGGGCGTCCAAGTTCACCCGCGAGCCGTTCCTCTCCGAGGGAGAGGACGCCGCTGCCCTGCTCGCTCCCGGCACCGCCCACCGCTATGCGCTCGACACGGCGCTGGCGGAGATGGACGCTGGGCTCAAGGTCCCGTCGGTGCCGTGGCGGCGCAGCTTCTCGCTCCTGCTCGGCCTCGAGCGGTTGCTCAGCCAGGACGAGCCGGCGCTGGCCGACGGCGCGGTGCTGTCGGCCCACCAGGTTGACGCGCTGTCGGGCACGCTGACCGCCCTGCTCGCCGAGGCCCAGCGCAACGGCAACGGCAACGGGCACGGCTACGCGACGGTCGAGGAGGAGCAGCTCGCGTCGCCGGGCATCCCGGGTGAGGAGGACCTCGACGACGAGGACGAGCCCGAGGAGCCGATCGACTGGGACGAGCCGTCCGACGACGAGGACGAGCAGCTGCCGGAGGCGCCCGAGGACCCGAACGCCGGCAAGCGCTTCTGGTTCGAGCACGCGACCGGCGCGGGCAAGACCGTCGCGGCGCTTGGCTTCGTCGAGGCGTCGCGCACCGGCGGCGTGCTGATCCTCACCCACCGCCGCAACCTGGTCGACCAGTTCCACGGCGAGCTGCGCGACCGCGGCTACGCCAAGCGGATCTCGCCGGCGCTGCTGAAGGGGGAGGACCGCGCCGACGGCCCGGTCACGGTCGAGACCTACCAGTGGTTCGTGCGCAATGCGGGCAAGATCTCCGACGCGTACACGATCGTCATCTGCGACGAGGCGCACACGGCGCTCGGCGAGAAGACCTCGGCGTCGATCCGCCAGTGGGCGGGCCCGATCTTCATCGGCATGACCGCGACCGGCGCGCTGATCGCCCGCCACGTCACCGACCTCTTCCCGACCCAGACTTCGCGCTTCGACCTCGCGCAGGCCGCGCGGCGCGGCGTGATCGCGCCGCTGCGGTGCGTGCGGATCCCGCCGGGTCCCGGCGTGCGCACGATCGCCAAGGTGCCGCTGCGCCGCGGCGAGGTGGACACCGAGTTCGACCAGGAGATGCTGGCCGAGCTGCTGGATCAGCTGCCGTTCAACCTCGCGATCGCCGACCTCTACAAGACGCGCTTCAACGGCGTCCCGGGCGTCGTGTACTCCGCGGGCGTGCGCCACGCCTACAACGTCGCCCAGGCGTTCCGCGACGTCGGCCTGAAGGCGATGGCCGTCTCGGGCGAGACGCCCAAGCGTGAGCTGGCGAACATCCTCGCCCGCTACGAGCGCGGCGACATCGACGTGCTGATCAATGCCCAGCTGCTCGCCGAGGGCTGGAACTCGCCGCGCGCGACGGTCTGCATGCACCTGGCGCCGACCGCCTCGCGCCGCATCTACCAGCAGCGCGTCGGCCGCGTGACCCGCCGCCAGCCGGGCAAGGAGGCGGGCATCGTCGTCGACTTCGTGCATCCGGCGACCAAGCACGACGACCCGGTGGTGACGCTCCATTCGCTGCTCGATCGCGACGTCTACCGCGGCGGCGCGATCGTCGTCGGCCCGGTCCGGCGCGGCCGCGGCCGCCGGCTGCGCGTCGAGCGCCGCGTGCTGCCGGTGACCGCCGACGAGAACCGTCGGATCGAGGTCTTCGAGCGCGAGCTGTGGCGGATCGCCGTCGAGCACCTGGACTACGGGGAGCAGGTCCAGTGGGCCGCTCTCGCCGGCGCGCGGGTCGCGCCGACCGGCTGGCGCCGCGCGCGGGCGATGCTCCACTTCGACCAGGGCGGCGAGCTCAAGCGCACGTTCCTGACCACGGCGGTCGAGCGCAACAAGAACCCGCAGCTGCGCCTGAAGGCGCTGCAGGAGATCGCCGCGGGGCGCGACGCCGAGGCGTTCGACCGCGCGCTGGACTTCGTCGAGACCTGGCCACGCGATGACAAGCGCGAGGGCGTGAAGGTCGTGCTCCAGGCGCTGGCCGAGAAGAAGATCGGCCGCCGCGACCAGGCCAACAACTGGATCTGGCGCTGCGCGAACATGACGCGCGAGGTGCACGAGGAGTACGCCGTGCAGCGCTGGCCGGAGACCAAGCGGCTGCTCGGGCTGCTCGTGAACTCGTCGGGCGGCGCCCACGCCCGCAACGCGCGCCGGCTCGTCCACGCGGCGCGCCAGCAGGACCGGCGCCTGGCCGCGGCCTTGCTCGCCGCTGCGCTCCCGCACACCGCCGAAGCCGGCGAGGTCATCAACGGCGCCCGGACGCGCATGTCCCGCAAGCCGGCCGCGCTGGCGCGCGAGCTGCTGCGTAACTTCCCGAAG
>DATDKF010000003.1:0-59764 GCA_036520135.1 Solirubrobacteraceae bacterium
CCGCCGCGCCGGCGGCTCCGAGCCCGCGGTCAGCGCCTGCAGCCGCGAGGAGACGAGCGTGATTCCGGGCAGCGGGCGCGCCCGCGTGACCGCGTCGGCGAACGCCTCGCGGTTGCCGCGCAGCGCCTGGAAGCTGAGCGCAGCCACGCCGAGCCCGGCCTCGAGCAGGTCCCACATGTCGGCCAGGACCAGGGCGGCGGTGGCGAACGTCGCGGCGTTGGAGCTCATCAGCGGCAGCGCGTCGCCCGGGCCGATCGCCAGCCGCGCCGGCGCGCGGTCCTCGCCCTCGCCGGCGAGTGCAAGGCCGAGCTGGGCGAGCACGGTGAGGTCGCCGGTGCCCAGGCCGCCGAGGTCGCGCACGGTCGGGACGCGGTGCTCGGCCAGGATGTCGGCGAGCGCCAGCGCCACCTCCGGCCGGCTGCCGCCGCCCGCGGCCATCTGCGCGAGCCGCACGAGTACCGTCGCGCGCACCACGTCCTCGGGGAGCGGCTCCCCGACGCCGCCGGCATGGCTGCGCAGCAGCCGCAGCGCGTGCTCGCCGAGGTCGCCGAGCACGTCGACATGGCGATTGGCGCCGACGCCGGTCGTACGGCCGTAGACGCCGCGGTCGGCCGCGACGGCCTCGGCCGCCGCGTGCCCGGCGGCCATCCGCTCGCGGGCCGCCGCGGTCAGCTCGACCGCGATCGGGCCGCCGCGCGCCGCCGCCGCGACCGCGGCGGGCGTGAGCGGCTCGTCGCCGATGCGCAGCGTCACGCCGCCAGCAACGCCATGAGCTGTCGTTCCAGTGCCTCCTCTCCGACCTCGCGGACCTCCAGCGGCAGGCCGAGCGCGGCCGCCGCCCGCTCGGCCGCCGCGCGCGTGGCGGCGGTCGGGTGCTGGGCGAGCCAGAGCACGCGCGTGTAATGACCGAAGTACGCGTCGCGCAGCTCGGGGTGGCGATCCAGCCCCAGCTCGCGCAGCACCGCGTGCTCGAACGTGCGGGCGAGGAAGTCGGTCAGCAGGTACGTGCCGGGCTCCTCCGCGAGCGCGGCCTGGGCGTCCGGGCCGGCGATCACGTCGTAGCAGTGCGCGCCCGCGAGCCGCGGCACGTCGCCGAGCACGTCGTCGAGCGCTCCGTAGGTGCCGCAGTCGGCGTAGGCGACCGCCACGACGTCGTACGCGTCGAGCACCTCCTTGACCGCGGGCGCGATCAGCTCGGGACGGTTGTGCAGCAACGCCGGCAGCGGATGGACCTGGACGTCGAGCCCGCGCCGCCGGGCGACGGCCTTGACGTGCACGGCGAGCGCGCCGCAGGCGACGACGGTACGAGTGCTCCGCGGGACGTCCGGCCCCGCGTCCCGATCATGGCGGACGGCATCCGGCCGTCCGTAACCGGTCGGCTTCGCCTCCCTCACGGGAACGCCAGCTGGTCGACGAACATGTCGTTGAAGTCTGCGCGGCCGGACAGCTCGACGTACTCGACCTCGTGGACGATCGAGCGCGCCTCGGCCCGCTCGCGCACGCTGAGCGCGGCCATCTTCGCGCCCTCGCTGGCCACGTTTCCGGCCGAGACGATCCGGGGAAGCGCCATCCGCGGCACGAGGCCGATCTTGACGGCGCTGGCCGGCGAAAGATAGGCCCCGAAGCTGCCGGCCAGCAGCACCTGCGAGATGTCCTCGACTGTGACGCCGAGCTCGGCCAGCAGGATCTGCCAGCCGGTGGCGATCGACGCCTTGGCGAACTGCAGCTCGCGGACGTCGCGCTGCGAGAGATAGACGCCGCTCGCGAGCATGAACACGCGCTCCTCGCCGATCTTCGTCAGCCGCGCGGCGAGCGCGGGCGCGATCTCCGCCGCGGTCTCGTCGGGCACATAGCGGCCCGAGTGGTCGAGCAGCCCCGCGCCGACCAGCTCGGCGACGCAGTCGACCAGCCCCGACCCGCACAGCCCGACCGGCTCCACGTCGCCGATCACCTGCAGCTCGAGCTCGTCGCCGGCGACCCGCACGCCCTCGATCGCACCCTCGGCGGCGCGCATCCCGCAGCGGATCTGCGCGGCCTCGAACGCCGGGCCGGCGGGCGCCGCGGTGGCGAGCACGCGGTCGTGGCTGCCGAGCGCGATCTCGCTGTTAGTCCCGACGTCGATGAACAGGCGCAGGCGCGTGTCGCGCGTGAGGCCGGTGGCGAGCATGCCGGCGACGATGTCGGCGCCCACGTAGGCGCCCAGCGACGGGAACACGACGGCGGGCGCGCGCGGGTGGATGGCGACGCCGAAGTCGGCCGCCGTCGCGGCCGGGAGCTCGTGCGCGGCGACGATGAACGGGGCCATCGACAGCGGCTCGGGGTCGATGCCGAGCGCGAGCTGGGTCATCGTCACGTTGCCGACGACGACGATCTCGTAGACCTCGGCGGGGTCGACGCCGGCCTCCTCGCAGACCTCGGCGGTCAGCTCGGCGAGCGTCTCGTGCGCGCGCGTCTCGAGCGCGCCGAGCGCCTCGTCGTCGAGCATCGTCGCCGAGACACGCGAGATCACGTCGGCGCCGTACGGCTGCTGGCGGTTGAGCATCGAGCGCACGGCGGCCGGCTGGCCGGTCTCGAGGTCGAGCAGCGCGGCGACCACCGTCGTCGTGCCGAGGTCGAACGCGATCGCGAACCGGCGCGTGGTCGTGTCACCGGGCTCGACCGCGATCAGCAGGTCGTCGCACACGACCGCAGTCACGTCGAACATCGCGGCGCGCAGCGTCTTGCCGAGCGTGCGGACGACGCTCAGCTCCACGCGCGGCTCGAGGTCCTCGAGCGCGTCGAGCACCCGCTGCACGTCCGAGCGCTGGTCCTCGAGCGACGGCTCGTCGAGCACGAGGTGGCGCTTCTGCACCGCCGGGCGCAGGATCACGTGGCGGCCGACGCCCACGAGCGCCGCCTTCGGGCGCGTCTGCAGCGGCGGCACGTGGACCACCAGGTCACCGCGCGCTTCCGCGCGGCAGGCGAGCCGCCAGCCGTCGCGCAGCTCGTCGGGGCTGAACGCGCGCGGGTCGACCGAGCTCACCGGCACGTCGCCGTCCTCGATCCGCACCTTGCACTTCTTGCACGTGCCGTGGCCTCCGCACGTGGAGTCGATCGCCACGCCGTTCCAGCTCGCGGCGTCGAAGATCGGCGTCCCGCTCGGGACGCGCACGTCCGTGCCGTCGGGTTGGAAGTGCAGGCGGACGCGCTGGGGCCCCGGCGGAGGGGTCAGACCCCTCCCTTCATCCGGCGGGTCGAACGCCGCGGTCAAGGGGTCAGACCCCTGGGCAGTCACGGGGGGTCAGACCCCTCTCGCCTCACGAGGCCGCGGCCGCCGCCTGGCGCGCGCGGTGGGCGGCGATCCAGCTCGCGCCCCAGGGGTCATGGCCCAGCAGCAGGTCCGCGGCGCGCACGCTCTGCACGCAGACCTCGGCGGTGCTCATGATCGCGCTGGTCAGCCCCGCGGCCATCGCCATCGGCAGGAACGCCGCATTGAGGACGAACCGCTCGGGCAGGCCGAACGAGACGTTCGACGCGCCGAGGCACATGTTCACGCCGAGCTCGTCGCGGATTAGCGAGATCGTCGTGAGCGTCGTCGTCACCGCTTCGGTGTCGGCCCCGACGGTCATCGCGAGCGGGTCGATCACCACGTCCTCGGGCGGGATCCCGTGGTCGCCCGCCGCCGAAACGATCTTGGTCGCGATCTCGAGCCGCTGCTGTGGCGTCTCGGGGATGCCGGTCTCGTCGTTGGCCAGGCCGATCACCGCCGCGCCGTGGCGCGCGACCAATGGCAGGATCTCCTCCAGCCGCTCGTCCTCACCGGTCACCGAGTTCACGAGCGCCTTGCCCTCGTAGACGGCGAGGCCGGCCTCGAGCGCCTCGATCACCGACGAGTCGATGCACAGCGGGATGTCGGCCTCGGCCTGGATCACGGTGAGCATCTTCTGCAGCAGCTCGGCCTCGTCGACCAGCGGGATGCCGGCGTTGACGTCGAGCATGTCGGCGCCCGCGTCGACCTGCGCGTGGGTGTCGACCGCCACCGTCGCGAGATCGCCGGCCCGCAAGTCCTCGGCCAGCTTCTTGCGCCCGGTCGGATTGATGCGCTCGCCGATGATGCAGAACGGCTGCCCGGCGCCGATCGTGACGGTCTTGGACCGGGATCGCAGGACGGTGTCCATCAGGCCGGCACCATCTCGCGCCGCTTCTCGATTAGCTCCTTGGCCTTCTTGACCGCCGACGACGCGTCGGCCGAGTAGCCGTCGGCGCCGACCGCGTCGGCGTACTCCTGCGTCACCGGCGCGCCGCCGACCATCACGATCACCTTGTCGCGGATGCCGGCCTTCTGCAGCGCGTTGATGTTGGCCTTGAACATCGGCATCGTCGTGGTCAGGAACGCCGAGAAGCCGACGACGTCGGGCGCGTGCTCGTTGACCTGCTCGACGAACTTCTCGGGCGGCACGTTGACGCCGAGGTCGATCACCTCGAAGCCCGCGCCCTCGAGCATGATGTTGCAGAGGTTCTTGCCGATGTCGTGCACGTCGCCCTTGACGGTGCCCATGAGGAACGTGCCGACCGGCTTGCTCCCGGTCTCCGCGAGCAGCGGCCGCAGGATGTCGAGCGCGCCCTGCATCGCGCGCGCGGCGATCAGCATCTCCGGCACGAAGTAGTCACCGCGCTCGAAGCGCGCGCCGACCTCCTCGAGCGACGGGATGAGCGCGTCGTAGAGCATCCGCTCGGGCTCGAGGTCGCTCTCGAGGCCGGTCTCGACGCCCTCTTTGACGGCCGGGGCGTTGCCGACCAGGGTCTCCTCGTAGAGCAGCTGCAGGATCTCGTCGTGCGTCATGCGGCATGCACCCCCATGTCGTGGTCAAGCGCCTGGGCCTCGTGGATCAGCGTCGGGTACAGGTCGGCGATCCGCTGCGCGTCCAGCCGCAGCGTCGGGCCGGAGATCGACAGCGCGGCCATCCCGTCGACGACCGGAGCGGCGAGCGACGACAGCCCGGTCTCGAGCTCGTCTACGGCAGTGGCGTAGCCGCTGCGTCGCACGCGGGCGATCTCGGTCTCCAGCCGGTCGGGGTCGGCGATCGTCGCCGGCGTGAGCGGGTCGAGCGGGGTGGGTGGGATGGGCAAGCCGCCGAACGCGATCAGGACCTTGCCGACCGCCGTGCAGTGGTACGGGACGCGCCGCCCCACCCACTGGCCGGTTCCCAGGAAGTGCCGGCTCTCGACCTGCGCCAGGTGCTCGACGCCGAGCGGACCCGGGACCGCGAGGTTGATCGTCTCCCCGCTCGCCTCCGACAGCGCCTCCAGGCGCGGTTGCGCGAGCTCGACGAGCTGCCCGCGGTGGACGAAGCGCCGCAGCACGGGCCCGGGCTCGAAGCGTCCGCGCCGGCCGCGCTGCTGGATCAGCCCCTCGCGCTCGAGCGCGCCGAGGAGCCGGGAGGCCGTGCTCTTGGGCAGCGACGCGTCGTCGGCGAGTTCGGTCAGGCCGCGCGGGTGTTCGGACTCGAGCACGAGCGTGAGGAGCTGCGCCGCCCGGTTGATGGTCTGAGTTCCTTGGAACTCTTGTTCCACGGCGAATATATTAGGGTCGCGCTCATGTTCGTCAACCACATGCCGCGCTACGAGATTCTCAGCGACGAGGCGATGGACGTCCTCGACCGTGGCTGGCGGCGCATCGTGTCAGAGCTCGGCGTGGAGTTCATGCTCCCCGAGGCGGTCGAGCTGTTCCGCAAGGCCGGCCAGACCGTCGAGGGCGACGCGCTCGTCAAGCTCGACCCGGACTTCGTCCTCGAGCAGGTCGCCAAGGCCCCGCGCCAGTTCGACCTGCAGGCGCGCAACCCGGAGCGCAGCGCGCACATCGGCGGCGACCACATGGTCTTCTCCGCCGTCTACGGGCCGCCTTTCGTGCGCGATGGCGCCGAGCGGCGCGACGCGACGATGGCCGACTTCGAGAACTTCGTGAAGCTCTCGCAGGCGTTCCCGGAGCTCGACTCGCCGGGCGGCACGATCGTCGAGCCCAACGACCGGCCGCTCGACTCGCGGCACCTCGACATGGTCTTCGCGCTGCAGACGCTGTCCGACAAGCCGTACATGGGCTCGGTGATCTCCGGGCCGAACGCGCTCGACACGATCGCGATGGGCGAGATCCTCTTTGGCGGGCCCGATGCGCTGCAGCGCGCTCCGGTCTCGATCTCGCTGATCAACTGCAACTCGCCGCTGCGCTGGGACGACCGGATGCTCAGCGCGATGGTCGAGTACAACCGCGCCAACCAGGCCGTCGTGATGACGCCGTTCCTGCTGATGGGCGCGATGTCGCCGGTCTCCATCCCCGCCACGCTCGCCCAGCAGATGGCCGAGGCGCTGTCGGGCATCGCGCTCTGCCAGCTCGTGCAACCCGGCTGTCCGGTCGTCTTCGGCTCGTTCCTGTCCAACACCGACATGCAGTCCGGCTCGCCGAGCTTCGGCACGCCCGAGTCCGCGATCGGGCTGCTCTGCACTGGGCAGATCGCGCGCCGCTTCGGGCTGCCGTTCCGCAGCGGCGGCGGTCTGACGGCGAGCCAGACGGCCGACGCCCAGGCCGCCTACGAGGCGCTGATGACGCTGCTGCCGACGTTCCTGGCCGGCACCAACTTCGTCATGCACTCGGCCGGCTGGCTCGAGGGCGGCCTGGTGTCCTGCTACGAGAAGTTCATCGTCGACATCGAGCTGCTGCGGATGCTGCGGCACGAGTTCACGCCGCTGGAGATCGACGAGGCGAGCCTGGCCTTCGACGCCCACCAGGAGGTCGGCCAGGGCGGCCACTTCCTCGGCGCCGCGCACACGCTCGAGCGCTTCCGCGAGTGCTTCTACCGGCCGCTGCTCTCCTCGACCGAGAACTTCGACCGCTGGACGCGCAACGGCGGCCAGGACGCCGCGGAGCGCGCCGCGAAGATCTGGCGCGCGACGCTGGAGGCCTACGAGCCGCCGGCGCTCGACGACGGCGTGCGCGCGCAACTCGAGGAGTTCGTGCGCCGCCGCCGGGAGGAGCTGGGCGACTGAGCGCCGACGGGCTGATCGCCGAGCGCGCCTACGCGGCCCTGCGCGACCGCATCGTCACGCTGAGGCTCCCGCCCGGCACGGCGCTGCGCGAGGACAAGCTGATGCGCGACCTCGGCATCGGCCGCACCCCGCTGCGCGAGGCGGTCAAGCGGCTCGCGCTCGAGGACCTGGTGGAGGTGCTGCCGCGCAGCGGCACCTACGTGACGAGCATCGACGCCGCCGACATCGTCCACATCTCCGAGGTCCGCGCCGAGCTGGAGGCGCAGGCCGCCGAGCTGGCCGCCCGCCGGCTCGACGACCCGATGCGCGAGCGCTTCAGCGCGCTCCTGGCCGACATCGGCGAGCGGCGGACCGGCCCCGACGCGCTGATGCGTCTCGACGAGTCGATCCACCGGCTGGTCTGGGAGGCGGCCCGCAACCCGTACCTGACCGCCACGCTGGAGCGCTACTTCGCCCTGTCGCTGCGCGTCTGGTACGTCGTGCTCGACCGCGTTCCGGGCCTCGGCCCCGCGGTGCTCGACCACGCTCGCCTCGTCGAGGCGATCCTACGCGGAGACGCCGCCACGGCCCGCGAGCTGATGCGCGACCACGTGGTCGAGTTCGAGCGCGAGATCGCGGCCGCGTTCAACGGCGACTAGCCGGCGCCGCCAACGAACTTCGGCTGGGTAAGGAGGCTGGGGGATCGGCCGGGTCGGCGGTCCATGGCGAGTTGACCTTCGTATGGCAGGCAAACTCGCCAGAGGCCGACCGACGCGGCCGATGCCCTCATTCCCCTACCCAGCCGCAGTTGACGTTCGCCACGCGTCACCGGAACACGATGGTGCGGTTGCCATACGCCAGCACCCGATCCTCCAGGTGCCACCGCACGGCCCGCAGCAGCACGATCCGCTCGAGATCGGCGCCCGCGCGCTCCAGCGCCTCGACGTTCTCGCGGTGGGTGACGCGCGTGACGTCCTGCTCGATGATCGGGCCGGCGTCGAGCTCCTCGGTGACGTAGTGGGCGGTCGCGCCGATGATCTTGACGCCGCGTTCGTATGCGCGCGCGTACGGGTTCGCGCCCGCGAACGCCGGCAGGAACGAGTGGTGGATGTTGATGATCGGCGTGCGGGCGGCCGCGAGGAACGTCGGGCTGAGGATCTGCATGTAGCGGGCGAGCACGATCAGGTCGAACGATCCGCCGAGCAGGTCGAGCACGGCGGCCTCGGCGGCCGGCTTGCCGTCGCGCGGCACCGGCACGTGCTCGAAGCGCACGCCGTAGCGCGCCGCCTCGGCGGCCATCTCGGCGTGGTTGGACACCACGAGATCGAGGTCCGCGTGCAGCTCGCCGCGGCGCCAGCGCCACAGCAGCTCGGCAAGGCAGTGGTCGTGGCGCGACACCAGGATCGCCACGCGCTTGCGGCGCGAGGCGTAGTTCATGACCCAGTCCATCCCGAACGGCGCGGCGACCTCGGCGGCGAACGCGGCCTCGAACTCCTCGGCCTGGTCCTCGAGCGCGTCGAGGTGGAACTCCGTGCGCATGAAGAACGAGCCGCCCTCGGGGTCGGTCGTGTGCTGGTCGGACTCGATGATGTTCGCCCCGCGGTCGGCGACGAAGCGCGACAGCGCCGCGACGATCCCCGGCCGGTCGACGCACGAGACCAGCAGCCGGCCGATGCCGATCACGACGCGACCGCGTACCGCTCGATCGCTTCCCGTCGCCATCGCTCGGTGCGCTCGAGCTCGTTGAACGTGAAGACGTGCAGCCCCGCGATGTTCGCGGCCGGGTCCTTCCACAGCGGCTCGAGCCGGCGCATCAGCGGCTCGGGGCTGAACGTCCGCGTGACCAGGCGCTTGAGCCACGCCCGGTGCGCGCGCAGGAATCGCGCCGACTCGCCGAGGCCGATCTTCATCGACACCCGCAGGAGCTTCGAGTTGTCGATGATCCCCGGCACGCCGATCCAGATCGGCAGCGTCGTGCCGCGCTCGCGGACCGCGCCCACCCACCACGCGATCGTCTCCGGGTCGAAGCAGATCTGGCTGACGATGTAGCTCGCCATCGGCGCCTTCTCGAACATCGCCGAGATCGTCGTCTCGTCGTCGATGAAGTGGTGGCTCTCCGGGTAGCCGGTGATGCCGAGCTCGCTGAGGTGGCGCCCGCGCAGCGCCCGCAGCAGCGACGCCGCGTCCTCGAACTGGCCGGCCTCGACGGCGTCGCCGGCCGGGACGAATGCCTCGTGCACGCCCGCCGCCTCGAGTCGCGCGACGATCTCGTCCAGGTGGGCCGGGTCGCGGACCAGCCGCGCCGACAGGTGCGGCACGACCTGGTAGCCCTCGCCGGCCAGGCGCTCGGTGACCGAGAGTGTGGCCTCGAGGCCGCGCGAGGGCGACGCGGTCACCGTCACCTTCACCTCGCGCGGCACGTGCGCGAGGACCTGGTCCTCGATGCCGTCGATCGGGATGACCTCGTAGCGGATCACGCCGCCGGGCGCTCCAGCTTGTAGAAGCCCGCGGTGGAGGGCGGCAGCGGCGTGTCGCCGCGGATCAGGTCGGCGGCCTTCTCGGCGACCATCATCGTCGGCGCGTAGATGTTCGCGTTGGTGACGAACGGGAACACCGACGCGTCCACCACGCGCAGGCCGTCGACGCCGCGCAAGCGCATCGTCGCCGGGTCGACGACGGTGCCCATCGCGCACGTGCACGAGGGGTGCAGCGCGGTCTCGGCGTCGCGCCGCACCCACTCGAGGATCTGCTCGTCGCTGTCCACCTGCGGGCCGGGCGACAGCTCGCCGCCGTCGAGCTCGGCGAACGCCGGCTGGGCGAGGATGTCGCGCGCGCAGCGGATCGCCTCGACCCACTCGCGCCGGTCGTTCGGTGTCGACAGGTAGTTGAAGCGCAGCGCCGGGTGGCGGCGCGGATCGGTCGAGGTGATCTTCACCGAGCCGCGGACGTCGGCGTACATCGGGCCGACGTGGAACTGGTAGCCGTGCTCGGCGCCGGGCTTGCTGCCGTCGTAGCGCACGGCGAGCGGCAGGAAGTGGAACATCAGGTTCGGGTAGGCGACCTTGTCGTTGGAGCGCACGAAGCCGCCCGCCTCGAAGTGGTTGGTCGCGCCCGGCCCGCGGCGCGCGAACAGCCACCGCGCGCCGACCATCGGCCGGTTGCGCCACTTCAGCGCGGGCTGCGCCGACACCGGCTGCATGCACGCGTGCTGGACGTAGACCTCGAGGTGGTCCTGCAGGTTCTCGCCGACGTCCGGCAGGTCGGCGACGGCCTTCACGCCGAGCGCGGACAGCTCGCGCGCGTTGCCGACGCCGGACAGCTGCAGCAGCTGCGGCGAGTTGATCGCCCCGCCGCAGAGGATGATCTCGTTCCCGCGCGCCACGCCGTCGCCCACCCGCACGCCGACCGCGCGGCTG
This sequence comes from Solirubrobacteraceae bacterium, assembly GCA_036520135.1. Taxonomy (GTDB): domain Bacteria; phylum Actinomycetota; class Thermoleophilia; order Solirubrobacterales; family Solirubrobacteraceae; genus DASSUW01. The sequence goes on from DATDKF010000003.1 coordinate 10,416, forward strand.
CCCTCGAACACGATCTTCGAGACGAGGCGGCGGGTGACGACGCTGAGGTTGGGGCGGCGCCGCACCGGGTGCAGGTACGCGCGCGCCGCGCTCCAGCGGCGCCCGCGCTTGATGTTGCGGTCGAACGGCGCGAAGCCCTCCTGCTTGTAGCCGTTGACGTCGGTCGTGAGCGGGTGGCCGGCCTGCTGCACCGCCGCGAACAGCGCGTCGAATAGCGGGCCGCGCGCAGGGCCGCGCTCCAGCCACAGCGGCCCGTCGCCGCCGCGCCACTCGTCGGCGCCCGCCCTGCAGGTCTCCATCCGCTTGAAGTACGGCAGGCAATGCGCGTAGTCCCACGCCTCCAGCCCGGGCACGCGCGCCCACTTCTCGAAGTCCATCGGGTTGCCGCGCTGGAAGATCATCCCGTTGATCGAGCTCGAGCCGCCGAGCACCTTGCCGCGCGCGTGGTAGATCCGCCGCCCGCCCATCTGCGGCTCCGGCTCGGACTCGTACTTCCAGTCGTAGAAGCGGCTGCCGATCGGGAACGGCAGCGCCGCCGGCATGTGGATGAAGACGTCCCCGATCCAGTCCGTCCGCCCCGCCTCGAGCACGAGCACCTGCGTCGACGGGTCCTCGCTGAGCCGGTTCGCCAGCACGCAGCCGGCCGAGCCGCCGCCGACGATCACGTAGTCGTAGATCACAACACGCCCCGGATCTCGCTCTCGAACGTCGCCACGTGCTCGGCGGCGATCGCCCGCGCGCCGTCGGCGTCGCCGGCGCGGATCGCGTGCAGCAGCTCGCTGTGCTCGTGCACGCGCTCGAACAGGTGCGGTAGGCGGCCGAGCACGAGGTACCAGATCCGCAGCGACAGGTTGAGGTAGTGCTCGAGCGTGTTGCGTAGGTACGGGTTGGCCGCGCAGCGGTAGACGAAGCGGTGGATGCGGGCGTCGAGCCCCATCAGCGCGTCGGCGTCGCTCCGCGGCTGCTCGATCTCGGCCACCAGCGCGTCGAGCTCCTCGCGCTGCGCCGCCGTCAGCCGCTGCGCCGCGCGGTAGGCCGCGTGGCCCTCGAGCTGCACCCGCACGTCGGAGATGTGCGCGAGGTCGGTGATGTTGATCTCGGTGACGAACGTGCCGCGCCGCGGGTAGACGGCGACGAGGTTCTCGAGCGCGAGGCGCTTGATCGCCTCGCGCAGGGGCGTCCGCCCGAGCCCGAGCTCGCGCCCCAGCGACTCCTCGTTGATCGGCGCGCCCGGGGGGATCGTCAGCGTGACGATCTGGTCCCGCAGCTCCACGTAGGCGCGGTCGGCGAGCAGCTCGCCCGCTCCCGACCGCGCCCCGGTGGCAGCGCTCACCGCTACTCCGCGGGAATCTCCCCGTAGGACATCGACAGATCCATCCCCTGCCGACGCCGGTACAGCCTCGAGCTCACGAAGATCGCGAGCGCGAGCGCGTATAGGGCGCCCATGAAGATCAGCGAGCCGCCGTCGTTGATCCCGTAGATGTCGTCTTGGAGCCACTTGAAGAGGCAGAACACCAGGAACACGATGAACAGGCTCGCCGCGAAGGTGATGAGCGGGATGCCGGCCACCCTGTACTTGGCGATCGGCGATGCGTTGTAGATCTCAGGCTTGCGCCAGGGCAAGATCGCGGCCGCGACCGTCGACCCCAGGAACGTGACTGCGATGACGAGCGTCGCATCGAGAGTGTACGTCTGGAAGTCGGTGCTGTAGGCGTACAACGCGGCGATCCCGAGCGACGGCACGAGCATGAGCAGCAGCGCCACGTACGGCACGCCGTTGCGGTTGACCTTCGCGACGCCCTCGGGCAGGACGCGGTCGAACGCGGCGGCGAAGACCACGCGCGTCGAGGACAGGAACACGGTTCCGACCCAGCCGAAGAACCACAGCGAGAGCACGGCGACGAGCAGGAACTGCAGCACCGGACTGCCGAAAAACGACGCGGCCAGCAGGCCTGGGTACGGCCAGACGCCGGTCGGGATCGTGCCCGCCCAGAACGCGTTGTTGGCGGCGTTGTAGAAATCCCAGCCGAACGTCTTCGAGAAGAGCAGGAACAGCACGACCGCAGCGATCGACGTCGCGAGCAGCGCGCCGAACATGGCCCGGATGTTCTGACGGAAGTCGGACGCCCCGCGGACCTCGCCGTAGAGCGTCGCGCCCCAGTTCGACCACAGGTTGAAGAACGCCATCATCGGGACCAGCAGGAACGTCGCGCCGACCGCGAACCCGCTCACATCGGCCGGCGAGAAGTCCTTCAGACCGGCGTCCAGGGTCGCCTGATAGGCGTTGTCGACCCCGTAGAGGTCCTTCGACTGCTCGTTGAAGTTCGAGATGAAGCTCGTCTTGGAGTTGACGAGCAGCAGCACGATCATCACGGCCAAGCCGATGAGGCCGCCGTAGAAGCAGACCTTCTGGATCTTCGAGTACGTGCGCATCCCCAGGGCGATGAAGCCCGACGCGAGGAGCGCGGTTATCACCGACGAGACGAAGATGCCGTCGTTACCGCTCCAGAACGTCACCGCGCTGTCCCAGCCGATGATCGCGCACAGCGGCCCGAGCACCTCGACGTTGAGGATGTTGGCGTAGATCGGGACCCAAAGCCAGAGGATGAACCACCAGCCTGTCACGGCCAGCACGAAGCCGATGCCGCCGCCGAGCACGCGGCTGGTCCAGACGTAGTCTCCGCCCGCGCGCGGCATGGCGGCGATCAGGGACGCGTAGGTGATGGCCTGCACGACCAGATAGAGACCCGCGAGCAGCACCGCGAACAGCAGGCTGCCGTCCGGGATAAACGGGGCGTAGCCGAAGATGTACAGCCCGAGCGTCACCAGGTTGATCGAGAACGCGGCGTAGATGAACGCGTCGCGCGTCGACCACCCGCGGACGAGGCCAGTCGCCTTGCGTACGAAGACGGTGCGTTCGGCCGCGTCTCCCGCACCTGTTGAAACTGTTGCCATGTTCTGACTCCTCCTCGTGGCTCCGGTCCGCCCGCGGCCTTCCTAGCCGCTGGTCAGCACGAAGTTCTTCACCTTCTTCTTCTTGGCGTCGAGATCGATCACGACGCCGAGCAGCTGGCCCTGCTCGTAGGAGCTGCCGGGGTTGATGCACAGCGTGCGGCCGAGCCGATGCGTGCCGCGCGCCTCGTGGATGTGCCCATGCAGCGCGAGCGCGGGCTGGTGGCGCTCGATCGCCTCACGCACCGCCGTCGAGCCGACCGGCACGGTCGCGCGGCCCGCGTCCTTGAGGCTCATGTCTGCGGTCAGCTGTGGAGCGTCGTCAAGGCCGGTGTTGTGGGGCGGGCAGTGCAGGCTGAAGATCGTGCATTCGGGCTCGACCGTGACGTCGGCCAGCATCCGCTCGATGCGCTCGAGCAGCACGTCCTCGTCCTCCTCGCGGTAGGTGTCCCACGGCGTGCGGTTGGCCCATCCGCTGGACGCCATCTGGAAGTCGCCGAGGTCGACAACGCGGCCCTCCCCCAGCTCCACCGTCTTCGCGTCGGCGACCACCGCGTCGACCTCGAGCTGGTCGTCGTTGCCCGGGCATACGAAGACGCGGATGCCGGTTCCGGCGAGCCGCTCGTCCGCCATTGCCATCCAGCGCTCGACCGTGGCGAGCATGTGCTCCTCGAACAGCGCGTGCCAGCGGGGCTCGTCCGCCGAGAGCTCGCGAAGCTCGTCCTGCGTGGTCCGGAACGGGTAGTAGCCGCGGCGCTGGACCGCCGCCTCGAACTGGGCGAGCTCGTCCTCGCCGTTCAGCGTCTCGCGGTTCTCGAGGAGCGTGGCGTGCCAGTGGCCGCCGCCGTCGTCGATGATCGGGATCAGCGCCTTGCCGGTCATGTCGCCGCCGAGCACCACGACGTCGGCCTTGTAGTGGGCTCCGCTGTTGAGGAACTTCTTCCAGCACACTTCAGAGCCGTGGATATCCGTCGCGAAGAACATCCGCATCCGACTACTCCACCTCCTCCGGCAGCTCGTACCAGCGCTTCTTGTCCCCGACCTTCGCCCGCCGCCGCCAGCCGCGGCTCTTGGGCTCGTCCTCGATCCGCCGCAGGAGCTCGTCGAAGCGCGCCTCGATGCGCTCGCGGTCGCCGACGGGGAGGTCGTAGTCGCCGACATGGCCGCGGCAGCGCTCGAGATTCGCGGTGATCGTGCGCCACAGCCCCCAGTCGTCGGCGCACAGCGCGGCGATCTGCGCGCCGTTGACGGCGCCGTTGTCGTGGTCCGCGATCGGATGCCCATGGAACAGCAGCACCGTGTCGCGGATGTCCTTCTCGTTGACCTCGATGATCTGGAGCTTGGTGAGCATCAGCTCCGCCAGTGGCACCGTCTGGGTCTCGACCTCCAGCCGCTTGCCGAGCGGGATCTCGTGGCACATCCGGAACGCGTCGATGAAGAGGTCGACCTGGCGGCCGTTGGCCTCGTCGTAGTAGAGCCCTCGCTCACGGGCGTGCATGGCGTTGAAGGCGACGTGCGGCTCGTATCCGGCGTTGCGCAGCAGCTTGTCGGCCGCTCCGCCGCCCTTCTTCGTCACGGCGAAGTCGATGTCCTTGTACTCGCGCGTGAGCGCGGCCGGCACGTCGGTCGCCTTCAGCCGCACCGCCACCCCGCCCAACAGCCGCAGCGGCACCCCCTCCTGCTCGGCGATCCCGAGCAGGCGCTCGCCCTCGGAGACGATGTCCTCGAGGATGTCGCTCATTGGCTACCGACCCTTGGATGCAACTGGAATTCGACTTATATATCGTCGGTTCCCGAACGGCAAGCCGAGAGAGAGGGCTCGATGACGCTCACCCGCATGTTCGTCGGCGGCGACTGGCGCGCGGCGCTGGACGGAGCGGAGGACCGCGCGTCCAGCCCGGCGACGGGCGAGGACCTCGGCGCCGTCGCCAAGGGCGACCGCGAGGACGCGCGGCAGGCGATCGCGGCCGCCGCCAAGGCGTTCCCCGGCTGGGCGGCGGAGACCGCGTTCGCGCGCGCTGCGGCGCTGCACCGCGTGGCCGACGCGTGCGCGCGCCGGCGTGACGAGCTGGCCCGCGCGTGCACGCTCGACCAGGGAAAGCCGCTCCACTCCGAGTCGTACGACGAGGTCGACGAGCTGATCGCCATGTGGCGCGCGGCGGCCGAGGACGGCATCCGGCTCGAGGGCTCGATCCCCAACAGCTCGACGCCGGGGGCGCGCGTGCTGCTGATGCGGCGCCCGCTCGGCGCGGTCGCGGTCGTGACGCCGTGGAACTGGCCGTACACGATGCCGGCCGAGATCGTCGCCCCGGCGCTCGCCACCGGCAACACCGTCGTGTGGACGCCGGCGCCGAGCACGGCGGTCTGCTCCGGGCTGTTGACGGAGTGCGTGGCGGACGCCGACCTCCCCCCGGGCGTGTTCAACTTCGTGCTCGGTCCGGGCCCGGTGGTCGGCGACGAGCTGGTGGCGAACCCGGGGACGGCGGCGGTCGGCTTCATCGGCTCCACCGCGACCGGCCGGCGGATCGCCGAGCGCGCGGCCGGCAAGACGCTGCTGCTGGAGATGGGCGGCAACGGACCGCTGGTGGTGCTGGACGGCGCCGACGTCGACGCGGCCGCCGCGGCGGCCATCAGCGCGTGCTTCCTTTGCGCCGGCCAGAGCTGCACGGCGGGCGAGCGGCTACTCGTGCACGAGCGCGTCCGCGACGAGTTCGTCGAGCGCCTGGCCGGCAAGGTCGCCGACGAGGTGCGGCTCGGCGACCCGTTCGCGGCCGAGACGACGATGGGCCCGCTCAACAACGAGCCGGTGGCGGCGAAGATGGACGCGCACGTCGAGGACGCGGTCGAGCGCGGCGCGACCGTGGTGGCGGGCGGCGCCCGCGACGGCGGCTTCCCGACGCCGCTCTACTGGCAGGCGACGATTCTCGACGGCGTGAGCCCCGACGCCGAGGCCGCGCGCGAAGAGACGTTCGGCCCGATCGCCCCGATCGTGCCCGTCGGCTCGCTCGAGCGGGCGATCGAGCTCACCAACGCCTCACCGTACGGGCTGCTGGCGGCGATCTTCACCGGCGACGTGATGGACGGCCTGCGGTTCGCGGACCAGGTCCACACCGGCCTCGTGAACATCAACGAGACCACGAACTACTGGGAGAACCACCTGCCGTTCGGCGGCCGCGCGGGCACCGCCAGCGGTACCGGCCGCGTCGGCGGCCGGCACGCGCTGGAGCGCCTGACGGAGCTTCAGACGATCGTCATCGGCGCCTAGGCGGCCGCAGCCGTGGCCATCCGGTACTGCTGCGGGCTCACGCCGCGCACGCGCTTGAACGCGGTCGAGAACGCGAACGGCGTGCCGTAGCCGACCTGCTGCGCGACCGCGCCGACCGTCGTGCCCGGCTCGCGCAGCAGGTCGGACGCCAGGGCGATCCGCCAGCCGGTGAGGAAGCTCATCGGCGGCTCGCCGACGAGCTCCTGGAAGCGGCGGGCGAGCGTCGCCCTCGACACGCCGGCCTCGTGCGCCAGCCGCGCCACCGTCCACGGGTGGGCGGGGTTGTGGTGGAGCATCCGCAGCGCGCGGCCGACGACCGGATCGGCGTTGGCCCGATACCAGGCCGGCGCCTCGGCGTCGGGCCGCGCGAACCAGGCACGCAGGACGGCGATCAGCAGCAGGTCGAGCAACCGGTCGAGCACCGCCTCCTGGCCCGGGTCGTCCTTGACGATCTCGGTCGCCAGCAGCGGGATGACCGGGCAGTCCCACTCGTCGTCGCGCAGCACGAGCAGCCGCGGGAGCGCCCGCAGCAGGCGCCCGCTCACCTCGCCGTCGAGGTGGTAGGTGCCGACGAGCATCACCGTCTCGCCGTCGGTCGAGTTGCCCCAGCTGCGAACGCCGAGGTCCATGCTCTGGACGAGCGGACGCCCGTCGCGCGTCTCGCAGCGCTGGCCGGGGTGGATGATGATGTCCGGCTCCGTGGCCGGGTCGTCGGCGACCGTGTAGTGGTCCGGCCCGAGCACGACCGCGACGTCGCCCGGCTCGAGCGCCACGGGCTCGCAGTCGTCGTGCCCGAGCCACGCGCTGCCGCGCACCATCGCCACGACGGTGAGCGGCTCCTCGTCGCGGATCCGCATCGACCACGGTGGGTCCATGACCGCGCGCAGGAGGAACGCCTCGCGGGCGCGGGGTCCGTCGAGCAGGCCGGCGATCGCATCCATACGCGGGATGTTAGACGCTCGCGTATGACATTGCATCTCTAGACCATGGACAGTCTCGATCTGCGCCGGTTGACTCCTGGTCATGACGATCACTCCCGGCCAGACGCTCGAGAACCCGGTCACCGGCGAGCGCTTCACCTTCACCCACACCGCCGCATCCACCGGGGGCGAGCTGCTCGCGTTCGACTTCGCGCTGCGCCCCGGCGGCGCGGTGCCGATGCCGCACGTGCACCCGATCCAGACCGAGCGCTTCGAGGTCGTCGCCGGCCGCATGCGCTTCCGCGTCGGCCTGCGCACCCACATCGCCGAGCCCGGCGACGTGATCGAGGTCGAGCCCGGTGTCATGCACTCGTTCGCCAACGCGGGCGACGAGGAGGCGCGGCTGCGGATCGAGGTCCGCCCCGCGCTCGACATGGAGGACATGTTCGCCGAGGTGATCGCGATGGCGCAGGCGGGCCGGATGGGCCGCCGCGGGCTGCCGCGCAACCCGTTGACCCTCGCCAAGCTGGCGCGGCGCTACGACCGGGTCGCCCATGCACCGCTGCTCGGCGTCGCCGTGCAGCGCGCGCTGCTCGCTCCGCTCGTCGCCCTCAGCCCCCGCTGATCGCCGCGATCACGTCGACGCGCGAGCCGGCGGCGAGCTCGGTGTCGAGCGCCGCGCGCTCGCGGTCGACGAAGACGTTGACGTGCGGGCGCAGGACCGGGCCTGGCTCGCACAAGCGGTCGCGCAGGCCCGGCCAGCGGTCGTCGAGCCGCGCGATCGCCTCGCCGACGGTCGCCGCTTCGACGTCGAGCCGGCGCGGCAGGTCCGCGAACAGCGGCGGCAGCGTCGGCGGGAGGTGCACGTCGGCCATCGCGCTACTCCACCACCGCGACCTCGACCGAGGCGATGCCCGGGAGGTAGCTCGCGATCTCCGACCAGGTCTCGCCCTCGTCGGTGCTCGCGAACAGCTGGCCGGTGCTGGTGCCGAAGTACAGCCCTGGCTCGTCGAGCGCGTCAATCGCCATGCCCTCGCGCAGGACGCCGAGGTGGGCGTCGCGGTGCGGGAGGCCCTCGTCGAGCCGCTGCCAGCTCGCGCCGGCGTCGCGCGTGCGCCAGACCGCCGCGTGACCCTCGGGCATGAAGCGGCCGTGCCCGGCGTCGAGCGGGATCACGTAGAACGAGTCGCGGTCGTGCGGGTGGGCGGCAGCGGCGAAGCCGAAGTCGCTCGGCAGCCCCTCGGTTATCTCGGTCCACGAGGCGCCCATGTCGTCGCTGCGGTGCATGCCGCAGTGGTTCTGCTGGTAGAGCCGGTCGTGGTCGGCCGGGGACATGACGAGCTTGTGGACGCAGTAGCCGACCGCGGGATCGTCGAGCGGCCAGTCGGCCCGCAGGCCACGGTTGCGCGGCGTCCACGAGCCGCCGTCGTCGGTCGTCTCGAAGATCCCGTAGCCCTGGACGACGGCCCAGAAGCGCGCCGGATCGTCGGGGTGCGGGAGGATCGCCGGCAGCCCGAGATGGCCGGGCGGCTGCTTGGCGGGATCGTTCCAGTCGCCGCGGCCCGGCTGGCCGTCGAGCGTCGACAGCAGCGCCCACGTGCGCCCGCCGTCGCGACTCTCGAACACGCCGGCCGCCTCCGCGCCGGCGAGCAGCCGCCCGTGCGCGGGGGTGAGGCCGGAGACCTTCGAGAGCTTCAGCTCGCCGTCGCCGTAGTTCAGCCCTTCGCTGGAGACCTCCCACGTCTCGCCGAGGTCCTCGCTGCGCCACACGCCCGCGCCGTGCCACTCGCTCGCGGCCGCCGCGTACAGCGCGCCGGACCCCGGGTCGTGCACGGCGTGATAGATCGGCCAGCCCTCGCAGTACGGGCCGCGCACGCTCCAGTCGCGGCGGTCGCCGTCGCTCTCGAGCACGAAGCACCCCTTGCGCGTCCCCACCAGCACCAGTACTCGCGGCATGGATCACTCTCCTCGTCGTCCAAGATGCCGTTAAGACCGTCCGGCGACGAGAAACTCATCGCAGCGGCCAGGGCGAGCGCGCCGGCCGGATCGGCGGGCGGTCCTTGTAGGCCTCCTCCGACGAGCCGGTCTCGGTCGCGACCGAGTGGCCGTAGCGGGCGGCGGCGGGCTCGGGCAGATAGCGCGTGACCTCGTCCGGCGACCGCGTGCCGACCATGAGGATCGCGCACGGGCCGTCGCCGGCGCCGATCGTGATGTGCCCGGTGTTCGGCGCGCAGTGGAAGTAGTCCCACGAGCCCATCCGGCGCTCCTCGCCCTCGACGATCAGCCGGCACTCGCCGGACAGCACGAGGAAGCCCTCCTGCTGGTCCTCGGCGTGGTACATGCCCGGCGCCTCGCCGGGCCACAGCACGTGGATGCCGATGCCGAGCGTGCGTGATCGCGCCGCCGGCGACTCGAAGACGCACCAGCTGCCGCCGTTCTCGACTGTCGCCCAGCCGATCTCGGCGGCGTTGAGGATGAACCAGCCGTCGTCGGCCGGGACCTTGCCGGTCTCGGTCTCCTCGATCCGCGCCTCGGGCATCTCAAGCGGCGTAGCGCTCGGCCGCGCGGGCCCGCGCCTTGGCCGCCTCGACCTCTCGGTCCTTCGGCGGAGCGGTCGTCTCGAGCTCGGCCAGCAGGTGCATCGAGGCGTGCGCGACGGCGTCGACGGCCCGGTTGAAGGCCTCCTCGTTCGCGCGCGAGGGCTTGGTGAACCCGCTGACCTTGCGGACGTACTGGAGCGCGGCCGCGCGGACCTCCTCGTCGGTCGCGGCGGGCTCGAAGTTGTAGAGCGTGCGGATGTTTCGGCACATGCCTTCAGCCTACGTCACCGCACGGTCCAGCCGCCGTCGACCGGCAGATGGACGCCGGTGGTCCGGGAGGCGGCGGGCGAGAGCAGCCAGCAGACCGCCTCCGCGACCGCGTCGGCGGACACCGCGCCGCCGCCGAGCGGCTGCAGCTCGCGCAGCCGGGCGGCGATCCGCTCGTCGCCGATCGCGCGGCGCGCCATCGGCGTGTCGGCAAGGCCGGGCTCGACGACGTTCACGCGGATCCCCTCGGCCGCGCCCTCGAGAGCCGCGGTCCGCACGAGCCCGCGCAGGCCCGCCTTGCCGGTCGCGTAGGCGGCCGTCAGGAAGTCGGGGTCGGCGTGCTCGGCGAGCACCGAGCCGACGGCCACGAACGACCCGCCGCCGGCACGCCGGAACGCGGGAAAGGCCGCGCGCAGCAGCCGGAACGCCGATTCGAGGTTGACGCGCAGCACCTCGGCCCAGCCCTCGTCCGTGCACGCGCTCGGCGGCCCGTCGCCGAGGCTGCGGCCGCTCATCCCGACCGCGTGCACGACGCCCTCCAGCGGCCCGAGCCGCTCGGCCTCCGCCACCGCCTCCTCGGCGCCGCCGGGCCGCGTGACGTCGACGCGCTCGCGGTCGACCCCCAGCACGCGATGCCCGTCCCGCTCGAGCCGCCCGACGCAGGCGCCGCCGATTCCGCCGGCCGCGCCGGCCACCAGCACATTCACGCGGTCACGCGGTCCTGCTCGGTCTCGTGCATCGTGTGCCCGCCGCCGGTCGCGGTCGACGGCCACCACGCGCGGTCGCCGACCAGCTCGATGATCGCCGGGACCATGATCGTGCGGACCACGAACGTGTCGAGCAGGATGCCGACGGCGACCATGAACCCGAGGTCGAAGATGAACGTGACCGGCAGGGTCATCAGCACCGAGAACGTGCCGGCGAGGATGATGCCCGCGCTCGTGATCACCGGCCCGGTCGCCGCCAGCGCGCGCAGCGTGCCCTCGCGGGTGCCGTACCGGCGCGCCTCCTCGCGCACGCGGCTCATCAGGAAGATCGTGTAGTCGATCCCGAGCGCGACGAGGAAGATGAACGCGTAGGTCGGCAGCGAGTTGTCGACGCCGGCGTCGCCGATCACGAAGCGGAAGAACAGGATCGACAGCCCGAGCGTCCCGACGAACGAGATGACCACCGAGCCGATCAGCAGCAGCGGGGCGACGATCGCCTCGAGCAGCACGGCGAGGATCACGAAGATCACGAGCAGCGCGAGCGGCACGATCAGCTGGAGGTCGCGCGCCGCCGCGTCGTTGAAGTCGGCCTGCACGGCGCTGCCGTCGCCGACCAGCACACGGGTCCCGGCCGGCGCGGCGGCGTGCAATCGGTCGCGCAGCAGCTCGGCGCGATCGAGCGCCGAGGCCTCGAACGGGTCGTCGTCGAAGATCACGGTGAGCCGCGCGGCCGAGCCGTCGGTCGAGCGAGCGCTGCCGCTGTCGACCGACGCGACGCCGCGCACCCCGAGCGCGGTCTTGCGGACCGCCGCCACGTCGGCGTCGCTGACCTGCCCGCCGTCGCGCACGACGAGCACGGTCGTCGGCACGAGCGCGCCGGCGGGGAGCGAGCTGCGCAGGACGTCGAAGCCGTCGGCGCTCTCGGTCTGCTTCTTGAAGAAACCGGTGACGCTGTAGTCCTCCTTGTAGGCCAGCAGCCCGAACGCGCCGGCCGTGAACAGCACGAGCGTGACCGCGAGCGCCGAGGCCGGCCGCTGCAGGACCCGGGCGCCGACCCGGCGCCAGATGCCGGCGTGCTCCTCCGGCGGCCCCTCGGGGTGGAACGCGACGATGGCGCGGCGCGGCCAGAAACCGCGGCGGCCCGCCACCGTAAGCAGCGCGGGCAGCAGCGAGAGGCCGGCGACGAACGCCACCGTCACGCCGATCGCCGAGACCGGACCGAGCGAGTGCGTGCTGCCGACGTCGGCGAGCAGCAGCACGAGCATCGTCAGGGCGACGGTCAAGCCGCTGGCGAGGATCGGCGGCCCCGCGCGCCGTAGCGCGTGCTCCATCGCCTCGTGCTTGTCCTGGTAGCGCCCCAGCTCCTCGCGGTAGCGGGACACCAGCAAGAGGCAATAGTCGGTCCCGACACCGAACATCAGGACGACGAGGATCGTGGCGCCGTTGTCGCTCACCGTCGCGCCCGACTTGGCGTACAGGTAGACGAAGCCCTGAGCGATGCTGTAGGCGATCCCGACGACCACGAGCGGGATCAGCGCGATCAGCGGCGCGCGGTAGATCAGCAACAGCAGCGCGATCACGAGCACGACCGTGACGCCCAGGACCTTCACGTCGATGTCGCCGAAGACCTCCTCGAAGTCGGCGTTGAAGCCGACGCCACCGGTGACGTATACGTTCAGCCCGTCGCGGTCGCCCGAGCGGACCGCCTCACGCAGGTCCTTGCCCCAGCCGGCGATCTTGTCGTTGTCGTCGGGCAGCGCCACCGCGAAGTACGCGACCTCGCCGCCCGGCGAGACGACCGGGTCCGACGGCTTGCCGACGAGCGGCAGCGTCTTGGCGGCCGCCGCGGCGTCGGCGGTCATGGCGTCGCGGTCCGCGGGCGTGAGCCCGCCGTCGCGCTGGTAGACGACGAGGCCGCCGACGGTCTCGCCGCCCGCGAAGCGCTGCTCCTGGATCCGCAGCGCCTCCGTCGACTCGGCGTTCGGCGGCAGGAAGCTCTCGGTTCGGTTGTCGGTGACGTCGCCGAGCTTCTGACCGAGCGGTGCGAGCGCGGACAGCAGCACCACCCAGGCGAGCAGGACGAACCACTTGGTTCGGCGCCCCGTCACGATCCTCGCCAGCGCGCGCATCGGCGGCGCTCACGCTACGCGGGAACCCTCGACCCAGTCAAACGTACGGTAGGCCCTACCCCCGAATTGGTGGTATCCGGCTCCAAACCGGGGCGCAACTGCCGAATACTCGGGCTGTCATGTTCGATCGCGCGCGCAATCGCCTCCGGGGCAAGGCCGCTCAGCCGGACCCGGACCTGCACCTGGAGTCCTGCGCGATGTGCAAGGCCGACTTCGTGAACCCCGTCGACTGGGAGCCCGTCGGCGACACGCACTGGTGGATGCTGCTGCGCTGCGGCGCCTGCGACACCTGGCGCGAGGTGACCGTCGCGAACGCGGTCGCGACGCGCTTCGACCTCGAGCTCGACCGCCGGATGGACACGCTGGCGCGCGCGTTCGAGAAGCTCGACCGCACGCGGATGGCCGCCGAGGTCGAGACGATGATCCAAGCGCTGCGCCAGGGTCTCGTGGACGCAGCGGACTTCGCGCGCTGACGCGCTTGAATATCCGGCGATGCTGGGAGTCGCCGCCACCGCCGCCACGATCGTGGGCTGCCCGCTGTTCGGGCCGTCGTTCGCCACCAACCAGCGCGTCGACCACATGCCGGTCGCCGCGAACTCTGCTGCGATCGTCCGTTCAATCGGGCTCGACGACCACTTCCATGCCGACTTCGGGTCCGGCCGCTGGGAGGGCAGCCCGATCGGCATCCCGTACACGGTCGTCAACCGCCGGACGCACCGCTCGAAGGTCCGCTTCGCCTACGCCGACGAGTCCGACCGCGTCCGCTACCCGATCCCGCCGAACGTGAGGATCGAGGGCGGCGGGGACCGCCACGCGCTGCTGGTCGACCGCTCGCGCTGCAAGCTCTTCGAGCTGTACGCGCTGCGGCGCGAGAACGGCCGCTGGAGCGCCGGCTCGGGCGCGACGTGGAACCTGCGCCGGTTCCGGGCGCGCCCGAAGGGCTGGACGTCGGCCGACGCGGCGGGCCTCCCGATCCTGCCCCTGCTCGCGCGGCCCGGGAAGGGGCCGATCCGCCACGCACTGCGCGTGACGGTCTCCGAGACGCGCAGCGCGTTCGTCTGGCCCGCCCGCCACCAGGCGTCGGACCGCAGCGACCCGTCGCTGCCGCGGATGGGCGAGCGGCTGCGACTGAAGGCGAGCGTCGACATCGCGCGCTTCCCGCGCCAGGCGCGCCGGGTGGCCCAGGCGATGCGGACCTACGGCCTGATCGTGGCCGACAACGGGTCCGACTGGTTCGTCTCGGGCGTGCCGAGCCCGCGCTGGGACAACGACCAGCTGCAGGCGCTCGACGTGCTGTCGGGGCGCGACTTCGAAGTGGTCGACACACGGTGATCCGGAAGTCTGGCCGTGGCCGGCACTACGGGCGCCAGCCGGGCCCGCGCAACGCGATCTGCGCGCGCAACCGCCACCCCCGCGCCGCACGCAGGTCGCGCATGAGCGCGGCGTACTCGCCGAACGCCACGCGCACGGGGTTGTGCGCGTCGATGTTCTTCGTCAGCCCGTAGCGCACGCGCTCGGACTCGGGGATGAAGCTCCCGAAGATCCGGTCCCAGACGATCAGGATGCCGCCGTAGTTGCGGTCCAGGTACTGCTCGTTGGCGCCGTGGTGGACGCGGTGGTGGCTCGGCGTGTTGAACACGGCCTCGATCGGCCGCGGCAGGCGCCCGATGCGCTCGGTGTGCAGGCCGAACTGGTAGATCAAGCTCCACGACTGCGCGAGCAGGACCATCCACGGCGGGAAGCCGACGAGCAGCAGCGGCAGCCAGAACGGCAGGTAGGTCATCGGCACCCACGTCTGGCGCAGGGCGGTCGACAGGTTGAAGTGCCGGCTCGAGTGATGGACGACGTGGCTGGCCCAGAAGAACCGGCTCACGTGCGAGATCCGGTGGAACCAGTAGTAGGCGAGGTCGTCGGCGAGGAACAGCGCGACCCAGAGCCACCAATCGTGGTTGTCGAGCCGCAGCGGGGTGAGCTCGCACAACGCGGCGTAGATCGTGAGGACGCCGAGCTTCCAGGCGACGTTGATCGTCACGTTGCCGAGCCCCATCGTGACGCTCGTGCGCGTGTCGGCGAGCTCGTAGCCGACGAGGGCGTCCTCGTGGTAGTGGCGGAAGCTGATCGCCTCGACGACGAGCAGCAGGACGAAGAACGGGATCGCGTAGTAGAGGACCTCGACCATCAGGCGGACCGCTCCAGGAGCTCGCGGGCGCGCGCGTGCGCGGCGTCCGCGTCGGCGACGGCGATCGCCGCGGCGAGCGCGCGGATCGCGCCGGGGTCGTCGAGCTCGGCCGCGATCAGCCGCGCGTCGAGGTCCAGCGCCTGCTGGCCGCTTACGAGCGTGTTAAGCGCGAGCCGGTAGGCGAGATTGTCGGCGCCGTCGATGATCAGGTCCCAGAACGCCTCGTAGATCGCGTTCCGCGCGTCGAGCGCGACCTCGGCCGCGAGCATCTCCGCCCGCGCCTCGAGCTCTGCGCGGACCACGGCGTTCGCCCGCGCGGCGCAGCGGCGCGCCGCGTCGGCGCCAACGCTCGCGCGCATCTCGAGGATCGCCCGCTCGATCTCCAGGCCGGCGGGAAGCTCGTCGAGCTCGAGCAGCAGCTCCAGCCCACCGTGCCGCCGCCAGTCGCGCACGCGCGTGGCGCCGCCCTGGCTGATCCTGACGAGGCCGGCCTGCTGCAGGCGCTTGAGCGCCTCGCGCACGGCGTGACGGCTGGCGCCGAGGTCCTCGGCCAGTCGGCGCTCGGACGGGAGCTCGCCGAGATCGCCGGCCAGGATCCGTGCTCGGAGGTCCTCGTAGATGCGCGCACTGGTTGTACCAGTCACGGCGACTGGTTGTACCAGTGATGCCGGCGAACGTCAACTGCTCTGAGTAAGGAAGACGGTGGCTAACGAATGTCCGCCCATAGCGGACAAACGTAAGCCACCCCCCTCCCGTGCCATCCCTCAATGCCGCCGCGCTCCTCTCGCTCATACTCGCCGCCGCCATGGCCGGCCCAGTGATCGCCCAGCGCAAGGGGCTCTAGCCGTCGACGTCGATCCGGCCGCCGGGGCCCACGCGCTGGGCCCGGCGGCCGGCCAGCAGTTCGAGCAGCTCGGCGCCGACCAGCTCGCGCCGCCAGCCGCGCAGCGTGCGCACGTCCGGCTCGGCGTCGCCGCGCCGGACCGACACGACGATCGGGGCGAGGTCGGCGCGCGCAGCGATCAGCTCGTACGCGAGGCCGGCCTCCTGCGCGCGAGCGCGGACGAGCGACTCGGCGAGCGCGATCACCGGCCCGTCCTGCGCCTCGGTGCCGAGCCGCTCGCCCTCGTCGACGCTGATCGGCGGCGCGGCCTTGCCGCGCTGGATCGCCGCGATGATGTCCTCGCCGCGGCGGCGCACGACGTCGGGGTTCACGCCGCGGATCTGCGCCAGCTCGCGCCGGCCCGACGGCTGGCGCTTGGCCAGCTCGACCACCGTCGGATCGCGCACGACGGCGCCGACCGGCCGGTCCTCGCGCTCGGCGGTGCGCTCGCGCCAGGCGGCCAGCTCACGCGCCACCGCGCGCTCGCGCGGATCCAGGCCGGCGGCCCGCGGCAGCCGCCGCCAGACCTCCTCGGGGTCGCGTTCGTCGGACGCCAGCGCGACCACGCGGCACTCCTCGCGCGCCCATTCGAGCCGCCCGCGCGGCTCGAGCCGGGCGCGGATGTCGTCGGCCAGCGGCAGCAGGTGCTCGACGTCGCCGCGCGCGTAGCGGACCTGCTCGCCGGTCAGCGGCCGCGCGTCCCAGCGGGTGAAGCTCGCGGTCTTGGGCAGGCGGATGCGCAGGACGTCGTGCAGCAGCCCGCTGTAGCCGGCCTGCGCGGAGAAGCCCGCGAAGCCGGCGGCGACCTGCGTGTCGAACACCGACGTGACGTCGGTCCGCCACTCGCGCCGCAGGATCGCCACGTCCTGGCGGCCGGCGTGCACGACGAGCTCCACGGCCGGATCAGCCAGCACGGCCGCCAGCGGCGCAGGGTCGAACCCGGCGAGCGGGTCGAGCACCCACACGTCGTTCTCGACGACGACCTGCACGAGGCACAGCAGCGGGCGGTACCGCCCCTCGGGCATGAACTCCGTGTCGAGCCCGAGGCGTCCCGCCTGCGTGGCTCGCGCCGCGATCCGTGCGACGTCAGGCTGGTCCAAGTCGCTTCTCCCAGCGCTCGGCCTGCCACGTCGGCCGCATGCCGACGGACTCGTACAACCGCAGCGCGCCCCGGTTGCGCCCGTGCACGCCCAGCTCGGCATGCGTGAGCCCGGCGCGCCGGAACGCTTCGAACAGCCCGAGCAGCAGCGTCCGCCCGTGACCGCGCCCGCGCGCCCGCGCCGCCACCGCGAGCTCGGCCACGTAGCCGGCGCCGTCCTCCCAGCGCTCGCCGAGCCCCGCGCCGGCCAGACCTTCGTCGTCGTCGAGCAGCAGCCACAGCGACGGGTCGTGGCCCTCCTTGGCGATCGTCTTCGCCCGCCAGCGGTCGAGCGGGAGGAACTCGTGCCCCTCGATCTCGGCGAACGCGTCCTGGATGAGCGCGTGGACCGCCGCCTCGTCGCGCGCGGCGTCGAACGTTCGCAGCGGCGAGTCCGGCGCCGGCGGCACCTCGGCCAGGTCGGCGCGCAGGCGGAAGTAGTGCTGGGCCGGCGCGTAGCCGGCAGCGCGCAGGTGGTCGCGCGCGCGGTCGTTGGCCCCGTAGGCGAACTGGCGCAGGACGGCGGTGCCTCGCTCGGCCGCCCGCGCCTCCGCCCACCGCCGCAGCACGGTGCCGTCGCCGTTCCCCTCGGCGTCGGGGTGGACGATCACGATGGCGTCGTCGCCGAGCAGGATCGCGTATCCGTGGATCGCGCCCGCGCGCGCGGACACGCGCGCGTCATCCTCGAGCCTGAGCCCGGGCGACGCCCAATCGGCGCGCAGGTCCTCGAGCGTGAAGTCCGGCACGCCGAGGTCCGCGCGGTCGCGCGCGAGAATCACCTCGAGGACCGCTTCGGCATCGGCGTCGGCAGGTGGTCGCAACCGCGCTGGCATGTGGCGCCGACCCTACCCCGACCGGTGACCGGCCAACGAGTCGAACGGGCAGGTTGGTGAGTGCCCTGCACCGTGAGTCGGCCATCGGTCCTGAAACTGGGCGCGCACCCGCTCAGCGGATCAACACGGTGCTGCCGACCGGCACGCGCCGATAGAGATCGACGACGTCGGCGACGCGCATGCGGATACAGCCGTGCGACGCGCGCGAGCCGATCGACGCCTCGTCGGCGGTGCCGTGGATCCCGACGCCGCCGACGATCCCGAGCCAGCGCGCCTTCAGCGGGTTCGCGGCCGCTCCGCCCCTGACGACCTCGTTCGCGTACGCGCCCGCCCACCGCTTGTCGGGCGCCCTCCACTTCGGGTGCTTCGCCTTGTTGAGGATCGTGTAGCGCCCGGCCGGCGTCGGGTGGCCGGGCATCCCGACCGCGACGCGGTAGCTCTCGCGGCGCTTGAGGTTGCGGAAGTAGCGCAGGCGGAAGTGCCGGCGGTCGACGGTCACGATGGTTCGAAAGCGGTGGCGCAGATCGTTGGCGTTGACCGCCGGCGGCACCCGCTCACGCGTGGCGCGGAGCACGCGGGCGGCATAGGGGTCGGCGAGCAGCGGGTCGAGCGCCGCGGCGAGCGCGCTCTCGTCGATCGACCAGCCCATGCGCGCGCGGTGCAGCACCATCCGGCGCACCCCCAGGCGCAGCCGCGCGTTGCGCGGCACCACGTCGGAGACGCGGTCGACGGCCTCGGTGAACGCCGCGAGCGCCGAGCCGTCGTAGCTCACGTACAGCGGTACGTCGACGTCGTGGTCGCCGTCCGCTTCCGCCGGCGCCGCCCTCGCCGCGATATTCGCTCGCCGCGCCGTCCTGCGCGGGTCGAAGGAGAGGCCGATCGCCGCCGGCTCGAGCATGCGCCGGTGGCCCGCGACGCGGACCTCGATCGGCTGGCTCAGCGGGAACGAGAACGCGCCCGCCAGCCGGTCCGCAGCATCGGACAGCGTGAGTCCACCGATGTCGAGACCCGCCGCCGTGGCGCCCACCGGGATGACCGGCTCCGCCCGTGCCGGCGCGCTCGCTGACATCGTGAGGACGACGACGGCGACCCCCACCCACGCGCGCATCGCGCCGGAGCGTACATGCGCGCTCAGCGCTTGCCACCTGCTGCAACGCCCCGTGCGTCCACGAAGCCGTCGAGCAGCTTCCAGGTCGTGGCGCGCGCGGCCCGCCCGGTGAGCACACCGAGATGGCCGCCGAGCGCCGTCTCGAGCGCGACCGAGGCGGCGTTCGGGACGAGATCGCCGACGTGGTGGCACGCCGGCACAGGCGCGATCCCGTCGCCGCGGCCGCCGATCGCCAGCAGCGGGGCCGTCGCGTCGGCGAGGTCGATCGTGCGGTCGGTGAGCGCCAGTCGTCCGTCGGCGAGGTCGTTCGTGCGGAAGAAGCGGTGGTAGAGCTGGCCGAAGGTGCGCCCGGGGTAGGCGTGCATGCGGCCCATGAACGCGTCGACCGCCTCGATCTGCGCGAGCAGGTCCCGATCGCCGAGATGGGACGCGATCGTCCACGGCTTCATCACGTACTTCTCGATCCCGGCGAGCTGGTACCCGCGCTTGACGACCGGGGCCGGCGCGCCACCGAGCGCGCGGTAGAGCTGCGTTACGACCTGGCCGCGGGTGAGCGCGTCGATCGGCCGCAGCGGCGCGATGAGCGGGACCTTGGAGAAGTCGAACGGGCTGGCGACCAGCGCGATCTCCTCGACCGGCAGGTCCGCGTCCATCGCGTGCGCGAGCAGCGTCATGATCCCGCCCAGGCACCAGCCGACCGCGCGCACGGGCCGCCCGGCGTCCGCGGCCGCGGCGCGGATGGCGGCCGGGATGACGTCCTCGATCCAGTGCTCGAGCCCGAGGTCGCGGTCGCCGTAGTTGATGTCGCCGTACTCGAGCAGGTACGTCCGCCGGCCGGTCGTGACGAGGTGCTCGGCCAGCGAGCAGCCGCGCCGCAGGTCGAAGCAGACCGCCGGCGCCGCGAGCGGCGGCACGAGCAGCACGGGCGCGCCGCGGCGGCGGCGCGAGCTGTCGTAGCGCGAGAGCGTGCGCTGCGGCCCGGTGTCGATCACCGTCGCGGACATCCGCCGCAGGTCGGCGAGCCCGCCGCCGACCGTGGTCGTGTAGAGGTTGGACGCCGCGCCGGCGACGTCGGCGAGCCCGATCATCAGCGCAAGCCTCTCAGGAGGAGAAGTCGAGCAGGAGCTCGAGGAGCTGCTCGGTCGCCTCGACCTGCGGGGAGTGGCCGCAGCCCTCGATCAGCTCCACGCGGGTGGCGGGCAGCGCGTCGAGCACCACGCGCGCGCCCGTGTGCGGGACCATGCGGTCGCGCGCGCCCCACACGAGCAGCACCGGGCAGGCGATCGCCGCGAGGTCGAACGGCGCGGTGGCCAGTTCGGGCAGCAGGCCGCGCCCGGACTCGATCAGCGCGGCCGCGCGCTGCCGCGAGCCGTGGTGCGTGGCGAACGCGTCGACGACCTGGCGCTGCCCGGCCTTCGGGTGCGAGAAGGCGAGCTGCCGGTACGCGCCGCCGACGAGCGAGCGCACGAGCGCACCCGGCACCGGGATCGGGATGTCGAGCAGCCGCCGCACGATCGGGTCGCGCTCGACGACGTCGAACCACCCGGGCATCTCCAGGCCCGCGGGCGCGACCGGGACGACGCCGGCGAGCGGCAGCTCGGGGCTCTCCGCGAGCCGCAGCGCCACGCAGCCGCCGAGCGAGTTGCCGGCGATCACCACCGGCTCGCCCGCGCCCCACTCCTGCACGAGCGCGATCGCGAACGCGTCGAGCTGCGGCAGGATCGCACCGGGCGCTAGGCGGGTCGCCTGGCCGAAGCCGGGCAGGTCGACGGCGATCGCGCGCCGCCCGCACGCCGCCAGCTCGGCCAGCAGCGGCCGCCAGGTGTCGGCCGAATCGCCCCAGCCGTGGAGCAGCACGATCCCGGGCCCGCGGCCCTCGAGCTCGAGGACGCGCGTGCGGTGCCCGGCCAGCTGCATGCGATGCTCGATCACCGGCTCCATCCTGACCGAATACCCGGATGTGACGATTCTCCGTCAGGACCGCTGCGCCCGCGCGGCGCGCCAGGTCTCCTCGCGGATCGCCCAGCGCTCGTGGTCGCGCCAGCGGCCGCCGACCTTCAGGTAGCGCGGCGAGAAGCCCTCGAGCTCGAACCCGCAGCGTTCGGCGAGCTTGATCGAGGCCGCGTTGCCCGGCTGGATGTTCGCCTCCAGGCGGTGCAGCCCGAGCGTCACGAACGCCTCGTGCAGCACCAGCCACATCGCCTCGCTCATGTAGCCCTGGCCGGCGAAGCGGGCCACCCCGCCGTAGCCGAGGAACGCGCTCTTGAAGGAGCCGCGCACGATCTCACTGATGTTGAGGAAGCCGACGATCGCGCCGTCCTCGACCCGGCAGGCCAGGAACGGCGCGGCGCGCGGATCACCCACGCGCGCGAGGTAGGCGGCGTAGCGCTCGGCGGTCTCCGGCATGTAGATCCACGGCCGGTGATGCGCGCGGCTCGCGCGCATGCTGGCGGTGAACTCGTCCTCGTCGGCCGTCGTCGGCGGGCGCAGGAGGACGCGCGCCATCTACGCCTCGGCGGCGGCGGGCGCGCCGGCGGGAGCGTGGGCGACGAAGTCGGCTGGGCGGACGAGCAGCGCGCAGCAGGCGGCCCCGACCAGGGCGAGGATCGCGGCGATCAGCAGGATGTAGTTCAGGCCGGCGTCGAACGCCGTCTCGGCGACCCGGATCAGCGTCCCGTTGCCGGTACGCTGCGCGCCGCCGAACGCGATGAAGTCTGAGACCGCGCCGCCGCCGACCCCCCGCGGGCGCTGGAGCCGCGCGCGCGCCGCCTCCTCCGCGAACCGGCTGCTCACGACGTGCTGGAAGATCGCGCCCCAGGCGGCGATGCCGGTGGCGACGCCGACCTGCCGGAACGTCGAGTTGATCCCCGAGGCCATGCCGGAGCGGCGCGGCTCGACGACGCCGATCGCCGCGGTGGCGAGCGCCGGGTTGGTCATGCCGATGCCGGCGCCGGCGATCATGAAGCCGGCGAGCAGGGCGGTCCAGTCGTCGCCGGGCTCCAGCCCGCGCATCAGCAGCAGCCCGACGCCGACGAACGCGAGGCCGAACGTGAGGAACCAGCGCACGCCGTAGCGCTCGGACAACTTGCCCGACACCGGCGCGATGACGAACGAGATCAGCGTGATCGGCATGAACCGCAGGCCGGACTCGAGCGCCGAGTAGCCGAGGACGTTCTGCACGTACAGCGTCAGGTACAGGAACATCGCGAACATCGACGCCGACAGCACGAACGCGGCGATCGACGCGCCGCCGAACGACGGCTTGCGGAACAGCGTCAGGTCGAGCATCGGGTGCGATGTCGTGCGCTCGACCACCACGAACGCGACGAGCAGCGCCGCGGCGCCGACCAGGCACGCGACGATCGCGCCGTTCCAGTCCTCCGCGTTGCCGCGGATGAGCCCGAACACGAGCAGGAAAAGCGCGGCCGAGAACACCACGGTGCCGACCCAGTCGGCGCCGCCGGCCTGCGGGTCGCTGGACTCGTGCACGCGCCGCAGCGTCAGCGCGATCGCGTAGGCGCCGATCGGCAGGTTCACGTAGAAGATCGCCTCCCAGCCGATCCACTCGACGAGCACGCCGCCGATCAGCGGCCCGACCGCCACGGCGGCGCCGATCGTGGCGCCCCAGATGCCGATCGCGGTGCCGCGGTCTCGCCCGCCGTAGGCCGAGGCGAGCAGCGCCAGCGAGGTGGCGAACATCATCGCCCCGCCGACGCCCTGCAGCCCACGCGCGAGGTTGAGCACGAGCGGCGTGCCGGCGAGGCCGCACAGCGCCGAGGCGACCGTGAACACGGCGAGGCCGACGAGGAACACGCGCCGGCGGCCGATCCGATCGGCGACCGATCCGGCGGTGAGCAGGAAGGCGGCGAGCGTCAGCGCGTACGCGTCGACCACCCATTGCAGGTCCTCGAACGAGGAGCCGAGGTCGCGCTCGATGTACGGCAGCGCGACGTTCACGACGGTGATGTCGAGCAGGAGCATGAACGTCGCGATGCAGACGGCGACGAGAGTCCACCACTTGGCCATGTCCGTCACGGTACGACACCGGTGCCCGCGGGTAGATTGCGAGGAGGTGACGGACCCTGCGCAGGAGGTGCCCGAAGGACTGTGGAGCCGCCTGCGGGCGGACCCGGTGCGCGCGCCCGAGCACATCGCGCTCGCGGCCTCCGAGCTGCACGCGCCCGCCGCCGCGCGGTGGGCGGCCGAGAAGCGCGCGCGCCTCGGCGTGTCCGGGCGCGAGCTCGGGAGGATGGCCAAGCGCCGCCATGCGGCGATGGCGCGGTTCGAGGGCGCCGCCACCGGCGTCGGCGGCATCTTCACCGCCGTGCCCGACCTCGTGCTGCTCGCCTGGATCCAGTCGCGGCTCGTGTTCTTCGTCGCGGCCGCCTATGGGTTCGACCCGCGCGACCCGATGCGGCCCGCCGAGCTGCTCGTGCTGCGCGACCTGTACCCCGACCCGGAGACCGCGCGGCGGGCGCTGGACGGGGTCGGCAAGACGGTCGCGGAGTCGTACCTGACCGGCAAGCTCGCGCGCGGGCGCGAGCAGGCGCTGCTGTCGCGGCTGCTGCAGTTCGCGGGCAAGCGCACCGTCTCGCGCGCCGCGCGCCGCTGGATCCCCGGCATCGCGATCGCCTTCAACGCGATCGCCAACGAGCGTGACACGCGCGCGCTCGCGGACCGGGCGATCGCGTTCTACGGCGGATAATGGGCGCGTGGACGGCTGGGCGCTGCTCGAGGACGCGCGCTGGCACGAGGCGCGCGCCGCCTTCCTCGCCGCCGGGGAGACCGCGGCGGCGCAGGAGGGGCTGAGCTGGGCGGCGTGGTGGCTCGACGACGCCGACGCCGTGTTCGCCGCCCGCGAGCGGGCCTTCCACCTCTACGCCGCCGGCGGCGAGCCCGCCGCCGCGGCGCGCATGGCCACCTGGCTGGCCGCCGACGAGCTCGACTTCCGCGGCGCCGCGGCGGTGGCGAACGGCTGGCTGGGGCGCGCCCATCGCCTGCTCGACCCGCTCGACCCGGCGCCCGAGCACGGCTGGCTCGCGTTCCACGAGGGCTACATCGCGCACGCGGGCGGCGACACCGCGCGGGCGAGCGAGCTGGCGGCAGTGACCGCCGACCTCGGGCGGCGGTTCGGCGTGCCGGACCTGGACATGCTGGGGCTGGCGCTCGGCGGCGCTTCGCTGGTCACGTGCGCGCGCGTGGAGGAGGGCATGCGCCGCCTCGACGAGGCGACGGCCGCCGCGCTCGACGGCGGCGCGACGATCCCGATCGCCGGCGCCTGGGCATGCTGCTTCATGGTCGGCGCCTGCGCCGCGGTACTCGACCTCCGGCGCGCGGTCGAGTGGTGCGACCGCATCGCTGAGTTCGCCGATCGCTACGGGTCGCGCTACATGCTCGCGTTCTGCCGCTCCGAGTACGGGACCGTCGACCTCTGGCGCGGGCGCTGGCCGCAGGCCGAGGCGATGCTCGAGGCGGCGGTCGACGACTTCGCGCACTCGCGCCCGGCGTGGGTCGGCGGGCCGCTCGTCACGCTTGCCGAGCTGCGCCGGCGCCAGGGCCGGCCGGCCGACGCCGCCGCGCTGCTCGAGCGCGCCGGCGCGTCCTCGGCCGCACAGCTCTGCCGCGCCCGCCTCGCGCTCGACACGGAGCGCGCGCACGACGCCGTCGACCTGCTGGAGCGGGTGCTGCGCGCCCTGCCGGCCGAGCGGCGGCTGGCCGCCGCCCCCGCGCTGGAGCTGCTGGTCCACGCGCGCGCGACGCGCGGCGACGTCAATGTCGCCACCGCGGCGCTCGACCAGCTGCGCGCGGTGGAGCGACAGGCCGGGACCGAGCTCGTGCGCGCGAACGCGGACCGCGCCGAGGCCGCGCTCGCCGCGGCGGGCGGGAGCCACGACCGCGCGCGGGCGCTGCTCGAGGACGCGCTCGACGGGTTCGAGCGCTGCGGGGCGCCGTACGAGGCCGCCGGCGCGCAGCGGGAGCTCGCGGCCAGCCTCGCCGCGCTCGGCCGAGCGGACGCGGCGGCGCGCGAGCGGGCGGCCGCGGACGAACGGCTGCGCGCGCTCCGCGCCGGCGCCGAGCCGCCGCTGGCCGAGCTCACGCCGCGCGAGCGCGAGGTGCTCGCGCTGCTCGCCGAAGGGCTGACGAACCGCGAGATCGCGGCCCGGCTGGTGGTCAGCGAGCACACCGTGCACCGGCACGTCTCGCACGTGCTGCGCAAGCTCGACCTGCCGTCGCGGACGGCCGCCGCCGCCCACGCCGTGCGCGCCGGGCTGTAGCCACGTCGGGCCACCTGGCGCGCGGGCGGGATGACCCGTCCGGGCGAAGACCGCGCCACCGCCGCCCCGCTACGGTCGCGCCATGTGGGCGCTCGGCGACTACCACCGCTTCGCCACCGCCACGGTCTGGCAGCTCGGGCCGGAGCTGGTGACCGCCTGCGGCATCGGCCCCGGGCAGCGGGTGCTCGACGTGGCCGCCGGCACCGGCAACGTGGCGATCCGCGCCGCCGAGACCGGCGCGGACGTCGTCGCCTCCGACATCACGCCGGAGAACTTCGCCGCCGGCCGCGCCGAGGCGCGCGCCCGCGGCGTCGAGCTCGAGTGGGTCCCGGCCGACGCCCAGGCGCTCCCGTTCGGCGACGGCGAGTTCGACGCGGTGACGTCCTCGTTCGGGGCGATCTTCGCTCCCGACCACGCGGCGGTGGCGCGCGAGCTGCGGCGGGTGTGCAAGCCGGGCGGGACGATCGGGATGATCAACTTCCGGCCGGTCGGCGCGGCGGCCGAGTTCTTCGCGCTGCTCGGCGGCTACGCGCCGCCCGACGGCGACGGGCCGCCGCCGGTGCTGTGGGGCGACGAGGCGCACGTGCGCGAGCTGTTCGGCGACGCGGCCCGGACCACGCGCCGCCGCTACGTCGAGCGCGTCGACGGCGGCCCCGCCGGCTACTGCGAGCTGTTCCGCGCGACGTTCGGGCCGTACATCGCGATCCGCGCGAGCCTCGAGCCCGACCGCGCGGCCGCGCTCGACCGCGACTTCCTCGAGTTCGCGACGCGCTGGAACGACGGCCCGCCCGGCGGCCCCGCCGAGATCCCGTACGACTACCTGCTCGTCGTCGTCAGACGGTGAGCACCTCGCCGTTGAGCGCGGCCGAGTCGTCGCTGCACAGGAAGCGGATCGTCTTGGCGATCCGCTCCGGCGGCACCATCTTGTCGATCGCGTCCGGGCTCGCCGCGCGGTTGGCCGGCGTGTCGATCATCGTCGGCGCGATCACGTTGCAGCGGACGCCGTCCGCCGCGTGCTCCTTGGCGACGACGCGCGCGAACGTCAGCACGGCCGCCTTCGACGCGGCGTAGCCGGCGCCGCCCGCCCACGGCTGCAACGCGCTGTGCGCGGACACGCAGACGATCGCGCCGCCACCCGCCGCGACGAGCCGCGGCAGCACGCACTGCGTCACCAGGTAGGTCGGCCGCAGGTTGAGCGCGAACATCGCCTCGAAGTCGGCCAGCGGCGTTTCGGCCACGGGCTGGCCGGCCTTGAAGCCGCCGACGAGGTTGGCGAGCGCGCGCAGCGGCTGGTCGGGGTCGTTCGTCGCGAGGCGGACGACGCGCGCGACGTCGTCGGGGTCGGTGAGATCGGCCTGGACCGTCTCCGCCGCTTCCGGCAGCCGCTCGAACGGCCCGGGCAGGATGTCGGGCACGACCACGCGCCAGCCGTCGTCCACGAACGCCTCCACGACCGACACGCCGAGCCCACCGGTGCCGCCGGTGATCAGTGCGGTAGCCACGCAGCGAATGTTGCCATCCGCCGCCCGCTCTAGCGTTCGCGGCACCATGTTCGTGCGGGAGCTCGCAGACGGCCAGGACGTCGACCAGGTGCTGCTGGTGCGCGAGTCCGGGGTGCGCACGCGGCGCGACGGCACCGATCTTCTGCGCCTCTCGCTCGGCGACCGCACCGGCGCCGTCACGGCGATCGTGACCGAGAGCGCGCCGGAACTCGCCCGCGTCGGCCCCGCCGGCGCGTGCGTGAAGATCGTCGGGCGCTACGAGATCGACCCGCGGCACGGCGCGCAGATCGTGCTGCGCCATCTGCGGGCCGCCAGGCCGGAGGAGTACGAGCTCGACGACCTGCTGGACGGCCCGCCGCGCCCGGTCGCCAGCATGGAGGCCGCGCTGCGCGACCTGATCGCGCAGGTGCGCAGCGCGCACCTGCGCGCGTTGCTCGACCATGTGCTCGGCCCGGAAGCGCCGACATGGCCGTTGTTCCGGGACGCCCCCGCCGCCAAGCGCTACCACCAGGCCTACCGGCACGGGCTGCTCGAGCACTCGCTGAGCGTCGCCGAGGCGGTGGCCGTCATCTCGACGACGTTCCCGGGGATCGACCGCGACGTGGCGATCACCGGCGCGCTGCTGCACGACATCGGCAAGCTCGACGCCTACACGGCCGATCCGCTGGCCATCGACATGACCGACCTCGGCAAGCTGCACGGCGAGATCGCGCTCGGCTACTTCCGGATCCGCAGCGCGATCGAGGAGCTGCCGGGCTTCCCAGAGGAGCTGGCGGCGGCGGTCCTGCACATCATCCTCAGCCATCACGGGCAGCTCGAACACGGCTCGCCGGTCGTGCCGGCCACGCGCGAGGCGACGCTCGTGCACGCGATCGACAACCTGGGCGGCAAGCTCGGGTCGTTCGACCGGCTGGAGAAGCAGCTGCCGCACGGCTCGGCGTGGTCGGGCTACGACCGGGCGCTCGGCGGCGCCGCGCACTTCGCTGCGCGCCAGGCCGCGTAGGTAGCTGCGCGGCGCAAATTCGGTAGGCGGTTGCCGATGCGGGCGCGGCGCGCGGCGCGAGAGAGTCGGGCCGCTATGCGACGACTCCTCCCCATCGCCCTCGGCTTCGCCCTGCTCGTTTTCGCCGCGCCGGCCGGTGCCTCCGGGCAACCCGTCCCCGACCTGCGCTGGCGCGACTGCGACGGCGGCTTCGAGTGCGCGACCGCCAAGGTCCCGCTCGACTACGACCATCCCTATGGCGCGAAGGTCCGCCTCGCGGTCGTCCGCCACCGGGCGCGCGACGCCGAGCACCGGATCGGTTCGCCGTTCCTGAACCCGGGCGGCCCGGGCGAGTCGGCCGTGGACTTCGTGCGCACGGCGCCCCCGCCCGCGTTTCAGCTGCTCACGGCGATCACGCAGTTCAACCCGTGCATCCTCGGCGCCGTGATCCCGTACCTCGACGAGCTCGCACTGCCGCCGAAGGGCGAGTCGTGCGATCAGGTGGTCACGGCTCGAGCAGCTCGTCGAGCATCACCCGCAGCTCCTTGGCGGCGTTGAGGATGCGCTGGGCGTAGTCGCGCCGATTCTCGTCGGAGATCTGCCGGTCGGAGGCGAGGACCTCGGCGAAGCCGGCGACGATCGTCAGCGGCGCCCGGAGATCGTGCCGGAGCCGCCGGCGCTCGTCGTCGGTCATGGTCCCTCGCCGGAGATGAAGCCCTCGCGCAGAGCGATCGCCACGGCGTGCACGCGCGTGTGGGCCTCGAGCTTGGCCATCGCGTTGCGGATGTGCGTCTTGACCGTCTCGCTGGAGAGCACGAGCCGCTCGGCGACGTCCTCGCCGGTCAGGCCCTGGGCGAGCAGGTCCATGATCTCCCGCTCGCGCTTGGAGAGCGCCGGCATGCGCTGCGTCGTGTCGCGCGAGAGCAGCTTCGGGCGCAGGCGCGGATCGACGTACGTGCCGCCGCTGGCGACGGTCTCCAGCGCACCGGTCAGCTCGCTCGGCGTACCTTCCTTCAGCGCGTAGCCGCGCGCGCCGGAGTCCAGCCCGCTGAACAGCAGCTCCACGTCGCTCGACCCGGTGTAGAGGACGACGCGCCGGTCGGCGTCGGTCTGGAGCAGCTGCCGGGTGAGGTCGATGCCCGACTCGTCGCCCAGCCGGATGTCGATCAGGGAAACATCGGGATCGAGCCGCAGGATCAGCTCGAGGCCCTCCCCGGCGGTGCCCGCGGTGCCGACGACTTCGCACCCCTCGCGACCGAGCAGCAGCTCCAGGCCTTCCCTCAGGGCCTGGTGGTCTTCGATCAGGACGAGGCGCATCTGCACGGTGGCGGCGGTATCGGCACTCATTCGAAGTTCGACAAAACGGTCCAAACTCCGCGCTAACTCCGGCGCATCACAGGGTAGGCGGATCGGCGTTCGCGGGCCACGTCTAAGGTTGGAGGGGCCTTGGCGAAGGACACGGAAAAGCTGATCAGGCAGCTCTCGCTGATCTCCTATCTGATGGCGGAGCGCCGGCCGGTCACGGCGACGGAGATCCGGCGCGACGTCGAGGGCTACTCGGACATGACCGAGGACGCCTTCGCGCGCCGCTTCTACGCCGACCGCGCCGAGCTCGATGCGCTCGGGATCCACCTCAGCGTCGACAAGCCGGCCGACGGCTTCTCCGAGCAGGAGAACTACTCGCTCGCCCCCGAGGCGTTCCACCTGCCGGCGATCGAGTTCACCGACGACGAGCGGGCCGCGCTGCAGACCGCGCTCACGCTGCTCGATGGCGAGTTCGCGTACGCCGAGCCGCTGCGGCTCGCGCTCCAGCAGATCACCTGGGGCCGCCCGAGCCCGCTCGCCGGCGGCCTGCGCCAGACGATCGGCCTCGGCATCACCGCGTCGGCCGGCGGCGCCGAGCTCTCGTCCCGGCTGGCGAAGATCGACACCGCGATCTACCGCCGCAAGCGGATCGAGTTCGAGTACTACACGATGCAGTCCGACGAGATGAAGGCGCGCGTCGTCGACCCCTACCACCTGCTGTTCGAGGGCGGGCAGTTCTATCTCGTCGGTCACTCGCACGACGCCGACCCGCCCGGAGCGCGCGTGTTCCGGCTCTCGCGCATCCGTGGCAAGGTCGCCTATGCGACCAAGGCCGAGCACGACTTCCAGCGGCCGGCCGACTTCGACCCGCGCAAGTACTCCGGGCGGATCCCGTGGCAGCTCGGTCAGGAGGTCGGAACCGGCGAGATCTGGGTCTCCGACGACGTCTCGTGGTACGTCGAGCGCCAGTTCGGCGCCTACGGCGAGCTGAGCGGGAGCACGTTCCGCACCGGCTACGCCAATCCGCGGCTGCTGATCTCGTGGGTGCTCGGTATGCGCGAGCACGCGCGCGTCGAAGGGCCGCCGGAGCTGGCGGACGAAGCGCGCGAGCGGCTGGACCTGATCATCGACCGGCATCGCGGGGACCCGTCGATCGCCGCGCGCGTTCCCCCGCGCGCCGCGCCCGAGGCCGAGGGCAACGGCCGCGGGCGCGGCACCGAGGGCACGATCCGACCGGAGCGCTTCGCCCGGCTCGTGACGCTCGCGTCGGTGCTGATCGCCGCCGGCCGCGCGAACCGGCGCCTGCCGATCGACGAGGTGTGCGAGCAGCTGAAGATGTCGCCGCAGGAGCTGCGCGAGGACATCGCGGTGCTCAACGTCGTCAACTTCGGCGGGGGCGCCTACGTGATCTACGCCGAGGTGCTCCCGTCCGGCGAGATCGAGGTCGACCCCGAGCCGTACTCGGACACGTTCGACCGGCCCGCCCGGCTGCTCCCGATCGAAGCCAAGGCGCTCGTCGCCGCGATCGACCTGCTCAACCTCGCGCAGCCCGAGCTCGGGTCTGCGCGCGAGAAGGTCGTCGCCGCGCTCGGCCACGACCCCGTCGAGGAGGGCCTGCAGATCACGACGCCGACGGTGGCCGACGAGGTCGCCCACACGGTCGAGCGGGCCGTGCACGACAGCGCGCTGCTCGAGCTCGAGTACTGGTCCGCCGAGCAGCGCTTCTCCAGGCGGCGGGTGGAGCCGTACGCGCTGTTCAACGGCATCGAGGCCTGGTACGTGGCGGCGTACGACCTCGAGAACGACCGGCTGCAGCACTTCCGGCTCGACCGCATCAAGAGCGCCACGGCGCTCGACGAGCGGTTCGAGCGGCGCGCGGGGCTGAACCCGATCGCTGACATCGGCGGCTGGCCGCGAACCGGCACGATCGAGGGCTCGCGCGTCGCGCACGTGTGGATCTCGCCCGCGCAGGCGCGCTGGGCGCGCGAGAAGCGCGCGGTGGTCGCCGAGCTCGAGGACGGCGCGGTCGTCGTCGAGTACCCGTTCAACGGCATCGACTTCCTCGTCAAGGAAGTCCTCAAGGAGGCGGGCGACGCGGCGGTGATCGAGCCCGCCGACGCGCGCGAGGCGGTGCTGGCCGCCGCGGAGCGCCTGCTCGCCCCCAGCCGGTGAGACGGGCGGAGATCGCGATGGCGGCCGACGAGGTCGCCGCGTTCCTGGCCGAGCAGCGCACCGTCACCTGCGCCACGCTCGGGCGCGACGGCTGGCCGCACCTGATGCCGCTGTGGTACGTCGTGCGCGCTACCCAACCGACTTCGTCGGCGGGCACAGGCGGCGAGCTGTGGTCGTGGACGTACGCGAAGTCGCAGAAGGTGCGCAACCTCGAGCGCGACCCGCGCTGCACGCTGCAGGTCGAGGCCGGCAGCGCCTACAACGAGCTGCGCGGCGTGATGCTCAAGGCCGAGTGCGTGCTGCACCGGGACTTCGCGACCGTCGCCGCGCTCGGCGAGGAGATCGCCGTCCGCTACGGCGGCGCCGCGCTCGACGACGGCGCGCGCGCCTACGTGCGCCGCCAGGCGGCCAAGCGCGTCGCGCTCCAGTTCCGGCCGCGCCAACGCGCGACCTGGGACCACCGCAAGCTCTAACGCTCGTCGAGCACTCGCTCGAACGCGGCGACGACGAACGGGTCGAACTGCGTGCCGGCGCCGCGCCGCAGCTCGGCGCGCGCCTCGCCCGCGCCGAGCGCCTTCCGGTATGGGCGGTCGGCGGTCATCGCCTCGTAAGCGTCGGCGACCGCGAGGATGCGGCCCTCGAGCGGGATCGCGTCGCCCCCCAGCGAGCGCGGGTAGCCGCCGCCGTCGAGCCGCTCGTGGTGGGAGAGGACCCAGCTCGCGACGTCGCGCAGGTTGGCGTGCTCGAGGATGCGCGCGCCGAGCTCCGGGTGGCGCATGATCTCCTCCCACTCATGGCGCTCGAGCTTGCCGGGCTTGAGCAGCACCGCGTCGGAGATCCCGAGCTTGCCGATGTCGTGCAGCACGCCGGCGACCCGCACGCGCTCGACCTGGTCGGGCGCGAGCCCGAGCTCGTGGGCGATCCGCTCGGCGTAGCGGCCGACGGTCTCCGAGTGGCGGGCGGTCGCGACGTCGCGCAGGTCGAGCGTCTCGGCGAGCAGCATCGCGGCGGCGAGCTGTTCGCCGGCGCGGTCGTCGGCCAGCGCGTCGAGCATCGCGAGCGTCTCCGCATGGTGGACGACGCAGCGGTCGCGGCCGAGCCGCTTGGCGGCGTAGAGCGCGCGGTTGGCAGCGCGCACGAGCGCCTCGGGATCCTCGTCGCGCGTGCCGTCGGCGATGCCGACCGACACCGAGATCGGGACCGGGAAGTCGCGGAACGTCGCGGCGACCTCGCGGCGCAGGCGCTCGGCCACGGCCAGCGCCTCGCGCTCGCCGACGCCCGAGAGCACGAGCGCGAACTCCTCGCCGCCGAGCCGGACGGCGACGTCGTCCTCGCGTGTGCAGTCCCGCAGCAGATCCGAGAAGCGCCGGAGCACGTCGTCGCCGACCGGGTGGCCGAGCGTGTCGTTGACGCGCTTGAAGTGGTCGAGGTCGCAGATCACCAGCGCGAGCGGGGCGCGGCGCTCCCGCAGGCCGTCCTCGAAGCCGCGGCGATTGCGCAGCCCGGTCAGCGGGTCGAGCTCGGCCAGCTCGCGCAGGCGCTCGAGCTGGCGGGCGGACTCGATCGCGCCGACCGCGTGGTTGGCGAACGCGCGCAGCGCGCGCAGGCCATCGACGCCGGGGAGCAGCCGGTCGACCGGGTCGTCGGCCCACAGGAAGCCGAGCAACGCGCCGTCGCGGTTGCGCAGCGGCACCATCAGCCAGTGGTGGTTCCAGGCTCGCGGGCCGCGGCCGTTGTGGTGCGACGCGTAGACGGTCGGGATGCCGAGCTCGGACGCCATCGCATTCGCGGTCGGGCTGTCGATCAGCACGCAGCCCTCCTGCTCGTACTCGGGCGCCATCATCGCGTCAACGGCGGGGGCGGGGAACGGCCCGATGCCGTCGAAGTCGTCGAAGCCGACGCCGGCGGACAGGACGAGCTGCCCGTCGCCCGCCTCGAGGAACACGGCGGCCTTCTCGAAGCCGAGCGCGTCGCGGATGCCCTCGCAGACGGCCGCGAGCATCTCCGCGCGCGAGCTGCTCGTCGTCAGCTCGGAGGACACGCGCAGCAGGTGCTCGACCGCGGCGCGGTGGCGGGCGGCCTCGGCGGCGAGCTGGCCGTGCTCGATCACGCCGGCGGCGATCGCCGCGACGGCGGACACGACCTCGAGCGCGCTGTCGGCGGGGCGGCGGCCGTCTACCGGGTCGTCGAGCGAGAGGAAGGCGAGGGGGCGGCCGTCGGACGCGGTGAGCGGCACGAGCAGCGCGTCGTCGGGATGCCAGGCGTCGGGCCCGACGGGCCCGGCGGTGCCGGGCACCCAGGTCATGCCGGTGCTGGCGAAGTCGAACTGGTCGTGCGGGACCAGGTAGGTGTCGTAGCGGCGGAAGCGCTCGTCGAGCAGCCGCGCGAGCTGCACGGGGTCGACGTGCTCGCCCATCAGCGTCTCCCGCGCCGCGGCGTCGTCGCCCTCGACCACCACGACCTCGTAGTCGTCCCAGGCCGGGCGGTAGACGTTGACGACCACGGCCAGAAAGCCCAGCGCCTGGGCGATCGTGGTCGCGATCTCCTCGAACAGGCCCTGCAGATCGTCGCGCGAGCGGACGACCGCGGCCACGTCCAGCAGGGCGCGCAGGCTGGAGAGCGTGCCGGCCTCTCCGGCCGGGGTGATTGGGGGTGCCGTCACCTCGGGACATTCATCGGCGCGGAGAGCCGATTCCTCTAGGCTGGGCCGCCATGCAGGAGCTCAAGGGGCTGATCCTGTCCGGCGGGAAGGGCACGCGGCTGCGCCCGATCACCTTCACCTCGGCCAAGCAGCTCGTGCCGGTCGCGAACAAGCCCGTGCTCTTCTACGGCATCGAGTCGATGGCCGCCGCGGGCATCCGCGACGTCGGGATCATCATCGCTCCGGAGACCGGCGACGAGATCCGTGCGGCCGCCGGCGACGGCTCCCAGTTCGGGGTCTCGATCACCTACATCGTGCAGGACGAGCCGGCCGGGCTCGCCCACGCCGTCCTCACCGCCGAGCCGTTTCTCGGCGACTCGCCGTTCGTCATGTACCTCGGCGACAACCTGCTGCAGGGCGGGATGGAGGAGCTGGTCCAGCAGTTCCGCGAGCACGCGCCCGAGGCCCTGATCCTGCTGACGCCGGTGCCGGACCCGCAGAACTTCGGCGTTGCCGAGCTCGGCGACCAAGGCCACGTCGTGCGCCTGGTGGAGAAGCCGCCCGAGCCCGCGACCGACCTCGCGCTGGTCGGCGTGTACATGTTCACGCCGCTGATTCACGAGGCCGCGCGCGCGATCAAGCCGTCGGGCCGCGGCGAGCTCGAGATCACCGACGCGATCCAGTGGCTGGTCGACGGCGGCAAGCGCGTCGAGCCGCACATCGTCCGCGGCTGGTGGAAGGACACCGGGCGCCTCGACGACATGCTCGAGGCCAACCGGCTGATCCTCGACACCGTCGTGCGGCGGATCGACTGCGACATCATCACGGACACCCAGATCGAGGGCCGCGTAGTCGTCGAGGCCGGCGCCACGCTCGAGCGGGCGATCATCCGCGGGCCGGCGATCATCGGCGCGGGCGCCGTGGTCCGCGACGCCTACATCGGCCCATACACCGCGGTCGGCCGCCACTGCGTGATCGAGCGCGCCGAGATCGAGCACTCGATCCTGCTCGAGGGCTCGTCCGTCCGGGGGTTGGACGGGCGCATGGAGTCGTCGCTGCTCGGCCGCGACGTCGCGATCTCGCGGGGTGACCGGCAGCCGCGGGCCTACCGGTTCATGGTCGGCGACAAGTCAGAGATCGGGATTCTGTAGCACCGCGGCCACGTCGGCGAAAACGAGGTCTGCATCAAGCTCGGCCCCGTCGTGCGTCGTGGTGACCGCCCACACGGTCATCCCCGCCGCCCGCGCCGCCGCGACGCCCGCCGGCGCGTCCTCGATCACCAGGCACGCCTCGGGCCGCACCGCGAGCGCGGCCGCGGCGGCCAGGTAGGGGTCCGGGTGGGGCTTGCCGCGCGCCGTCAGATCGGACGTGATGAGCACCGCCGGCGGCGCCAGCCCCGCGGCCGCGAACCGCGCCGCGGCCAGCGGCGGGCTGCACGAGGTCACGACCGCGAGCGGGGACACCGAGGCGAGCAGCTCGGCCGCGCCCGGCAGCGCGCTCCCGCCGGTCTGCGCGTGCAGCGCGTCGACGCGCGCGGACTCCGCGACGGCGTCGAGGTGCGGCGCCACCCGCTCGATGACCTGCACGCCGGGCACGCCGTGCGACGCCGGCCCGACGTCGTCGGGATCGAGCCCCTGCTCGACCGCCCACTCGCGCCAGACGCGCTCGACCTCGGCGCCACTGTCGACGAGCACGCCGTCGAGGTCCGACAGGACCGCCGCGAAGCTCATCTCGCCCCGGCAGGCGACGGGCGCGACGCGGCGCGGCGGCCCGCCTCCTCGGCGTCGGCCGCGCGCCCGCCGAGCAGCGTGACCGCGAGGCCGGACACGCAGAGGACGCCGAGCGCGGCGGGCAGGGAGATCGCGTCGGCGAGCACGCCGATCAGCGGCGGCCCGACGATGAAGCCCGTGTAGCCGACCGTGAACACCGCCGCCAGCGACGGCCCGGACGGCGGGACCCGGCCGGCTGCGCTGAACAGCAGCGGCACGGCGTTGGCGATCCCGACGCCGATCAGCGCGAACCCGATCACCGCGACGACCGGCTCGCCGATCAGCAGCACGCTCGCCAGCGCCACGGTCACCAGCGCCATCCCGCCGGACAGCAGCCGGCCCGCACCCCAGCGGCGGTTGAGCTCGTCGCCGGTGATCCGCGCCAGCGCCATGCCGAGCGAGAAGCCGGCGAAGCCGGTGGCGGCGGCCGACCCGCTCGCGCCGAGATCGTTCTTGAGGTAGATCCCGCTCCAGTCGCCCATCGCGCCCTCGGTGACCATCACGAGGAAACAGAGGGCGCCGATCAGCAGCACGCCGCGCGAGGGGAGCGCGAAGCCGCCCGACCCGTCCTCGGAGTGCGCCGACGCCGACCCCAGCCGCGCCGTGATCGCCAGCGCCATCAGCCACAACACGCCGGAGGCGACCACGCCCTCCGCCCGCGGGTCGACGCCCAGGGCGATCGCCAGCGCCACGCCGCCGGACCCGGCGAGGCCGCCGAAGCTCCAACCGGCG
This sequence comes from Solirubrobacteraceae bacterium, assembly GCA_036520135.1. GTDB lineage: Bacteria > Actinomycetota > Thermoleophilia > Solirubrobacterales > Solirubrobacteraceae > DASSUW01. The sequence continues at coordinate 46,715 of DATDKF010000003.1, forward strand.
TGCAGCGACGACATGATCGGCTTGCCGATCGTCCGCTCGACCGCGACGCCGTGCGCGTTCATCGCCACGTCCATCGCGCCGTTGGCCGCCCCGAACGCGACGAGCGCGAGCCCGAGCAGGACGGGCGAGGGCGCGAACAGCGGCAGCGCCAGCAGCGGCAGGTACACGAGCGCGGCCGTGCGCGTGACGAGCGCGCTCGAGCGCCGGTCGAGGATCTGCCCGGTCAGCGGCATCGCGATCATCGCGCCGGTCGCCATGCACAGGAGCGCGAGGCCGATGGTCGCCTTCGAGACGTCGAGCCGGTCCTGCACGAACGCGATCTGCGCGACCCAGGTGCCGATCATGGCGCCGTTCAGGAAGAACGCGCCGAACGTGGCCCAGCGCGGCGTCACGCCCGCACCACGCTGACGCCGGCCGCGGCATAGTCGGCGGTCAGGTCGTCGCCGGCGTCGGTGACCAGGTGGGTCACGTCGGCGAGCGGGGTGACCAGCCACGGCGCGGCGGTGCGCAGCTTGTCGGCCGTCGCGAGCGCGATCACCTCGGCCGCGGCCTCGACCATCGCGCGCTTGACATGCGCCTCGTCGTGGTCGGTCGCGGTCACGCCCAGCTCGGGGTGCAGGCTGCAGATCCCGAGCACGCAGACGTCGGCGCGGACCTGGCGGAGCGCGTCGACCGCCGCGGGGCCGACCGTCACCTGCGGGTCCTTGAGCAGCCGCCCCCCGATCAGCACGACGTCGACGCGCGCGTGGCCGGCGAGCGCCCCCGCGACCGGCGGAGCGTTCGTCAGCACCGTGCACGGGCGGTCCGGCAGCCGGCGCGCGAGCTCGAGCGCGGTCGTCCCGCCGTCGAGCACGATCACGCTCGCCCCTTCCAGCAGGGGCAGCGCCGCCTCGGCGAGGTGGGCCTTGGCCTCGGGCGCGACCGCGAGCCGCTCGGCGAACGTCGCCGCCGCCGGGGCGGGCGGGAGCGCGCCGCCGTGCACGCGCTGCACGAGACCGCCGGCCGCCAGCTCGCGCAGGTCGCGCCGCACCGTGTCCTCCGACACGCCGAGCACACCGACGAGCTCCGAAGCCACGACCTTGCCGTCGCGTTCGAGGTGGCCGAGGATCACGCGGCGGCGTTCGGCGGTCAGCATGCGTGCGGGTTATAACACGGAAGTGCGGGTTTGTGCCCGTTTGGTACGGCTAAGCGGACAGTCCCCTTTAGTGGCAGCCGCAGCGAGCGCATGCCGCGGATCAGCCACGCCGTCGGGTCGATCTCCCACCAGCGCAGGCCGTGGCGGGCGGAGCGCGGGAACGTGTGGTGGTTGTGGTGCGGCGAGATTGAACCAGCGGTGCAGGGCGGACATGGTTGAGTCCTACCCGCAGCGCACCCACCGGCTCTCGACGTCTCGGGATGGTCGAGGCCAGGTTTGCTGTAGCCTCGTGACAAATGGCGACGCCCGCGGCTCGCACCACGTTCGCAGCCGTGCCGCCGGAGGCGGCCGACGTCCTGCGGCCGGCGCTCCCGGGCCTGGCCGACGAGATGATCGCGGCCATCGCCGTCGAGGTTCCCGACTACGCGCGCGCGATGGAAGGGACGTTCGGCCAGATGGTGCGGCTCGGCGTCGAGGTCGCGCTCGGGCGCTTCATGGACATGGTCGCGGACCCGACCGCCGACGTGACGCGGGCGCGCGACACCTACGTCAACCTCGGCCGCGGCGAGTTCCACGCCGGCCGCAGCCTCGACGCGCTGCTCGCCGCCTACCGCGTCGGCGCGCGGCTCGCGTGGCGCCGCTTCGTCGAGGCCGGCACGGCGGCCGAGCTGCCGCCCGAGGCGCTGTACTCGGTCGGCGAGGCGATGTTCGCCTACATCGACGAGATCTCCGCCGAGTCGGCCGACGGCTACGCCGAGGAGCAGTCGGCAGCCGCCGGGGAGAGCCAGCGGCGCCGGCGGCGGCTGGTGCGGCTGCTCGCCCAGGACCCGCCGCCGGGCGCGGAGGCGATCCGCACCGCCGCGCAGGCCGCCGCCTGGCCGCTGCCCAACCGCGTCGCCGTGCTCGTCGCCGCCGACATCACCGGCGCAAGCGATGCCGGCGGCCCGCCGCCGGACGCCCGCGGCGGCGAGCCCGTGCCCGGCGAGGAGATCATCGAGGCGACCGCGACGCGGCTGGCCCGCCGGATCGGCGGCGGCGCGCTCGGCGGAGCGGCCGCCGGGCTCACGTGCGTCTTCGTGCCCGACCCCGACGCGCCCGGCCGCGGGCGCCAGATCGCCGCCGCGCTCGCCGACGGCCCAACCTCCGGCGGCGACGGCCCGCCCGCGATCATCAGCCGCGGCCCCACCGTGCCGTGGGCGGACGCGGCGTCGAGCCTGCGGCGCGCGGCCGCCGCGTACCGGCTCGCCACCTCCGGCCGCATCCCCGGCGGGCTCGTCATCGCCGAGGACCACCTGGCGACGCTGCTGCTCGCCGCCGACCGCGGGCTGGCGGCCGACCTCGCCGCCTCGCGGCTCGCGCCGCTGCAGACGCTCGGCGACGGCCCACGCGCGCGGCTGACCGAGACCCTGCGCGCCTGGCTCGACCGCCCGGGCCAGGTCCAGGCCGTCGCGGCAGAGCTCGACGTGCACCCGCAGACCGTCCGCTACCGCCTCCGCCAGCTGCGCGAGCTGTTCGGCACGCGCCTGGACGATCCGGAGGCCCGCTTCGAGCTCGCCCTCGCCTTACGGGTGGGATGAGGCGTCAAGACGCGCCGCGTGCGCTATTCATGTCCGCATGCGCCTCCTCGTGACGGGGGCCGCGGGCATGCTGGGCCGCGACGTGGTGACGGCCGCAGTGGACGCCGGCCACGAGGTCGCCGCGCTCGCCCGGGCCGACCTGGACATCACCGACGCCGACGCCGTGCGGGCCGCCGTGCTCGCCGCCCGCCCCGGCGCGGTCATCAACTGCGCCGCCTGGACCGACGTCGACGGCGCCGAGACCGCCGAGGAGCAGGCCACCGCGGTCAACGGCACGGGCGCCGGCCACCTGGCGGCCGCGGCCGCCGAGGCCGGCGCGCTGCTCGTGCACGTCTCCAGCGACTACGTCTTCGACGGCCGCTCCGAGGAGCCCTACGAGGAGGCCGCGCCGACCGGCCCCCAGGGCGCATACGGGCGCTCCAAGCTCGCCGGCGAGCACGCGGTCGCCGCGGCCGGCGGCCGCAGCGCGATCGTCCGCTCGGCGTGGGTGTTCGGCCCACACGGCAAGAACTTCGTCGACACGATGCGGCGGCTCGGGGCCGAGCGCGACGAGGTCGCGGTCGTCGACGACCAGGTCGGCTGCCCGACGTACACGGGCCACCTGGCCGCGGCGCTGCTGCGGATCGCCGAGCGGGGCGCGACCGGCGTGATGCACCTCGCCGGCGGCGGACGCTGCTCGTGGTACGACCTCGCGGTAGCGACGTTCGAGGAGACCGGCCTGGCCTGCCGCGTGCGGCCGCAGAGCACGGCCGACCTCGGCCGTCCGGCGCCGCGCCCGGCGTTCTCCGTCCTGTCCAGCACGCGGACCGACGTCCCGGTGCTCCCGAGCTGGCGCGATGGGTTGCGCGCGCATCTGACCCGACTGGAGGTAGCGGCGTGAGGCTGCTCGTCTGTGGTGGGGCCGGCTTCATCGGCTCGAACTTCGTGCGCCTGCGGCTCGCCGCGGGCGACGAGATCACGGTGCTCGACAAGCTGACCTACGCCGGCCGGCGCGAGAACCTCGAAGGGCTCGACGTACGCCTCGTCGTCGGCGGGATCGAGGATCCGGCGGCAGTCGCCGATGCGATCGAGGGCTGCGACGCGATCGCCAACTTCGCCGCCGAGACGCACGTCGATCGCTCGATCGCCGAGCCCGACGCGTTCGTCACCACCCACGCGCTCGGCACCTACACGCTGCTGGAGGCCGCCCGCGAGCGGTCGCTGCGCTACGTCCAGGTCTCGACCGACGAGGTCTACGGCTCGATCGAGGAGGGCTCGTTCACCGAGCAGTCGCCGCTGCAGCCGTCCTCGCCGTACTCCGCCACCAAGGCCGGGGCCGACCTCCTCGTCGCCTCCTACCACCACACGTTCGGGCTCGAGGCGCTGATCTGCCGCGGCTCGAACAACTACGGGCCGTACCAGTACCCCGAGAAGCTGATCCCGCTGATGGTCCTCAACGCCCTGCACGGCGACAAGCTGCCGGTCTACGGCGACGGCATGCAGGTCCGCAACTGGATCTACGTCGAGGACTTCGGGCGCGGGATCGCGACCGTGCTCGAGCGCGGCGAGCCGGGCGAGGTCTACAACGTCGGCGGCCCGGACGAGGCCCCGAACCTCGAGGTCGTCAAGAAGATCATCGAGTACACGGGCGCCGACGAGTCGCTGATCGAGTACGTCACCGACCGCCCCGGCCACGACCGCCGCTACTCGCTCGGCTCCGAGAAGGCGCGGGCGCTCGGCTGGGAGGCGCAGGTGCGGTTCGCCGACGGTTTGGAGAGGACTGTGAACTGGTACCGGGAACACACGGCTTGGTGGGAGCCGATCCGCTCCGGCGACTACCGCGCGTACTACGAGCGGCAGTACGGCCGCGCCCTGGGCTGACCGAGGAGGAACCGTCGTGGCGACATCGTCGTTCACGCCGCAGCTGCGGCCGTTGTCGATCGGAGAGATGCTCGATGCGGGGTTCAAGCTGTTCCGGCACCGGTTCGGGACGCTGATGGTCTGTGTGCTCGTGCCGGTCGTGCCGCTGAGCATCCTCTCCACGATCGTCGTCGGCTCGGTCGACGACACGGCGTTCGACGTCAACGCCCCGGCCAGCGACTCGAGCTCGGTCGACGTCGCCAACCTGATCGACAACCTGCTCAGCGGCGCCGCGGCGGCGATCGCCATCGCCGCCTGCTTCAAGGTCATCAGCAGCGCGTACCTCGGCGAGCGGGCCGACGCGGGGACGTCGTTGCGCTACGGGCTCTCGCGCCTGCTCCCGCTGGTCGTCGCCTACTTCGCGATGTCGATCTGCGTCGGCATCGGCATCGTCCTACTTCTCGTCCCCGGCATCTTCCTCGCCGTCAAGTGGTCGATGACGTTCCCGGCGATCGTCGCCGAGCGCGCCGGCCCGTTCGCCGCGATGCGGCGCTCGTGGGAGCTCACGCGCGGGCACTGGTGGCGCACGTTCGGGACGCTGCTCGTGGTCGTGCTGATCTCGTTCGTGCTGTCCATCGCGATCCTCGTCGGGTTCGGCGCCGCGGTCGCGACGTCGGACTCGATCTCCGAGCTCGCCTTCGCGGTCCTCCTCACGGCCGTCATGATCATCGTCCTCGCGATCCTCTATCCGCTCACGGCGGCGGTCGTCACCGTCCTCTACTACGACCTGCGCGTGCGCAATGAGGGCTTCGACCTGCAGCTGCTCGCCCGCGGCGTCGGCGCCGACGCGGCCCGCTTCGCGTCCGCGCCCGAGCGGCCCGGCCCGACGACTCCCGGCCCGTCGCCGTCCCCCGGCGGGTTCGCGCCGCCGGAGGGGCCAGCCGCCACCCCGTGAGCCTCGGCGGCCGCCTCGTCGCGATCGCCGTCGCGGCGCTCGCGCTGGGCGCCCCGGCCGCAGCGGCGGCCCAGTCGTCGCCCGCCGCCGACCGCGCGCGGGCGCGCACCATCCTCGAGCAGCGCCGCTTCCAGGGCACCGACCTGCCGCGGCCGCTCCAGAAGCCGCTCGAGTGGCTCGGCGATCGGCTCGAGCCCGTCTTCGACTGGATCGACGACCGTGGCACAACGGTGCCCGGCGGCCCGATCGTGCTGTGGACGATCCTCGCCGTGCTCCTGCTGCTCGCGGTGAGCGGCGTCACCGCGACGTCGATCCGGCGGCGCGCGCTGGCGATCGAGCGCGAGCGGGCGGCGGCGTTGCCCGCGAGCGAGGACCCGGGCGCACTCGAGCGCGCCGCCGAGGAGGCCGAGCGCGAGGGCGACTGGGAGCACGCCGTCCGGCTGCGCTTCCGCGCCGGCCTGCTGCGGCTCGACCGGCGCCGCATCCTCGACTACCGCCCGTCGCTGACCACCGGCGAGGTCGCGCGCGCGATCCACGCGCCGGCAGCTACGTCGTCCGCGACCGCCACGGCGACCGCGAACGCGGCTCGGCGCCGAAGGCGCTCACGCCGATCGACCCGGCGCACGCCGGGAGCTGGGACGTCAGCGCGGTGTCGGCGGACGACGTTGCGACGGTGCGGGCGTTCCTTGCGCGCCGCGACTCTCGACCCGGCGGCGCGGACGCGGATCGCGACCGACCTCGCCGACCGGCTGCGGCCGCTCGTAGGCGGCGCGAGCGAGCGCTCCGACGAGACGTTCCTCGTGCTCCTGGTCGCGGCGAAGTCCGCCCGCGGGAGCTAGCGGCGCTCGCTCAGCGACGTCGCGCGCCACTGACCGTTCTCGCGCGCGAACGCCATCGTCTCGCTCGAGCCGTCCTTGCCGCGCTGCACCTCGGCGGTGGCGGTCGTGCCGTTGACCGTCACCTTGCGCACCTCGAGGTCGAACTCGTTGGCGTCGTCGATCGCCTTCTGCATCTCGGTCTTGCAGTCGGTCCCGGCCGAGTCGAGCTGGCTGACGAGGTCCTTGGAGAGGATGTTCGAGCAGATGTCCTCGGGCTTGCCGGACTTGCCCGCGTCCTCGAGGTCCTCGACCTTCTGGGCGACCGCGCGCTGCTCGGGGTCCTTGAAGTTGTCGACCGACGTCGGCGTGGACTGGGTGCCGCAGCCGGCAAGGGCGAGGACGAGGAAGAGGAGCAGGAGAACGGCGCGTCGCATTGGCTCCGGTGATCCTAGTGACGGTTACGATCTGGGCGGTGCAGGAACGTGCGACGGTACCCAGGGGGCGGCACGCGCCTCCGCTCGAGGTCCGCCAGGATCGCCAGCGCGAGCGGCTCTTCGCCGCCGCGGCGACCGTGTTCGCGCGCGGCGGGTACGCCGACGCGTCGGCCGAGGCGATCGCGCGTGAGGCCGGCATGTCGAAGGCGACGTTCTATGAGCACTTCGCCAACAAGGAGGAGTGCATCGTCGCGCTGTTCGACGCGGCGACCGGCCTGCTGCTGCACAACATGCGCGCCGCGGTCGCCCAGCACGCCGACGCCGACCCGGCGACGCGCGTGCGCACGACGCTCGAGGCGTTCCTCGGCACGCTCGCCCGCTTCCCCGACGAGTCGCAGACGCTGCTGGTGGAGATCGTCGGCGCCGGCCCGCGGGCGATGGAGCGGCGCGACCGCGCGCTCGAAGCGGTGGCGCAGTACATCGAGGAGCTCAACCGCGAGGACGCCGCGCGCGGGCGCTCACCGCGGTTCGCCTCGCCGCACGACGCCTACGCGATCACCGGCGCGGTCGTCGAGCTGGCGTCCCGCCAGATCCGCACCGGCGTCCCGGGCGATATCCGCGAGCTCGAGCCGATCGTCGAGCGCCTGATCCTCGGGCTGCTGGCCGCCGGCGACGGCACGTGAGCGCCCTCGAGGAGCTCGAGCGCGAGATCACCGCCTGTCGCCGCTGCCCGCGGCTGGTCGATTGGCGCGAGCGGGTGGCGCGCGAGAAGCGCGCCGCATTCCGCGACTGGGACTATTGGGGCCGGCCGGTCCCGGGCTTCGGCGACCCGCAGGCGCGCGTGGTCCTGCTCGGGCTGGCGCCGGCCGCGCACGGCGGGAACCGCACCGGCCGCATGTTCACCGGCGACCGTTCGGGCGACTTCCTGTACGCCGCGCTGCACGCGACCGGCTTCGCCAACCAGCCGACCGCCGAGCACCGCGACGACGGCCTCGCGCTCACCGACTGCTTCATCACCGCGAGCGTGCGCTGCGCGCCGCCGGCCAACAAGCCGCTCCCGGCGGAGCGCGACAACTGCCGCCCGTGGCTGGACCGCGAGCTGGCGCTGCTCGAGCGTGCCCGGGTCATCGTCTGCCTCGGCAAGTTCGCGTGGGACATGATCGCGCCGCGGCCGCTGTCGCCCTTCGGGCACGGCGCGGAGGCGCGGTCGGGCCGCTTCGCGCTGCTCGGCTGCTTCCACCCGAGCCAGCAGAACACGTTCACGGGCAAGCTCACCGCGCCGATGATCGAGAGCGTCCTGCTGCGTGCGCGCGAGCTCGCCGAGCTCCCATGAGGCGGTACGCGGCGGTCCTGCGCGTCCCGCACGTGGCGCCGCTGATCGCCGCGACGCTGCTGGCGCGGTTCCCGATCGGCATCAATGCGCTGGCGATCGTGCTGTACCTGCGCGCCGAGCGCGGGTCGTTCGCGGTCGCCGGTGCGGTCGCGGGGGCACTCGCCGCGGGCAGCGGCGTCGGCGCACCGGTCCAGGGCCGGCTGGTCGACGCGTTCGGCGCGCGCCGCGTGCTCGTGCCGCTGGGGATGATCCACGCCGCCGCGCTCGGGGCGATCGTCGCGAGCGCCGAGGCGGGCGCCCCGGCGGCCGTGCTGGTCGCCTGCGGCCTGGCGGCCGGGTTCGCGATCCCGCCGACCTCGTCGGTGCTGCGGTCGATGTGGCCGTCGCTGCTGCGCGAGCACCAGGAGCTGGTCTCGGCGGCTTACGCGCTCGACTCGGTGCTGATCGAGCTGATCTTCGTGCTCGGCCCGCTGCTCACCGCGGCGATCGCGACGCTGCTGTCGCCGCCCGCCGCGCTCGTCGTGTCGGCGGCGAGCGTGATCGCCGGCACGGTCGGCTTCACGGCGCTGCCGCCGGCGCGGGCGCTGCGGGTCGACCGGGACCGCCCGCGCGCCGGCCTGCTCGGCGCGCTGGCATCGCCGGGGCTGCGCACACTGGTGCTCACCTCGCTGCCGGCGGGCGTCGGCATCGGCATCTGCGAGGTGACGCTGCCGGCCTTCAGCCACGACATGGGCGCGGCCGCGACCGCCGGCATCCTGCTCGCGCTGTGGTCGATCGGCAGCGCCTGCGGCGGGCTGGTGTACGGCGCGCTGCTGCACCGGCCGCCGCTCAACCGCGTGCACCTTCTGGTCACCGCCGCACTGCCGGTCAGCCTGCTGCCGATGGCCGCCGCGCCGTCGGTGCCGGTGATGGCACTGCTCGTGATCCCCGCCGGGATGTTCGTGGCGCCGCTACTCGCCACCCGCAACGAGCTGGTCGGCTGGGTCGCCCCGAAGGGATCGCGCACCGAGGCCTACACGTGGCCGGTCACCGCGTTCGTGGGCGGGATCGCGATCGGCTCGGCGCTGGCCGGCGCGCTGGTCGAGCAGGCGAGCTGGCGGGCGGCGTTCCTGGTCGCCGTCGCGTTCGCCGCCGTTGGCGCGCTCGTCGCGGTGGCCCGCCGGGGGACGGTCGTTCAGGCGGTCGCAGGAGCGAGCTGATCGCTCCACACGATTCCCTGCCGGTACGTGTCGGCGAGGACCTCCGGCCGGACGTGGGCGGCGGCGTCATCGAAGTCGCCGCGCTCGAACGCGAGCGTCGCGCGCAGGACGGAGCCCTCCAGGCCCTCGCGGCGCAGCAGCGCGTCGGCGAGGCGGTCGTCGAACGGCAGCTCGCCGACGACGTCCCAGCCGGCGTCGAAGATCGGCTGACGGGCGACGACGACCGTCTCGAGCTCTTGCGGATCGTTCGCCATGGGCTCACAGGCGAATCGGGCGCCCCACGGATTTCTTGAGATCGCCGGCGGCCTGGGTTCAGCGGCCGAGCAGGAGCTCGCGGACGGCGGCGACCCCGGCGAGATGGCCACTGCCGAGCGCGATCGCCACCTGCTGCGGCGCGACCGCGACATCGCCCGCCGCGTAGACGCCGGGCACGCTCGTGCGCGCCAGCGCGTCGACGGCGACGAGGTCATCGTCGGTGAGGGCGAGGCCGAGCCGCTCGGGCAGCCGATCGCGGCGCCGCAGCGGTGCATGCACCAGGACGGCTTCGCACGGCACCTCGGAGCCGTCGCGGAGGACCACCGCGCGCACCGCGCCGTGCTCCGCCCGCAGCCCGGCCGCCTCGTCGGGCGCGACGACCGTGACGTCCGCGCTCCATCCGCGCAGCAGCGCCGCCTGGAATTCCGCCGTCTCGCCGTCGCCGTAGACGACGAGCGGGCGGTCGCGGACCTCCCAGCCGTGGCAGAACGGGCAGTGGAACACGCCGCCGCCCCAATGCTCGCTGAAGCCGGGGACGTCGGGCACCTCGTAGTCCATCCCCGTCGCCAGCACCAGCGCGCGGCTGCGGACCTCGCCGCCGTCGCCGAGCGCCACGGCGAAGCCATCGCCGTCGGCGCGCGCATCGACGGCATCGGCGTCGCGGACGGCGACCGAGTCGTAGCCGGCGAGCTGCTCGTGCGCGCGGCGGTAGAGGTCGGCGGGAGAGGTGCCGTCGTGGCCGAGCAGGCCGCCGACGTGCGCGGCAGCGCGATTGCTCTGCCCGCCGCGGTCGAGCAGGAGCGTCCGTCTCCGCGCCCGGCCGAGGACGAGCGCGGCGCTCAGACCCGCCACGCCGCCGCCGATGATCACGCAGTCCCAGTTGGTGTTCATCGGCCAAGGCTAGCGACTCTGAGAATCGTTCTCAACGATCGTAGGTGTGGCAAGCACCATTGGCCGCCGCGCGACCCGGGCCTACGGTTCGCCCCGTGGCGTATCGCGAGTATCGGCCTCCCCCCGGTCTCGAGCCGGTGGTGGCATGCCTGTGGGAGAACGCGCCGGCCACGGACCGCGCGCAGCGGGTGGTCCCCGACGGGTGCGTCGACCTGATCTGGCTCGCCGATCGCGAGCTGGTGATCGCCGGCGCCGACACCGGGCCGCGCATCGTGCACCTGCCGGCGGGAACGCTGTCGTCCGGCATCCGCCTGCGTCCGGGCGCGGCCGGGGGGTTCCTCGGCCTGCCGGCGTCCGAGGTGCGCAACCGCCACGTCGAGGCCGCGCACGTCTGGGACGACGAGGCCACTCGCCTCGCCGACGCTCTGGCCGGCGCGACACCCGGGCGACGGCTGGAGATGCTCACCGCCACCGTGGCGCGACGGCACGCGGCGCCCGATCCACTGGTGGCCGGCGCGGCGCGGCGGCTCGCCGCTCCCGGCGCGCGCGTCGCGGACGTCGCGGCCGCGCTCGGCGTCAGCGAGCGCCAGCTCCACCGGCGGACGCTGGCCGCCATCGGCTACGGGCCGAAGGTGCTCGCCCGGGTCGCCCGCCTGCGGCGGCTCGTCGCGCTCGCCGAGGAGTCGCTCGCGCTGCGCGCGCTCGAGGCGGGCTACGCGAGCCAGGCGCACATGACCGACGAGGTCCGCCGCCTGACCGGCCTCACGCCTGTCCGATTCCTGGAAGACGCCGGGCTCACCGCCGCGTAGCTTCGCGGGCATGCCTGTCGACATCGACGCCGCCGAGCGGTTCATCCACGCCAACGCCCGGCTGCTCGACCGCCACCGGCTGGCGGTCCTCCTCCACGGCGCCCCGGTCACAACCGTCCTCGCGGCGCTGCGCGCCTACCGCAACCCCGACGGCGGCTTCGGCCACGGCCTGGAGCCCGACATCCGCGCTCCCGGCAGCGAGCCGGCCGCGGTCGCCCACGCCTTCGAGGTGCTCGCCGAGATCTCCAAGCTCGACGATCCGATGGTCGCCGACGCGGCCGCGTGGGTCGCGACGATCGCCGAGCCGGACGGCGGCGTGCCGTTCATGCTGCCCACCGGCGCGGCGCATCCGCACGCGCCGTTCCTGCGCCCGTCGGCCGGCGGCTCGTTCCTCACCTTCGCGCTCGCGGGGGCGCTGTGGCACGCCGGCTCCAGCGAGCCGTGGCTCGCGCGCGCGACCGACTGGTGCTGGGCCAGGCTCGACGGCCCCGACGAGCTCGACGCCTACGGAATCAAGTTCGCGCTCGAGTTCCTCGACGCCGTGCCCGACGCGGACCGCGCCGCCGCTGCGATCGAGCGCCTGCGGCCCCGCCTCGGGGCGGACGGGTCGATCCCGGTCCGCGGCGGCACCGAGCACGAGCGGCTCACGCCGGTCACGCTCTCGCCGCGGCCCGGCGGCCGCAGCCGCGCGCTGTTCACCGACGACCAGATCGCGGCCGATCTCGACCAGCTCGAAGCCGGCCAGCAGGACGACGGCGGCTGGGAGATCGACTGGGTCAAGTGGTCGGCGGGCCAGGCCGCGGACGCGCGCGGCGCGGTCACGCTGCGGGCGCTGATGGCGCTGCGCGCGCACGGGCGCCTGTGAGGATCGGGATCGGGCTGCCGGCTGCCGTGCCCGGCGCCCCGGCCACGGCGATCGGCGCGTGGGCCGCCGAGAGCGAGCGCCTCGGCTTCCCGTCGCTCGCCGTGCTCGACCGGCTCGTCTACGACAACCTCGACCCGCTCGTGGCACTGGCGGCGGCCGCCGCGCGGGCCGAGCGCGCCGAGCTCATGACCACCGTGCTCACCGTTCCCTTCCGCCAGAACGCCGTGGTCCTCGCGAAGCAGCTCGCCTCGCTGGACCAGCTCGCCGGCGGCCGCCTCACCGCGGGGCTGGCGATCGGCGGCTGGCCGGAGGACTACGCCGCGAGCGCCCTGCCGCTCGCCGGCCGCACCGCGACGCTCGAGGCGATGCTGGGCACGATGCGGCGGGTCTGGGCGGGCGAGGTCGCCGCCGACGCGGGCTGCCACGACCTGCTGCTGTTCCCGTGCTCGGGCGACATGGAGCAGATCACGCGGCTCGCCGAGAGTGTGGCCAGCCCCATGGGTCCGCCTCCGCCCCGACGTACCCTCTGATGGATGCCGCTCTCGGCGTTCACCCCGCAGGTACGCGAGTGGTTCGGCCGTGCGTTCGCGGCGCCGACGCCGGCCCAGGCGCTGGCGTGGCCGGCGATCGCCACCGGCGAGCACACGCTGATCTCCGCGCCGACCGGCTCCGGCAAGACGCTGGCGGCGTTCCTGTGGGCGATCGACCGGCTCGTCGCCGAGCCGACCGCCGACCGCACGCGGCTCGTCTACGTCTCGCCGCTGAAGGCGCTCTCCTACGACGTCGAGAAGAACCTGCGCGCGCCGCTGCGCGGCATCGGCGCCGACGTGAAGGTCGCGATCCGCACCGGCGACACGCCGCAGAAGGAGCGGGCGGCGATGCTCCGGCACCCGCCGGACATCCTCATCACCACGCCCGAGTCGCTGTACCTGATGCTCAC
>DATDKF010000004.1:0-7078 GCA_036520135.1 Solirubrobacteraceae bacterium
CGAGGGCCTGCGCGCCGCCCATCGGATCCGTGCCGAGCACCCGGGCACGGCCGTGCTCGTGCTCTCGCAGTACGTCGAGGAGGCGTACGCGCTCGAGCTGCTGTCCGAGTCGACGGAGCGCACCGGCTACCTGCTCAAGGACCGCGTCGCGGACGTGGACACGTTCACGGACGCCGTCCGCCGCGTGGCCGGAGGCGGCAGCGCGCTGGACCCGGAGGTCGTGGCGCTGCTGCTCGGCCGCCGCCGCCGCGAGGACCCGCTGGATGCCCTGACCGCGCGGGAGCGCGAAGTGCTGGGGCTGATGGCCGAGGGCCGCTCGAACGCGGCGATCGCCGAGGCGCTGGTCGTCACCGAGCGCGCGGTCGAGAAGCACGTGACCTCGATCTTCTCCAAGCTCGACCTCACGCCGACGGTCGAGGACCACCGCCGCGTGCTCGCCGTGCTGGCGTACCTGCGGGCGTAGACCGCACCGCCGAAGTACGGCTAACACCACGTTCGGTCCCGCAGCACGTCGCAATGCTTGCCGGGTATGACCGACCCGACGTCGCCAGCGATCGTCAGCAGCACCGAGCTCCGCCGGGTCTACGGCGAGGGCGAGACGGCCGTCCACGCGCTGGGCGGGGTCACCGTGGCGTTCCCGGCGGGCCAGTTCGCCGCGATCATGGGCCCGTCCGGCTCGGGCAAGTCGACGCTCATGCACCTGCTCGCCGGGCTCGACCGGCCGACCTCGGGCTCGGTCGTGGTCGACGGCTCCGAGCTCGCCAACCTCGACGACAAGGGGCTCACGCGCATGCGGCGCGACCGCCTCGGGTTCGTCTTCCAGGCGTTCAACCTCGTGCCGGTGCTCACCGCCGAGGAGAACATCGTGCTGCCGCTCACGCTTGCGGGCCGCAAGCCGGACACGGAGTGGCACGACACGCTGATCGCCGCCGTCGGGCTGGGCGACCGCCTGACGCACCGCCCGTCCGAGCTCTCCGGCGGCCAGCAGCAGCGCGTCGCCGTGGCGCGCGCGCTCATCCACCGGCCCGCCGTCGTGTTCGCCGACGAGCCGACCGGCAACCTCGACTCGCAGTCCTCCGACGAGGTGCTGGGCCTGCTGCGCCAGGCTGTCGACGAGTTCGGCCAGACCGTCGTCATGGTCACGCACGACGCGCACGCCGCCTCGGTCGCCGACCGCATCGTCGTCCTCAGCGACGGCCGGATCGTCCACGACGGCGCCGGCGAGACCACCGAGGGCGTGCTGGATCTGATGAAGGCCGTCGCGTAGCCGCGCGATGCTCAAGGTCGCCCTCAAGGGTCTGCTGACCCGCAAGCTGCGCACGGCGCTCACCGGCTTCGCCGTGGTGATCGGCGTCGCGTTCGTCGCCGGCACGTTCGTGTTCACCGACACGATCGACGCCTCGTTCAAGGACCTCTTCGAGCGCACCCAGAAGGGCACCGACGTCTCGGTCCAGGCGCGGCTGGCCGTCGAGGAGGACTTCGCCGAGCCGCCGACGATGCCCAAGGACACGCTCGATCGCATCAAGGACGTGCCCGGCGTCGCGGCGATCAACGGCTTCGTCTCGCACGACGTCACGCTGATCGACCGCGAGGGCGATCCGATCCTCTCCAACGGTCCACCGACGATCGCCGTCACCGCCGCCCAGGACAAGCGGTTCGACCCGTTCGAGTACACGGAGGGCGGCCCGCCGCAGTCGACCGACGAGGTCGTCATCGACAAGGCGACGGCCGACAAGTACGACTTCCACGAGGGCGACACCGTCACCGTGCAGGGCCAGCAGCCGGCCAACCAGTACAAGGTGGCCGGCGTCGCCACCGTCGGCGACTCGGAGAACCTCGCCGGCTCGCGCCTGGTCGTGTTCACGCTCGACGAGGCGCGCAGGGTCACCGGCCACGACGGCTACGACGACATCTCGGTCGCCGCCGAGAGCGGCACCTCGCCCGAGGAGCTCAAGGCCGCGATCAGCCGCGAGCTGGGCCGCGACTTCACCGTGCGCACCGGCAAGGAGCAGGCCGAAAAGCAGGCGCAGGACCTCTCCGACGCGCTCGGCTTCATCCGCACCGCGCTCCTCGTGTTCGCGGGCGTCGCGCTGCTGGTCGGCAGCTTCCTGATCTTCAACACGTTCACGGTGACGGTCGCGCAGCGGACGCGGGAGTTCGCGCTCTTCCGCACTCTCGGCGCCTCGCGCCGCCAGGTGATGAGCTCGGTCCTCGCCGAGTCCTTCGTCATCGGCCTCGGGGCGTCGATCGTCGGCATCGCCGCCGGGCTGCTGATCGCCCCCGCGCTGCGCGCGCTGTTCGGCGCCTTCGGCCTCGAGCTCGGCAGCACGACGGTCCAGCTGCACGCGCGGACGATCATCGCCGGCCTGGCCGTCGGCATCCTCGCGACCGTGATCTCCGGCTTCGTGCCGGCGCGCCGCGCCACCCGCATCGAGCCCGTCGAGGCGATGCGCGACGCCGCCACGCCCGGGGTCGGCCGGCTGCGCAAGCGCCGGATCCTCGTGGCCGCGGCGGTCGAGCTGATCGGGCTCGCGATCCTGCTGTACAGCCTGTTCGGCGATCCGGGGAACGCGAACGCCACCGCTTCGCTGCTCGGCGGCGGCGCCGTGCTGATGATGTTCGGCTTCGCGCTCCTTGCGCCGACGCTCGTGCGCCCGCTGAGCGCGCTCGTCGGCCGCCCGCTGCCGGGGCTCACCGGCCACCTGGCCACCGAGAACGCCCGCCGCCAGCCGCAGCGCACGGCGGTCACCGCCTCGGCGCTGATGATCGGCGTCGCGCTCGTCGTGTTCGTCGCGATCTTCGCGGCCGGCATCCGCGCCACGATCGACGAGGGCATCGACAAGCAGGTCCGCGCGGCCGGGATCATCACCCACCAGGACGGCTTCTCGCCGCTCCCGACGGGTGTCGTCGGGCAGCTGGAGAAGGTCGACGGCGTCGCGGCCGTCTCGCCGATCCGGTTCGAGACCGGCAAGCTGGTCAGCGACAACAAGAACCTCGGCGTGACCGGCGTCGACCCGCGGACGGTCGCGGAGGCGCTGTCGCTCGAGTGGAAGCAGGGCTCGAACGCGGTCCTGTCCGGGCTCGGTGACGACGAGGCCGTGGTGAGCCAGGACTGGGCGGACAGCCACGACGTCGGCGTCGGCGACGACATCGCCTTCATCACACCGCGCGGCAAGAAGGTCACGTACAAGATCGCCGGCACCTACGACGCCCAGGTCGGCATGATCGGCGACGTCACGGTGTCCAACGACTCGCTCGAGAGGGACTGGGAGTCCAAGGACATCGCGTTCGCGATGGTGGTCTCCACGCCGGGCACCGACGCCGATCAGCTCAGGCGGGCCGAGGACCAGGCGCTCAAGACGTTCCCGACGGCCAAGCCGCAGACGATCGCCGAGTTCAAGGACGAGCAGAACAAGGGCGTGAACGGGCTCGTGACGCTCATCTACGCGCTGCTCGCGCTGTCGGTGATCATCGCGCTGCTCGGGATCGTGAACACGCTGGCGCTCTCGGTCCACGAGCGCACCCGCGAGCTCGGGATGCTGCGCGCCGTCGGGATGAGCCGGCGCCAGGTGCGGCGGATGATCCGCGCCGAGTCGGTCATCACCGCGGCGATCGGCGCCGTCCTCGGCACCGTGCTGGGCATCGTGTTCGCGCTGATCGTGTCGCGGCCCCTGGCCGCCGACGGGTTCGTGTTCTCGCTGCCGATCGGGGCGCTGATCGCGGTCTTCATCCTCGCCGGGCTCGCCGGCATGGCGGCTGCGATCCCGCCCGCGCGGCGCGCCGCGAAGGTCGACGTGCTGCGCGCGGTAACGACTGAGTAGGGCGAAGCCCGGTTCCGGGCGGCTGGACGCCGCCCGACGCAATCAGAAAGCGGTACCGGATGTACCGCTGAGGAGCCCTCTAACCTACGCGCGGTGCGTGCCGCCCCGCCGGACCTGGAGTCCCTGAGCGCGCAGGAGGTTCTCGCCCACGTCGTGGACGAGTTCCACCCGCGCCTGTACGTCGCCTGCTCGTTCCAGAAGGAGGCGTCGGTGATCCTCGACATGCTGCTGGCGATCGAGCCGGCGGCGCGCGTCTTCACGCTCGACACCGGGGTGCTGTTCCCGGAGACCTACGAGACGTGGCGGCGGATCGAGGCGCGCTACGGGATCGAGATCGACGTCTACCGCGGCGGGTGGATCGACGGGCTGTGGCAGCGCGACCCGGACGCGTGCTGCGGCATGCGCAAGGTCGAGCCGCTCGAGCGCGCGCTCAGCGAGGTCGACGCGTGGATCACCGGCCTGCGGCGCGACCAGTCGCCGACGCGCGCCGGGACCCCGAAGCTCGCGCCCGACGACGGGCACCCGGGCAAGCTCAAGTGCGCGCCGCTGGCCGACTGGAGCGAGAAGGACGTCTGGCGGTACCTCGCGGAGCACGACGTGCCGTACCACCCCCTGCATGACCGCGGCTACGAGTCGATCGGCTGCACGCACTGCACTGTCGCCGGCGGCGGGCGCGACGGCCGCTGGGCCGGCACCGACAAGATCGAGTGCGGCCTGCACCTCCCCGGCGACTGATGGATCCTGCGCTCATCCTCTTCGGGCTCGGCGTGGGCATCCTCGTCGGCATGACCGGCATGGGCGGCGGCTCGCTGATGACGCCGCTGCTGATCCTCGTGTTCGGCATCAAGCCGGTCGTCGCCGTCGGCACCGACCTCGCCTACGCGGCCGTAACGAAGACGGTCGGCGGCTGGCAGCACTTCCGCAAGGGCACCGTGTTCCCGCGGATGGCCCTGTGGCTGGCGGTCGGCTCGTGCCCGGGCGCACTGCTCGGCGTCTGGCTGCTCGACCGGCTGCGCGACGAGTGGGGCGACGGGTTCGACACGTTCATGCTGATCGCGATCGGCTCGGCGCTGCTGGTGACCGGCGCGGTCGTGCTGCTGCGAGTGCTCGTCATCACCGATCAGTCCGCGCGCGAGCGGCGCGCGTTCCGGATGGAGACGCGGCACAAGGTCGCGGCGGTGGCGCTCGGCGGGTCCGTCGGCTTCGTGCTCGGGATCACGTCGGCGGGCTCGGGCACGCTGATCGCGATCGGGCTGATCATCGGGTTCCGGCTCAGCCCGCACCGCGTCGTCGGCACCGACGTCGCGCACGCCGCGGTGCTGCTGTGGGTGGCCGCGATCGCGCACCTGTTCTCGGGCAACATCGACTACGGGCTGGCCGGGACGATCCTCCTCGGCTCGATCCCCGGCGTGTGGATCGGCACCCATCTCTCGACGATGCTGCCGCAGGACTGGCTGCGGCTTGCGCTCGGCACCGTGATGTTCGCCTCGAGCCTCGCGCTGATCGGCAAGGCGGGGCTGGACATCCCGGCGGTCGGCCTGATCGGCATCCCGCTGGCGGTCGCCGCCGTCTGCGCCGCGGTGCTGCGGCGCCGCACCCAGGGCCATCCCCGCGTGCTGGAGGTGCCGTCGTGAGCGCCGCGACCGCCACCCATCTGCAGGTGCTCGAGGCCGAGGCGATCCACATCGTCCGCGAGGTCGCCGCCGAGCTCGAGAAGCCGGTGCTGCTGTTCAGCGGCGGCAAGGACTCGATCGTGCTGCTGCGGCTCGCCGAGAAGGCGTTCCGGCCCGGCGATGTGCCGTTCGCGGTCATGCACGTCGACACCGGGCACAACTTCCCTGAGGCGATCGCGTTCCGCGACCGCCGGGTGCCCGGCATCATCGTCGCCTCGGTGCAGGAGTCGATCGACCGCGGCCGCGTGCGCGACGAGCCGTCGCGCAACCGGCTGCAGACGACCACGCTGCTGGACGCGATCGAGGAGCACGGGTTCGACGCCGCGTTCGGCGGCGCGCGGCGCGACGAGGAGCGGGCGCGCGCCAAGGAGCGGATCTTCTCGTTCCGCGACGACTTCGGGCAGTGGGACCCGCGGCGGCAGCGGCCCGAGGTCTGGAGCGTCTACAACGGCCGCGTGCGCAAGGGCGAGCACGTGCGCGTGTTCCCGCTGTCGAACTGGACCGAGCTCGACGTGTGGGAGTACATCCGGGCCGAAGGTCTGGAGATCCCGCCGATCTACTTCGCGCACGAGCGCGAGGTGTTCGAGCGCGACGGGATGCTGTACGCCACATCGGAGTTCCTCGAGCGCCGCGACGGCGAGGAGCCGTTCATGGAGTGGGTCCGCTACCGCACGGTCGGCGACATGACCTGCACGGGCGCGGTGCGCTCCCGGGCGACGTCGCTCGACGACGTGATAGCGGAGATCGCCGCGACGCGGATCTCCGAGCGCGGCGAGACGCGCGCGGACGACCGCACGTCGGAGGCGGCGATGGAGGACCGCAAGCGCGAGGGGTACTTCTGATGGCCACCGCAGTCGCCGTCGACTCCCCGCAGCTCCTCCGGTTCGCGACCGCCGGGTCGGTCGACGACGGCAAGTCGACGCTGATCGGCCGCCTGCTGTACGACTCGAAGGCGCTGCTCGCGGACCAGGTCGCCGAGGCCGAGGTGGATCTCGCGCGGCTCACGGACGGGTTGCGGGCCGAGCGCGAGCAGGGCATCACGATCGACGTCGCGTACCGGTACTTCAGCACCCCGCGGCGCACGTTCATCCTGGCCGACACCCCCGGCCACGTGCAGTACACGCGGAACATGGTCACCGGCGCCTCGACCGCCGACCTCGCGATCGTGCTCGTCGACGCCCGCAAGGGCATGCTCGAGCAGAGCCGCCGGCACGCCTTCCTCGCCTCGCTGCTGCGGGTGCCGCACGTCGTCGTCGCCGTCAACAAGATGGACCTCGTCGACTGGTCGGAGGCCACCTACGAGGCCATCCGTGACGAGTTCACGGCCTTCGCGGCGAAGCTGAACGTGCCCGACCTGACCGTCGTCCCCATCTCGGCGCTGCACGGCGACAACGTGGTGACGCGGTCGGAGCGCATGCCCTGGTACCAGGGGACGTCGCTGCTGCACCACATCGAGCACGTGCACGTGGCCAGCGACCGCAACCTGGTCGACACCCGGTTCCCCGTCCAGTACGTGATCCGGCCGCAGTCCGACGCCCACCACGACTACCGCGGGTACGCCGGCACCGTGGCCAGCGGCGTGCT
>DATDKF010000005.1:0-2307 GCA_036520135.1 Solirubrobacteraceae bacterium
TCAGTCCGGTGTCCGGGTCGTGCAACCAGACCTCGCCCGAGCGCTCGGTGTGCAGGACGCGGCCGTCGGGCAGGACGGCCAGGTCGATCGGCTCACCAGGGGTCTGGTCGATCGGGACCTTCTGGAACTGCGAGTCGGGCGGCGGCGACTGGGCCGATGCGGCCGACGGGATGGCGCAAATCGCAAGGGCCCCTGCCAGGGCCGCGAGCCATCGTGCTGTGCGCACGTGTCCTCCTTATGGGATCTGCAGGAAACGAAACGGCTGCGGCATTCGGCCGCCGCGCAGCTGGTATTGCTCAGAACGTCACGCAGTCGAGGTAGTCGAAGCCCTTCTCGGCCGCCTCGAACGGGTCGAACGTCGGGTCGCCGAAGCGCGGATCGTGCTCGACGACGAAATACCTCGTGCTGCCACCGGCCGCGTCGAAGATTGACGGGAAGTCGATGATCCCCTCGCCGACGATCTCGATCCGGCCCGGAAACGGACCGGCCGCCATGTCCTTGACATGGAACAGCTGGATCCGGTTGCCGTAGCGCTCGATCACCTCGAGCGGGTTCCCGATGCCGCCGCCGTTGGTCGCCCAGTACAGGTCGAGCTGGAAGGCGACGTTCCGCGGATCGGTGTTCGCCATCAGGATGTCGTACACCGTCTGGTCGCCGAACACCGTCTCGAACTCGATGTCATGGTTGTGCACCATCAGCGTCTGGCCGGCCTTCCGTGCCACCGCGCCGATCTTGTCCAGGTACTCGGCGTACGCGACCCACTCCGCCTCGGTGGTGTAGATCGGCGGGAAGATCGGGGTGGCGCCGGAGCCGAAGTACTTGATGCCGAGGGTCCGGTTGTCGGCGATGATCTGGTCGATGTCCGCCGGGTTGGCCGGCGTGCCGACGTCGACATGCCGGGCCGAGGCCTTCAGGCCGTACTCGTCGAGCAGCGCGCGGTAGTCCTCTGCGGACAGGCCGCTCAACGTGAACGGCTCCACGTTGCGGTAGCCCATCTCGCTGAGGCGCCGGAACACCGTCCGCGTACGCTCGATCGTCGCCGCGTCGGTTCCGAAGCCGATGTACTCCGCGAACGTCCACAGCTGGATCGAGATCTTGTTGGTCGGGACGCCCCTGCCGGCGCATTCCGGCGCTGCCGCGCTCGCCGTGCCGGCGACGCTCGCGCTGATACAGACCGCCATAGCGGCGGCGAGAAGCCCGCGAACAAGGCGTCCGCGGCCGAGTGGCTGTGACATCGATCCCCTCCATCCCCCGTTGGTCGCGGCGCGACGGCGCCGCCATACACTCCGCGCCGCTCCCGAACTTTTCGCAAGTCCGGCTCGACTTGTGCCCTACCCGCGACAAAAGCTACCAAACCCCGCGACTTCGTGACCGTTCCACGACGGACCCTCCGGGTACACCCTCCAACGCGAGTCCCGAGCTCTCGGGTCGGTGACTCGCCGGTAGCCTGCCGAGGGTGGCCGGCGGACCCAACATCGCGCTCGTTTTACACCCGCGCCGAGACCCCGGCGCGGTGCTCGATGAGATCGGCAATTGGGCGACCTCGCACGGCAGCCGGCTGCTGGTCCGGGCCGAGGATGCCGCGCGCTGGGACGGCGATGTGACGGTCGTATCGGACGCGGAGCTGGCTGAGCGCGCGGACGCGGTCGTCAGCCTCGGCGGCGACGGCACGATGCTCGGCGCACTGCGGCTGGTGGCGCGCCGGCCGGTGCCCGTGCTTGGCGTCAACATCGGGAGCGTCGGGTTTCTCGTCGAGGTCCAGCCCGAGGAGGTGCCGCACGCGCTGGACCGCCTGGAGCGGCTGGACTTCACGGTCGAGCGGCACAGCGCGCTGTGGCTCGGCGCCGACGACGAGGCGGTCGCGTTCAACGACCTCGCGCTCGTGCGTGTGCCCGGCGACGGCGTCGTGGAGGCGACGCTCGCCGTCGGCGGCCAGCGCATGGGCCGCTACCGCTGCGACGGCCTGGTGATCTCGACGTCGATCGGCTCGACCGCCTACGCGTACTCGGCGGGCGGGCCGGTCGTCTCGCCCGCGCTCGACGCCGTGGTCGTCGCCCCCCTCGCGCCGCTGGCGGGAATCAGCCGGCCGACGGTCACCGCAGCCGACGAGCCGATCCGGCTCACGCTTCAGGAAGGCAGCGCGCGCCCCGCGATCGAGGTCGACGGCACGATGCTGCGGCGCACGGAACCGGGCGAGGCGCTCGACGTGCGGCTCATGCTCGGTTGCGGACAGGTCGTGCGGCTCGACAGCGACCGCTACCAGCGCCGCAACCAGGTCAAGCTCAGCCTGCTCGACCTGCCGTTCCT
>DATDKF010000006.1:0-13280 GCA_036520135.1 Solirubrobacteraceae bacterium
CGTCCCTCCCTTCCCCGGTGGGTCGTTGCGGCAGGCCGCCGGGCTCGTCTCCGACGAGGTCGAGCTCTACCACCGGACGTACACCACGCTGTTGCGCTCCTCGGGCGAGACGCTGCTGCGCGTGCTCGAGCCGTCGCACCGGTCGATGAACTCGAGCCTGCACCCGCTCGCCGCGACCAGCGACATCGACCTCGGCGCGTTCCTGTACGCGATGCGGCGGCTGCCTGCCGGCATCTGGCAGGCCGGCGTGATCGTCATGGGGCAGGAGGCGCGCGTGTTCGACCGCGCCGGCGTCGGCCGGATCGAGGAGTGGGACCCGGTCGAGGCGCCCGCGCGCCGGCGCCGCTGGTACGACAACCACGAGGGCACGATGGCGGTGCTGCTCGCGTCTACCTCGGATCTCGACGACCTGATCCCGACGCTCGTCGCCTACCAGGTGGAATGGAACAAGATCCATGCGGCGGTGCGGGCGGCCGACACGCCGGACGGCGACGACCCCGATCCCGCCGCGTGCGCTGACGCCTACGGCGGCGTGGCCGAGGACTGGATCCGGATCCGCGAGGCGTGGGGCGACCTGCGCTCGTTCCTCGAGGAGATCCGGGGGGGACGACTGAACTTGCGGATCCGCATGCTCGGCGGCTCGCAGGCCGGCTACGCGCGCATGACCCGCCGCTGGTGGCAGCCCGTCCGCACGTCGATGGAGCAGCAGGGGCTCGGCGACCGGCCGGTGTACTTCATCTCGTCCAACCCGCACTCGATCGTCAACCTCGTCACGCCGACGGCGCGCGCGGGCGAGGCGGAGATCGTCGCCTTCGTCGAGTCGCACGGCCCCGAGTACCTGCGGGAGGAGCTGGAACGCTTCCGCGAGGGGCGCGCCGAGGGCTCGTGGGAGAACTTCCTGTACTTCGCGGCGCGGCTGTTCTGGGAGGCGCTGCCCGAGGAGGGCGAGGAGTGGCGCCGCCGGCAGGCGGCCGAGCGGGCGCTTGGCGTCACGCACATCTCCAGCCGCGCGGCGCTGCGCATCTCCTCGCAGGTCATCGCGCTCGACAGGCTCGACCCGAGCGCGCTCGACCCGCGCCTCGGCGCCGTCGACGCCGAGACGCTCGCGCGCTCGCCCGCGGTGGTCGTCAACATCGAGTACCCGCTCGGCGTCGCGGCCTACAACATCCTGCGCGAGCTGACCGTCTCGACCGACGTCGTCAAGGGCGTCTACGTGCTCGGCAAGGCGGCGACGCTGAACGCCGACGTCGGCGACGTGCTGATCTCCGGCGTCATCCACGACGAGCACTCGGGCTCGACGTACTGGCTCGACAACGCGTTCTCGTTCGACGACATCGCGCCGTTTCTGCGCTTCGGCTCCGGGCTCGACAACCAGCGTGCGGTCACGGTCAAGAGCACGTTCCTGCAGAACCGCGAGTACCTCGACTTCTACTACCGCGAGGCCTACACGGTCGTGGAGATGGAGGCCGGGCCGTTCTGCAACGCGGTCTACGAGATCGCCGACGCCGACCGCTTCCCGATCGGCGAGGCGGTCAACTTCGCCAAGCTCCCGATCGACTTCGGGATCATCCATTACGCATCTGACACCCCGTACACGCAGGCGCGCACGCTCGGCGCCCGCGGGCTCTCCTACTACGGGATGGACTCGACGTACGCGAGCTCCCTGGCGATCCTGCGGCGGATCTTCAAGCTCGAAGGGGCCCTGACCGACTAGATCCCGACGAGCTTGCGCAGCAGCGCGCGCAGCTCGTCGTCGTCGGGGATCGGGATGTTCTCGGCCGCCGCGCGCGCCCGCGTAAGCACGCGCTTGCCCTCGGCGGTGGTGGTGACGGTGTAGGAGCGGCGGTCGGCGGGGTTGCGGCGGCGCTCGACGAGGCCGAGCCGCTCGAGGTCGTCGACGATCTGCGTGACCATCGTCGCGCTGATGGCCATGGCGCCGGTCAGGGCCTGCTGCGAGGCCGGCCCGAGCTCGTCGAGCGCGACGAGAACGCCGTAGTGGCGGATCTCGATCGGCAGGTCGCGGAACGCCTCGTTGGCGCGGTCGCGGGCAAGGAAGTGCGCCTGGACGACGAGGAAGCCGGTGAGGTCGGCGAGCCGCGGCGGGATCAGGCGGTCCTCGGCCGCGATCAGGTCGCGCAGCAGCTCGTTCAGCCGCGCGCGCTCGGCGGCGGTGAGCCGCGCCGACATGGTTCCGCTGGCCTCCTTCACGCGCGGCTCCATCTCAACGACGGCCGCCTCGCCCGCGGGCGTGACGTGCAGCCGGTAGGAGCGGCGATCGTCCGCGTCGCGCCGACGCTCGACCCAACCGCGCCGCTCGAGCTCGTCGACGATCCCGACGACCAGCGTGCGGTTCACGCGCATCTTCTCGGCCAGTTGCTGCTGGGAGATCGGGCCGGTCGTGAGCAGCCCGACGAGCAGCGAGAAGTCGCGCGGGTGCGCGGCTTCGGGCATCGCCTCGACCTTCGCGCGGTGGGCATGGTCGTACGCCACCCGCAGCAGGTAGCCGATGTGGTCGTTGAGCCGGATGTCGGGGAGCGTATTCATCTTCTTGATCGTGAAGATACCAACCATCAATAGCTTGACGATCAAGATCTGCAGGAGTACGGTGTGCGCAGGTCTTCGCTCCCCTCTCTCCCCAGGAGGCTCCCCCAATGGACCGCAAGTGGTGGACGCTGGTCGCGGTCTGCACCGGCGTCTTCATGCTCCTGCTCGACATCACGATCGTGACCGTCGCGCTCCCCGACATCCAGCGGTCGCTCGGCGCGTCGCTGTCCGATCTGCAGTGGGTGATCGATGCGTACGCGCTGTCGCTCGCCGCGCTGCTCCTCACTGCCGGCTCGATCGCCGATCGTGCCGGCCGCCGCGTCGTGTTCGCGACCGGCATCGTCGTCTTCACGGCGGGCTCGGCGCTCTGCGGGGCGGCCGGCGATCCCGCGTTGCTGGCCGTGTCGCGCGCCCTGCAGGGCATCGGCGGCGCGATCATGTTCGCGACGTCGCTCGCGCTGCTCGCGAACGCCTTCCACGGCCGTGACCGCGGCACCGCGTTCGGCGTGTTCGGCGCCGTCACCGGCATCGCCGTCGCCGTCGGCCCCGTGCTCGGCGGCGCGATCACCAGCGGCCTGTCCTGGCGCTGGATCTTCTTCGTGAACATCCCGATCGGGATCGCCGCGCTGGCCGTGACGCTGCTCAAGGTCGACGAGTCGCGCGACCCGCAGGCGCGCCGGATCGACTACGCCGGCTTCACGACATTCAGCGCCGGCCTGGCCGCGCTCGTGTACGGGTTGATCCGCAGCAACGAGGACGGCTGGGGCTCGACCACGGTTATCGGCGCGCTGGCCGTCGCCGCCGTGCTCCTCACGGCGTTCGTCATCGTCGAGCGCGTGCAGCGCGAGCCGATGTTCGACCTGTCGCTCGTGAAAGTGCCGACGTTCGTCGGCGGCCTCACGTCGGCGTTCGGCATCTCGGCGTCGCTGTTCTCGCTGCTGACGTACATCGTGCTGTACATCCAGAACCTGCTCGGCTACTCGGCGGTCGAGGCCGGCGTTCGCGTCCTGCCGCTGACCGGCGCGATCTTCCTCACCGCGGGCATCGCCGGCCGCCTGTCGGCGCGGGTGCCGACGCGGCTGCTGATCGGGCCCGGGTTCGTCCTCATCGGCATCGGGCTGCTGCTCATGCACGGTCTCACCCCCAGCGACGACTGGACCGCGCTGCTCGCCGGCATGGTCGTCGCGGGCGTCGGCGCCGGGCTGGTCAACGTGCCGCTGGCCTCGACCGCCGTGGCCGTGGTCGAGCCGGCGCGGGCGGGTATGGCATCGGGCGTGAACTCGACGTTCCGGCAGGTCGGCATCGCCACCGGCATCGCCGCGCTCGGCGCGATCTTCTCGCACAGCGTCGGCGCCGCGGCGACGCCGCAGGCGTTCGTCGACGGCCTCAACAACATCCTCGTCGTCGGCGCTGTGGTGGCGTTCGTGTCGGCGGTCGCCGCGTTCGCGCTGATCCGCCAGCGCGACTACGTGGTCGCGCCGACGAGCTCGAGCACGACGACCTCGGGCGGCGCGAGCAGCCGCAGCGGCAGGCCGCTCGTCCCCAGCCCCGAGGTGACGTAGAGGTGGCGGCCGTCCTCGATCACGTGGCCCCGGGCGTAGCGCTCGCCGTAGCGCGACGGGATCACGGCGCGGCGCAGGATCGGGATCGGGATCTGCCCGCCGTGCGTGTGGCCGGAGAGCGTGAGCGCGACCCGGTCCGGCACGTACGGGAAGACGTCCGGATTGTGGGCGAGCAGCACGACGGGCGCGCCGGCCGGCACTCCGGCCAGCGCGCCCGGTAGGTCCGCCCGGCGCTGGCGAAGGTCGGCGAGGCCGGCGACGTAGAGGCCGCCGGTCTCGACGACGCGGTTCTCGAGCACCTCGATGCCGGCCATGCGCAGCGCGCGCCACATGTCGTCGCCGGCCTGCTTCCAGTCGTGGTTGCCGAGGACGGCGAACGTACCGAGCGGCGCCTCCAGGGCGGCCAGCTCGCGCGCGACCAGCTCGGGCGCGACCCGCCCGCCCCACACCGGGTGCGCGTCGATGTAGTCGCCGAGCAGGAGCATGACGTCGGGCGCCTCCTCGTTGAGGCGCTCGACCCAGCGGGCGATCGCGCTCGGCCCGGCGTGCAGCGCGCCGGCGTGCAGGTCGGAGAGCAGGCCCAGCCGCAGTCCGTCGAGCTCTGCCGGCCAGCCCGGGAGTCGCAGCGTGCGGCGGACGGTGACCAGCCGCCGCGGCTCGATCCAGCCCGCGTAGACCAGCACGCCTGCCGCGGCGGCGGCAGCGAGCCGTCTCACCGAACCTCGTGGCGGCGCGGCATCCCTGCGCGGGCGCCGGCCGCGCGGGTCGACAGCGCCGCGGCGGCGAGCGCGAAGCGTGCGGCGTCGCGCAGCGGGATGCCGGCGGCGAGCTCGGCGGCGAGCGCGCCGTTCACGGTGTCGCCGGCGCCGGTCGTGTCGACGACGTCGACCGCCGGCGCGGGCAGCCGCTCGGCCGTGTCGTCGAGCAGCAGCGCCCCGTCCGGCCCGAGCGTGACGAGCACCGGCGCGCCCGTGTGGTCGGCGAGCGCGCGCGCCGCAGCCTCGGGGTCGTCTTCGCCGGTCAGCGCCCGCGCCTCGTCGGCATTCGGGGTCAGCAGCACGCCGGCGATCCCGGCGGGCAATGGCCGCGCCGGCGCGGGGTTGAGGATCGCGGTCCACCCGGCCGCGCGAGCTGCCCGCGCGCCCGCCACCACCGCCGCCTCCGGCACCTCGTGGCCGAGCAGCACAACACCCGCGGCCGCGCCGCCGCCGGCGGACGAGGCCGGGGGGGCGGCGACACCGGCGGGCTCGGCGCCGTAGGACGGCTCCGTGGCGCCGGCCGGGCTCGCCACCAGCGGCGTGAGCGCGGCGGCCACGGCATCGCCGGTCAGCGCCGCGTTCGCGCCGGACGCGACGGCGATCTGGTTCTCGCCGCGCTCGTCGACCACGATCACCGCGACGCCGGTCGCGACGCCCTCGACGCGGGCGGCGGCGGACACGTCCACGCCCTCGCCGGCGAGCTCCCGCAGCGCCTCCTCGCCGAGGTCGTCGTTCCCCACCGCGCCGACGAACGCCACCCGCGCGCCGAGCCGCGCGGCGGCGACGGCCTGGTTGGCGCCCTTCCCGCCGCCGTGGCGCGCGAACGTCCCGCCGCTCACGGTCTCGCCCGGCCGCGGCAGCTGCCGCACCGAGACCACGAGATCGGCGTTGACCGACCCCACCACCACGACCGCTGCCTCCGACATGGACGGCGCAGCGTACGAGGTCGCTCCACGTCCCGGCTAGACCGCGACGATCAGAACGGCGGTGGCGGCGGCGAAGACCGTCGTGGCGGCGAGCGCGCGGGGGGTCCGGGAGCGCAGACCGCCGGCGATGACCAGCAGCGCCGCCGAAACGCCGAGCCATGCGTGTGTGTGCGTAGCCGCCAGCGCCCCGATCAGCAGGAAGGCGAGCCGCGACCGCTGCCAGGCGAGGCCGGTGCGCTCGGCCCACTGAGTCTCAGGCGCGGATGGCACCGATCACCACCAGGACCGCGATGCCGAGCGCAAGCAGCGCGATCGCCGGGGGCACGAAGCGCGGCGGCCCGATCACCGGCAGCGGCTCCTTGAGCCGCATCGCGCGCTCGTTCGCCTCCCAGCGCCGGTAGCTCGTCAGCGCGAGGATGCCGCCGAGGAGGATCGGCGGCAGCGCGACCAGCAGCCGCACGAGCTCCGAGTCGAAGTCGAGCAGCTGGCCGGCGGCGAGGCCGCCGCCGATCAGCGCCAGCGCCGTCCGGTTCCAGGCCAGGAACGTGCGCTCGTTGGCGAACGTGAACCGCGGGTCGGGATCCTCGCCGACGTCCCGCAGGGAGGGTGGCGCCATGGCGCTGATTATCGTTGGCCGCCCATGCTTCGCGTCCCGGTCAGCGCCGCTCGCCGCCTGGCGGTCGTCGCCCAGCGGCTCGGCGGGCCTGCGCCGCGGCGCCGGCCCGGCCGCGACGAGATCCTCGACGTCTGCCGCGCGCTGCGCTGCCTGCAGCTCGACCCCACCAACGTGGTCGCGCGCTCACACCTGCTCGTCGTGTACAGCCGGCTCGGCCCGTTCGACCAGGCCGAGCTCGAGCGGCTCGTCTACGAGGACCGCGAGCTGTTCGAGTACTGGGCGCACGAGGCGTCGCTCGTCCTGACCGAGGACCTGCCGCTGCACCGCTGGGAGATGCGCACCTGGCCGCGCGGCGACGGCGTCTGGCGCCGGCGCGCGCGCGAGTGGTGGAAGCTCAACGGCGAGTTCCGCGCCTACCTCCTCGACCGCCTGCGCGCCGACGGGCCGCTGCCGCTGCGCGAGCTCGAGGACCGCTCGGTCGCGCCGTGGCTGTCCACCGGCTGGACCGACCAGCGCAACGTCTCGCGGATGCTCGACCTGATGTGGGTGCGCGGCCACGTCGGGATCGCCGGCCGCGAGGGCGGCCAGCGGCTGTGGGACCTGATGGAGCGCTGCCTGCCGCCGGACGCGCCCGCCGACGAGCCCGGCGACGAGGAGGTCACGCGGCGGGCGACGCTGCTCGCGTTGCGGGCGCTGGGCGTCGCGCGCGCCCCGCACATCCGCGCGCACTTCACCCGCGGCCGCTATCCGACGCTGCCCGAGACGCTCGCCGCACTGCAGGCCGAGGGCCGGATCGTCCCGGTCGAGGTCGAGGGGCTGCGCGGCGAGTGGTGGGTGCGCGCCGAGGACGTCGAGACGCTCGAGGCGTGCCGCAACGGCGACTTCCGCGGCCGCACCGCGCTGCTCTCGCCGTTCGACAACCTGCTCTGCGACCGCGCGCGCACCGAGGAGCTGTTCGGCTTCTCGCACCGGCTCGAGATCTACACGCCGAAGGCCAGGCGCCGCTGGGGCTACTTCGTCCTGCCGATCCTGCACGGCGACCGCCTGATCGGCCGCGCCGACCTGCAGGTGGACCGTCGCGGCGGCCGCCTCGTCGCGCCGGCGATCCATCGCGAGGACGGTGCGCCGCGCGGCAAGGGCATCGCGCGCGCGATCCGCCGCGAGCTCGAGCGGCTCGCGACCTGGCAGAGCGCCGGCGAGGTGGAGATCCAGGCCGCCCCGGCTGCCTGGCCGGGGGTCAGACCTCCTTAGTCGGGGCGACTCAAAGGGTCTGACCCCTGAATCGTGCCGGCGACCTCGCCGAACGAGACGCGATCGCCGCCGCCACCGCGCAGGATCACGGTGTCCCCGTCCTGCAGGAACCGGCTGTTCTCGGTGAGCTCGATGAGGCTGCCCTGGCTGCCCGGCTCGGCGCCGGAGATCGTGCCCGACGCGTAGAGGTCGCCTGGGCACACATTGGTGCCGTTGATGGTCGCGTGGGCGAGCTGTTGCGGGAAGGTCCAGTACAGGCCGCGCGTGTTCGTGCGCGAGATCACGTGCCCGTTGAGCTCGACCTCGAGCGCGATGTCGAGTGCCCAGTCGCCCTCGGTGCGCAGGTACTCGTGCGGCTCGGGGTCCTGCGGCGGGGCGGGCACGCGGAACGGCTCGAGCGCCTCCAGCGGCACGACCCAGGGCGAGATCGAGGTGGCGAACGACTTGCCGAGGAATGGCCCCAGCGGCACGTACTCCCAGCGCTGGATGTCGCGCGCGCTCCAGTCGTTGACGAGCACGAAGCCGAAGACGTGGTCGGCCGCGGCGGCGGCCGAGATCGACGTCCCGAGCTCGTTGCCGGGGCCGGTGACGAAGCCGAGCTCGAGCTCGATGTCGAGCCGCTGCGAGGGGCCGAAGCCGGGCCGGCCGCCGGGCTCGGCCGGCGGCAGCTGGCCGCGCGGGCGGCGGATCGGCGTGCCCGACACGACGACCGAGCTGGCGCGCCCGTGGTAGCCGACCGGCAGGTGCCGCCAGTTGGGCAGCAGCGGCTCGGCGTCCGGCCGGAACATGCGGCCGAGGTTGCTCGCGTGCTCGAGCGACGAGTAGAAGTCGACGTAGTCGCCGATCGCGACCGGCAGCCGCGGCTCGAGCCCGGCGAGCGGCACGGAGTTGTGGCGGCCCGCCTCGATCGTCTCGCGCAGGCACGCGCGCAGCGCGCTCCACGCCGGGCGCCCGAGCGCGAGCAGCGGGTTGAGCACCGGCCCCGCGAGCGTGCCGGGTGGCAGGCCGGTGGCCGCCTCGTAGCCGTCGAGGAGTACGGCGTCGTCGCCGTAGCGGACCGCAAGCCGCGCCGGCTCGCCGGGCCGGGCGACCGCGCCGTAGGGCAGGTTCTCGAGGCCGAATCCGTCGGTCACGGGGCTAGATCCTATGAGCGGGTATGCCTTCGGTCATGAAGGAGATTCAACCCGGGCTGCTGCACTGGACCGCCTACCGCGACACGATCGGCGCCGACGTGCACTCGTACTTCCATGTCCCGTCGGGCACGCTGCTGGATCCGATGGTGCCGCCGGAGGGGATCGAGGCGATCGGCGCCGAGCCGCAGCGCATCGTCCTCACCAACCGCCACCACTATCGCGAGAGCGACCGCTTCGGCTGCCCGGTCTTCTGCCACGAGTCCGGGCTTCACGAGTTCGACGACGGCCGCGTGGTCGAGGGCTTCGCGTTCGGCGACGAGCTGGCGCCGGGCGTGCGCGTGTTCGAGGTCGGGGTGCTCACGCCGGAGGAGACGGCGGTCCACCTCGACGACGCCGCGATGGCGTTCGCCGACTGCGTGATCCGCGGGCGCCACGGGGAGCTGGGGTTCGTCCCGGACTACCTGCTCGGCGACGATCCGCAGGCGGTCAGGGAGGGGCTGCGGGCCGCCTTCAGGCGCCTGTGCGAAGAGCACGAGTTCGACGCGCTGCTGCTCGCGCACGGCGACCCGATGGTCCACGGCGGCCGTTCGGCGCTGTGGACGTTCGCCGACGCGCCGACCGCGGGCGCGCCGCCCGGGTGACCTGACCGACCGTCCAGCTTTGGTTGACAGACGCTGCGCGGGTCCGCGAGGGTCGGCCTTCCGGTGCGTCGCGTCCTGACACTCACGGTGGTGCTGGCGGCGCTGTACGCCGCGCCCGCGAACGCTCAGGTCCCCGTCCTCTTGCCGCCGTTCACCAGCGACTACGCGGTCAGCGACATCGGCGCCCCAGCCGGTGTCCCGCCCCGCTTCGGCGGGCTGACGCTGAAGGCGGGCACGACCGACAAGCTGCTGCTCGGCGGGACGGCGAACGAGGCCGGCGGGGCGCTGTACGAGGTGACGGTCGCGCGCGATCCGCAGGGTCACATCAGCGGCTTCGTCGGCACCGCCACCCGCTACGCCGATGCCGCCTACAACGACGGCGGCGTCGTCTACGGCCCCGGAAACGTCCTGTTCCTCGCGCGCTGGCCGTCGAACGAGCTCGGGCAGACCAAGCCCGGCAGCACGATCACGAACAAGGTCACGCCGCTCGCGCCGCTCGGCATCGAGTCCTCGCTCGTCGCGCTGCGCTTCGTGCCGCCCGGTAGCCCCGGGTCGGGCCGCCTGAAGCTCGTGAGCTACGGCGGCGGTGCCTGGTACGACGCGAGCGTCACGCCGGACGGCAGTGGCACCTACAACCTCGTCGGCGTCAAGGAGGTCACCGCGTCGCGGCTGTCCGGCGGCGCCGTCGGCTTCGTCTACGTCAACCGCGGCTCCGCGCAGTTCAGCCGCCCGAGCTTGCTGGTCTCCGAGTATTCGGCCGACCAGGTGGGCGCCTACGCCGTCGACGCCAACGGCGACCCGATCGTCTCCACGCGGCGCACGTTCATCACCGGCCTGGACGGCGCCGACGGCGCGTTCATCGACCCAGTGACCGGCGACTTCCTCTTCTCGACGTTCGGCGCCACCAACCGCGTCATCGTCGTCCGCGGCTTCGCAGCGCCCCCGCCGCCACCGGTCGCCGGCAAGAAGGTCAACGCCATCCCGGCGGGCGGCACGGTCAAGATCAAGCGCCCTGGCAAGAAGGGCTTCACGACGCTCAAGGCGGGCGAGCAGATCCCGGTCGGCACGACGGTCGACACCACGAAGGGCCGCGTCACGCTCGTCACCGCCGCCAAGGGCGGCGGCACCGCCCAGGCCGACTTCTACGACGGTGTCTTCAAGATCGCCCAGGCCAAGGGGTCCACGCTGACGACGCTCACGCTCGTCGACCGGCTCGCGTGCGGCGCCGGCA
Source organism: Solirubrobacteraceae bacterium (assembly GCA_036520135.1). Classification (GTDB taxonomy): domain Bacteria; phylum Actinomycetota; class Thermoleophilia; order Solirubrobacterales; family Solirubrobacteraceae; genus DASSUW01. The sequence continues at coordinate 10,663 of DATDKF010000006.1, forward strand.
AGGCGAACGCAGCGGCGAAGAAGAAGCGCAAGCGCCGCCTCTGGGGTGACGGCTCGGGCCGCTTCCGCACCAAGGGCAAGCACAGCGCGGCCACGGTCGTCGGCACCCGGTGGCTCGTCGAGGACACGTGCACGACCACGCTCACGCGCGTCGCGCGCGGCCGGGTCTCGGTCCGCGACTTCGCCAAGAAGAAGACCGTGATCGTCAAGGCGGGGAAGAAGTACATCGCGCGCGCCAGGTAGATCTCGCTCGCGCGTAGATGGATAGCGCGCATCGCCGCGCGAGGCGCGGCAGCGTGATCCGGACGACGACCTGGGCCTGCGCGGGGGCATCCGCCGAGATCTGAGCCGGTGGTGCGTTGATCATGTCTCGGCGCCTATTGCGCTTCCAGGATTGCGCGACTCCGTCGTTCGGCGCGAGCGGCACGTGAGGTGTCGCACCGCCGGCGTTCAGGGCGTCGTGATCAATGCCGCAAGAGCCGCGTCGCTCGGCCTCGGTGATCTGTCCGTTCGGACAGGAAGCGATTGACACGGCGCCGGGCGTTCGACGACGATCCGTGAGCCTTGACCGCGCGGGCTGCCACCAGGCCGGTCGTCGCGGTCGCCGCCGCGATCGTCGGCCTACTCGCAATGAAGGGAACGGACCGTCCTCGTCAAGGCCGGCAAGAAGTACATCGCCCGGACGAGGAGGCCTTGACGCCGCGGGCGCGGGTTGTGGACCATCGTGATGGCGTGCGTACGCGAGCCGCCGTGGGGATCTGCGTGGCAACGCTGCTCGTGCTGGGCGCGCCCGACACCGCCAGCGCCGCGACCACCTTCAACCCCACTCGCTTCGATGATCCATCTCCGAACGGCTGCCAGCCGACCGACTGTTCGCTCCGCGAGGCCGTGTCCGACGCGGGACTTCCGGCGACGAGCAAGCCGGTGACGATCAACCTGAAGCCCGGGCGCTACGAGTTCGCGGTGCAGATCCCACTGAGCCTGCCAAGCGCTTCAGTGACGACTATCAACGGCGCCGGCGCCCGTCTCACGACGATCGATGGCAACAACCTGACGCGTGTGCTGAGCGCGGTCGAGGGATCCAACGTCACGGTCAACGACCTAACTATCACCGCCGGGAACGCGGGCGCTGGGCAGCAGCCAGCAAATGACGGCGGAGGCATCTGGGTCGACGGCGCGGCGACCCTCGCGCTTAACCGGAGCGCGGTCACTGGCAACCAGGTCCTCTTCAACGGAGCCGGGATCTGGAACAACGGCGTTGTCGTAATCACGGACTCGACGATCTCCGGGAACGTTGCGACCAGCGCGCGCACGCCGGGCCAGGGCGGGGGAATTTTCACTGACTTTGGCGGGAACACGCGGTTGCGCAACGTCACCGTGAGCGGCAACACGGCGCAAGCTGGCACCACTCCCTCGCTGGGCGGCGGGATCTATAACGCCGGCACGCTCGGTGCGATGAACATCACGATCGCGAGTAACTTCGCATCGGGCGGCAGCGGGCTCGAGCTGGCGTCGCAGTCGACTGCGCCAGTGACACTCTGGAACACGATCGTCAGCGCCGACAGCGGGCCCGCGTGCGGCGGAAACGTCGCGCTGATCGCGGGCGATCACAATCTCGATGACGACGCCTCGTGCGCATTTGGCGCTGCCGGGGACAAGTCCGGCGTCCCCCCGCTCCTTGGATCGCTTGCGGCCAACGGCGGGCCGACCGATACACGCGCGCTCGGCGCTGCGAGCCTGGCGATCAACGCTGGTAACGCACTGCAGTGCCCCGCCACCGACCAGCGCGGCGTGGCGCGACCGCAGGGAGCGGCATGCGACATCGGAGCGTACGAGTACCGCGCCCCACTGCTCACCGTGATCAAGCGCGTGGTCAACGACGACAAGGGGATCGAAGCCGCGGACGATTTCACCGTCCACGTGCGCGCGGGCACATCCGATGTCGCGGGCAGCCCCGCCGCCGGGAGCGCAACTGGACGGACCTACACGCTGACGCCAGGGAGCTACGCCGTCAGCGAGGACGCGAGCAATGTGTACGCCGCGTCGATCGCCGGCGACTGCTCGGCGACGGGCGTCGTCGTGCTCGGCGAGGGGCAGAGCAAGAAGTGCACGATCACCAACGACGACAAGGCTCCGCGACTGCGTGTCTTCAACGTCGAGCCCAAGCGCGGCACGGTGCGGATCAAGCTGCCCGGCAAGAAGCGCTTCCGCAGGCTGACGGAGGGCGAGCAACTCCCTGCGGGGACGACGGTCGACACCCTCAAGGGGAGGGTCACGATCATCGCCGCCTCCAACAAGAAGGGCGGCACGTCGCGCGCCGACTTCTACGACGGGATCTTCAAGCTCGGTCAGACGAAGGGCAAGAAGCCGATCACGACGCTGACGCTGGTCGAGAAGCTCACGGGCTGCAAGGCCGCGAGCAAGCAGGCGAGCGCGGCGGCCAAGAAAAAGCGCAAGCGGCGGTTGTGGGGTGACGGGAAGGGTCGCTTCCAGACCAAGGGCAAGCACAGCGCGGCGACCGTGGTGGGCACGAAGTGGCTGGTGGAGGACCGGTGCACGTCGACGCTCACGCGTGTCGCGCGCGGGAAGGTCAAGGTCCGCGACTTCGAGAAGAACAAG
>DATDKF010000007.1:0-35487 GCA_036520135.1 Solirubrobacteraceae bacterium
CGCCTGCGCCGCGCGGTCGGCCGACCGGTCGGCGGCCCGCACGCCCGCGCGCAGGCGGCCCGCGTAGGCGGCGCGCGCGCGGGCCACCGCCCGCTGGGCCGTCGCGGGTGTGCCGACGATCAGCTCGGTCTGCGCGTCGAACAGCGCGTCGCGCAGCTCGCCGGCCGCGCGCCACGGGGGTTGGCCCGCCGCCTGGGCCGTGCCGGGGATCGCCGCCAGCGCGGCGAGAACGACGAGGGCGGCGACCCGGCGCACTAGCTCTCCAGCTTGATGCCGAGCTGTCCGGCGGCCTGGCTGACCTGGCCGGCGATCGCCTCGGCGCGGTCCTGCGCGTCCGAGCCGAGCGTGTCGGCCTCGTCGGCGCTGAAGCGGCGGCCGCTCGCCTCCTGGTCGCGGAGCTTGACCGCGAACCGGTGCAGACCCGCGAGGTCGCTGCCGGTCTGCTTGGCCTGCTGGGCGTTGGCCTGGCTGACCGACGGCTCGACGCTGTCGTAGATCAGGACGAGCCCGTTGAGGATGCCGGCGATGTCTTGAAGGCGCGAGGCCGCGACGAAGACCTTCTCGCCGGACTTGCCGCCGACCACGAAGCGCGAGTTCTTCCAGGCCTCGAAGTACTCGGACATCGTCGGCGTCATCACCACGAGCGCGGTGAAGGCGTCCTGCGCGGACGGCTGCCACTCGCCGGCGGCCGCGTCGAGGTCCTTGGCGTTGCTCGCGAAGTCCTTCGCCGCGGCGACGAGGAAGTCGGCGTCGGGGACGGCCTCGCCGAACGCGACCTTGCCGTCGCCGTCGAGGTCGGGCTCGACGCCCTGGGCGGCGTACTTCGGCTCGGTCCCCCACAGCGACGTCTCGACCAGCCCGAAGAAGTTGCCCGGCTGCTCGAACGTCTTGCCGCCGGGCGTCTTGATCGAGAACGGCACGGCGTTCTCGGGATCGGACTTGTCGCCGCCCGCGTCGATGATGACGTCGTAGTCGGCCAGCGACGGCACGCCGGCGACGACGCCCTCCATCTCCTCGTACGCCGGGTTGGCGTCGATGTAGGTGTCCTGCATCTGCTCGACCATCTGGGCGACCTCGTCGCGGTGGTCCGCCAGCAGCGCCGCGTAGTCGAAGCCGGCGGACTTGGCGAGCGCGTAGTAGGCGTCGGCCTGCGACGCGAGCTTGGCGGTGTCCGCCTGCAGGCGCGAGGTGTGGTCGAGGAGGTAGTCCTTAACCGCGCTGAGGTCGGTGGCGGCGGCGGCCGGCTGCTGGGGCTGGGTCGGTTCGGGGTCGTCCCCGCCGCATCCGGCGACGAGGGCGGCGACGGCGGCGAGCGCCAGCAGCGGTGTTCTCATCGAGTTCCTCACAGAGCGTTAGGGTGGCCTAATCCGACCGGGCGGGTCAGGATATTAGGACTCCCTAAGCCCGCGTGTCGAGTGCCCTCCCAAAAGGCAGCGAGAGCAGGAACAACGCGACGGCGGCGAGCGCGACCGACGCGCCGGCGGCGACCTCCCAGTGGTAGGAGGCGAGCAGTCCGAGGACGCCCGCCAGCGCGGCCAGCAGCACCGACAGCGCGAGCGCGACCGGCAGCCGGCGCGCGAGGTTCAGCGCCGCGGCGGCCGGCGCGAGGATGAGCGCGACGACGAGCAGGTTGCCGAGGCCGCGCACGGCGGCGACCGTGCAGATCGCCAGCAGCGCGAGCAGCGCCAGCTCCCAGCGCGCCGGCCGGGCGCCGAGCGACGGCGCCGCGGCGCGGTCGAACGCGCTCAGTGCGAGCCGGCGGTGCGCGAGGGCGAGCGCGGCGGCCACGCCGGCGGCCAGCACCGCGGCCTCGGCGACGTCGCGGCCGGTGACGCCGAGCAGGTCGCCGAACAGCAGCTCCCCGAGCCGGGCGGGTACGTCGGGCGACAGCGCGAGCAGCGCGCCGAGGCCGAACAGCGCGCTGATCGCCACGGCCACGCCGACGTCGCCGCCGAGGCGCTCGTCGCGGCCGGCGAGCGCGATCGCCGCGGCCGCCGCGAGCACGCCGCCGGCGGCGCCGAGCAGCAGCGGCGCCCCGGCGAGCGCGGCGAGCACGAGCCCCGGCAGCATCGCGTGGGAGATCGACTCGGCCGCGTAGCTCTGGCGATACAGCAGCACCCAGACGCCGAGCGGGCCGCAGGCGATCGCGATCACGACGACCTCGGCCAGCGCCCGCTGCATGAGCGCGCCGGAGAACGGGTCGAGCAGCCAGTCGAGCATCAGTGGTGGTGGTGCTCGACGGCGACGGCGCGCTCGCCGCCGGGCAGGACGACGAGCTCGGCGCCGTAGGTGCGGCGCAGGACGTCGGTGGTCAGGGTCGCGGCCGGCTCGCCGAACGCGATCTGCTCGCCGTGGACGCAGACGACCCGGTCCCATCGCCGTGCCTGCTCGACGTCGTGGGTGGCGACGAGCAGCACGCGGCCCTCGGCGCGCAGCGCGCTGAACAGGTCCTCGATACGGGCGGCGCTGGCCGCGTCGACGCCGCTCAGCGGCTCGTCGAGCAGGACCACCGGGCGGTCCTGCAGCAGCGCCCGGGCGATCAGCACGCGCTGGCGTTGGCCGCCGGACAGCGCGCCGAAGCGGTCGCGGGCGCGGTCGGCGAGGCCCACGCGGGCGAGTGTCGCGCGCGCGGCCTCGCGGTCGGCGCGGGCGACGCGCCGCCACGCCGGCGTGCGGGCGTAGGCGCCCATCAGCACGACGTCGAGCGCGCTGACCGGGAAGTCGAGCCGCGTGCGGTCGGTCTGCGGCACGTATGCGGGCCGCGCGGCGAGCCGCACGTTCCCGCGCCGCACCGGCAGCTCGCCGAGCAGCGCGCGGAACAGCGTCGTCTTGCCGCCGCCGTTCGGGCCGAGCACCGCGGCGATCGTGCCGGCCTCGAGGCCGAAGGAGATCCCGGTGAGGACGTCGGCGCCGGCCGCGTAGCCGCCGGCGAGGTCGCGCACCTCGACGATCACCGCCGCACCGCCAGCACGATCGCGAACACCCCGCCGCCGAGCACGGCGATCGCCGGGCCGGGCCCGATGTCGAGCTCGTACGCGAGCCACAGCCCCGCGACGCTCTCGACCGCCGCCAGCGCGACCGTACCCGCCTGCAGCGTCCCGACGCTCGGCGCGACGAGCCGGACGGTCGCGGCGGGGATCACCAGCACCGCGGTCACGAGCAGCGCACCGACAGCGTCGAGCGCGACGACCGCCGCGACCGCGACCGCGAGCAGCAGCAACCGGTCGGCCGCCGCGGGCCGCAGGCCGAGCGCGCGCGCCGTACCCGGGTCGAAGCCCTGGGCCAGCCAGGGGCGGCGGAGGCCGACGTGCAGCGCCAGTGCTCCCGCGAGCGCCGCGGCGGTCAGCCATAGGTCGCGGTCGCGCAGGCCGATCAGGCTCCCGAACAGCAGCCGGTCGACGCCGGCGGGTGAGTCGAAGACGTCGGAGGCGAGCACCACGCCGAGCGCGAGCGCCGCGACGAGCACGAGCCCGGTCGCCGCGTCGGTCGCCACGCGGCGCGTGCGCGCGAGCCACTCAACGCCCCCCGCGTAGGCGAGCGCGGCGCCGAGGGCGGTGAGCTGCGGCGCGACGCCGGCCGGCGCGGCGACGACGAGCCCCGGGAAGGCGGCCGTCCCGACGCCGTGCGTGAAGAACGCGATCCGCCGCAGCACGATCCACGAGCCGAGCACGCCGGCGAGGCCCGCGAGCAGCAGGACCTCGATCAGCGCCCGCTGCATGAACGGCGTGTCGAACGGCGCCGGCATCAGAACGCGCACCGCACGGCGCCGCCGGTGAAGCCGTCCACGAGCGCCTTCGTGTTGGACTCGATCGACTGCACGTAGGTCGCCCCGTCGGAGCCGGGCGGGCCGAGCGTGTCTGCCCACAGCGCCGTGCCGACCTTCGCGCCGGTCTCCTGCGCGATCGCCTCCTCGACCTTCGGGTTCACCGAGCTCTCGGCGAAGATAGCCCGCACGCCGGTGCGGCGGATCGTGGCGATCAGGTTCGCGGTGTCGCCGGCCGACGGCTGGCCCGCCGTCGACAGCGACGGGATGACGGTGCCGATGATCTCGATCCCGTAGCGGTGCGCGTAGTAGCCGAACGCGTCGTGCGTGGTGACGAGCTTGCGCTGCGCCGGCGGGACGTTGTCCACGCACGCGCGCACGCCGCGGTCGAGCCGGCGCAGCTCGTCCTGGTAGGCGGCCGCGTTGCGGCCGTACGCGGCCGTGTGCGCGGGGTCGACGCGATCGAGCGCCCGCTCGATCTCCGCGCTCGCCGTGATCGCGTTGCGCGGGTCCTGCCACCAGTGCGGGTCGTCGCCGCGCAGCGGCAGCCCGGCGCCGAGGTCGACGACCGGCGCCTTGGTCCCGGAGCCGTCGATCGCCTCGCCGAGCCAGTCGTCCACGTCGCCGCCGGAGCGCAGCACGAGGTCGGCTTCGGCGACCGCGGCGACGTCGTGCGGGCGCAGCTCGTACTCGTGCGGGTCGGCGTTCGGCGCGAGGATCTGGACGACGTGCACGTGCGACCCGCCGACGTTGCGCGCGAGGTCGGCGACGACGGGCGTCGTCGCGACGACGTCGACGCGCCCGTCGGCCGTGGCGGCGGCGCCGCAGCCGGCGAACAGGGCGAGCAGCGGGATCAGGGCGAGCAGGCGCACGGGCCGCTGCAGAATACTGAAACTCATTCTCATTTGCATCAATTTGGGCTACCATCCGCCGCATGGCCACGCAGTGGACAGAGCACGCCCACCGCGAGCTCTCGCGCGCCGGGCACCGCGCCGGCGGCGCGCGCGAGGAGGTGCTTGCGCTGCTCGCCCGCCAGGACTGCTGCCTGAGCGCTCAGGACATCCACGACCGCCTGCGGTCGGACGGCAAGGCGGTCGGGCTCGCCAGCGTGTACCGCGCGCTCGACGTGCTCGCGCAGCTCAAGCTCGTGCACCGCATCGACGTCGACGGCACGGCCTGCTACGAGCCCGCCGACCCGAGCGGCGAGCATCACCACCACGCGATCTGCGACCGCTGCGGGAAGATGGACGCGTTCGAGGACCCCGAGCTCGAGCGGCTGATCGACGACGTCGCCGAGCGGCTCGGCTACGCGGTCGGCGGGCACGACGTCGTGCTCCACGGCGCCTGCCCCGACTGCGCCGGCAAGTAGTCGTGCAGGGTCGCTGGCGCGCGGGCGGTACGGTGCGCCGCCGATCGGTCCTTTCGGCCGGTTGACGTGTTCAACAGCTTGTGCCGTCCCCTTCTCTCAGCCGTAGGCAGGTCCTCCAGGCCGGGGCGCTCGCCGCGCTCGCCGGCGCCCTCCGCCCCGCCGCTCCGGCGATCGCCGCGCGGCCTGGCTCGCTGTTCGAGCAAGACCTCGATTTCGCGGGGCGAGCGGTCGCGGCGGGAGCGGGCGGCTGGCGCACCACCGAGGTGCTGCGCGCGCCGCGGCGGTTCGACCTGATCGGCCTGCGCTGGGCGCGCGGCTCACACGCCGAGGCGCAGGTGCGCGCCCGCCGGCGCGGCGGCGAGTGGACCCGCTGGGTCGCCCTGCACCCGACCGGTGACCACGGGCCTGACGCGGGCCGCGTCGTGCCCGGGACCGACCCGGCGTTCATGGGCGCGGCCGACGAGTACCAGCTGCGCCTGCGGGGCGCGCCGGGCGCGCTGCGGGCGCGGTTCGTGCGTGCGCTGCCGACCGCGACGGTCGCGCGCCGGCTCGGCCGCCGGCTCCGGCGCCGCGGCGCCCGGACCGCGAAGGCGCGCCAGGCCGGATCGCCGCCGGTGATGGTCACGCGCACCGAGTGGGGCGCGGACTCGGTCCCGCCGCGCGAGCCGCCGCTGTACGGCGAGGTGCAGCTCGCGTTCGTCCACCACACCGTCACCGCGAACGACTACACGCCGGAGGACTCGGCCGGCATCGTGCTCGGCATCGCCCGCTTCCACCGCGACGGCAACGGTTGGAACGACATCGGCTACAACTTCCTCGTCGACATCTACGGCCAGATCTTCGAGGGCCGTGCCGGCGGGATCGACCAAGCCGTCGTGGGCGCCCAGGCACAGGGCTGGAACAGCGTGTCGACGGGCGTGGCGTGCCTCGGGACGTTCACGTCGGTGGCGCAGACGCCCGCGGGGATGGACGCGCTCGCACGGCTGATCGGCTGGAAGCTGACCCTGCACGCGGTCCCCACGCAGGGCCTGATCACGGTCACCTCGGCCGGCGGCGAGACCAACCGCTACCCGGCCGGCACGCCGGTCACCTTCCAGCGCATCTCCGGCCATCGCGACGGCAACAACACAAGCTGCCCGGGCGACACGCTGTACACCCAGCTCGACGCCCTGCGCGCCGCGGCCGCGACGTACGCGGGCTCGACGGTCGGCCTCAGCGTGTACGCGGCGCCGCAGGTGCGCGGGCTCAAGCAGGTCGACGTCGGCGGCTCGCTGCGGTTCGCGGACGGCTCGCCGGCGGGCGGCGCGACCGTGCTCGTCGAGTACAAGCCCGCCGGGGGCGCGTGGGGGTCGATGGGCAGCGCGATCTGCGCGCCCGACGGCAGCTGGCGGACGAAGCTGATCTTCCCCCGGACCGGCCACATCCGGGCGACCTTCGCCGGCGACAGCCTGCGCCCGGCGCTCGCCTCGCCCGCCCGCAGGATCACGGTCCTGGCGCGGCTGAACCTCGCGCTCAGCCGCAAGCGTCTGCGGTACGGCCGCGCGTTCACGGCGCGCGGCCACGCGGTGCCGGCCGACACCGTCAAGCTCACGCTCGAGCGCCGCTGGCGGCGCCGCTGGGTCAAGCAGCGCACGCGCACGCTGAAGCTCAGCAACGGCGCCTACAACGCGCGGCTGCGACCGCGCACGCGTGGTAAGTACCGCGTGACGGTGCAGGTGGGCCGCGTCAAGCGGCACCGCCAGCTGAAGGTCCTTTAGGGGGCTCCGTGGCGAGATCGTCGGCCCGGCCGACCCCGGCTACGACCGGGCGCGGCAGGCGTGGAACCTCGCCGCCGACCAGCGGCCGGCGTTCGTCGCGCTTCTCGACCCGCGCGACATGTTCCGCTCAAACCACCCGATCAAGCCGACTGCTGGCGGTCACGTAGCCAGTCGCTGAGCTTCTCCGCGGCGCCGGCGACCTTGTCGCCGGCGTTCGCGACCCCCGCGCTCGCGTCCTTGATGAGCTCGCGGAAGCGCTCCACGTAGTGGTCGACCGCGTCGCCCGCCTCGGCGCGGGGGTCGACCGGGTCGCTGCGCTTCTGGTACTCGCCGCTCATCACGCGGTCGTACTCGCCGGAGCGCACCCACTTCATGAGCTGCGACACGCGGCGGACCGGGAACGCGTGCGTCTGGGCGATCTCGGTGCGCAGCCGGCCGAGCTTGTCCCAGCCCGGCTCCCACTCCTCGTACTCGGCGGCCTGCTTGAGGAACGCGTCGAGATTGAGCTTGCGGGAGGCGGCGCCGCCGGCCATCACCATCAGCGTGCGCGAGGTCACCAGCGGGTCGCGGTTGACGAGCGTCGCCGCGCGGTCGGAGCTCAGCTCGGCGGCGCGGAACCACTCGAGCAGCACGAGCCGGACCGCCATCAGCGGCAGGCCGGCCATCACCGGCAGGCCGCGCATGCCGATCGACAGCAGGATCATCAGCGCCGTCCGGTACATAACGTGGTCGGAGAGGATGTGACCGGCCTCGTGGCCGAGTACGGTCCGCAGCTCCTCCGCATCGAACACCTCGACGCTGCGCGAGTTGAGCATCACCATCGGCCGCCCCGAGCCGATCGCCGCCGCGTTGGTGACCGGGAACTGCGTGAGGTAGAGGTCCGGCACGTCCTCGAGGTCCAGCCGCGCGCACGCGGCGCGATGCGCCGCCCACGCCTCGGGGAGCTGCTCCGAGCCGAGCTTGACAGAGCCGGCGAGGAACACCTGGCGCAGGGCCCGCTCGTAGCCGAACTCGATCAGTTTGCGCACGACGACGTCCATCATCGGGATCTGGGCGAGCGCCGCTGTCGCGGCGCGGTCGGCCGGGTGCTCGTACGCCTTCGGCGAGATGTCGATCAGGCGCTGGTCGTCGGGCAGGACGTCGGTCATGAACCTGAAGCTAGCGGTCGCGCAACCGGATGACCAGCCGCAGCCCAGACCACTTCTCGTCCAGCGCCGCGACCTTGTTGTCCACCAGCACGTTCTCGAGCGCCAGGTCGCGCACCACGTTCTCCGTGAGGTCGGTGGGCACCTTCGACGCGCGCTTGGGCCACGCGATCCACAGGCCCGCGGCGGGCTCCATGGCAGCGCGCAGCTGCGGCATCCGGCGCGCGAGGTCCGCGCGCTCGGTGTGGAACGAGACGATCACGTCCGCCGTGCCGCCGAGCCGCCGGCCGACCTTGACGCCCTCGGGCAGCTCGCCGAGCGCGCCCGACTCGAAGTGTTCGGGCGCGGACAGCAGCAGCACCCGGTGCCCGGGCTTGATGCCGAGCTTCTTCGGCAGCGGGGTGCCCGAGTAGCCGGCGGCGGTCATCTTCGCGGGATGTGGAGCGCGCGGCGGATGACCTTGATGTTGCCAGGGCGGTCGTGCACCGTCAGCGTGAGGCGCGCGGCGCCGCCGCGGACGTGGTCGGGGATCGGGATCGTCAGGTGGTGCGTGCCGGCCGTTATCAAGGCGCGCTTGCGGGTGAGGCGGTGCTGCGCGCGGGAGAGGCGGGCGCGGATCGTGATCGGCTCGTCGGCGTGCAGCGTGAGGCGCAGGACGCGGCGGCCGCTCTTGGTGCGGTGGAGCTTGATGCGCCGCAGCTTGACGGCCGCCGTGTCGTCGCCGGGCAGGCCGGACAGGCCGACCGTGAACGTGCCGGTCAGGCCGCCGTCGCCGGCGCGCGCCAGCGCCACGGTGAGCTCGGACCCGTCGCTGCCGTAGATGTTGTCCTCGTCGTTGTCGGTGTCCGGCGTGCCGCGCGAGCTGTAGGCGCTCTCGGCCATGACCGACGCGATCACGCTCTCGTCGAAGAACAGCTGCGAGGTGAACTCGAAGTCGTCCTTGCGGACCTTGAAGTGGATGTGGATCGCGCGGCCCGAGTACCAGCCCGGGAACACGGTGACGAACGTCGCGGCGCCGTCGTCGCCGGTCACCTGGTAGCCGCGCAGGTACTTGTGCCCCGTCGTGCCGTTCTGGGCCTCGTCGGAGTACAGGCCGGAGGGGTTGGCGTGCCAGACGTCGACCTGGGCGCCCGACACCGGCGCGCACTCGTCGTCGGCGCTGACGACCACGAACTTCAGCGTCAGCTTGTGCCCGGGCTGGACGCTGCCGTCGCTGGGGTCGATCCGGATGTCGGACCGCTTCAGGCGCTCGTCGACGAAGTACGAGCCCTCGGTCTTGGCCGGCGTGAGGATGCACGACGGCGCGGCCGCGTCGGCCTCGGCTTCGGCGAGCGGGCCGCTGCCGATGCGGGTGAGCAGGTAGGTGGCGCCGGCCGCGCCGGCGAGGCCGAACGCCCGGCGCCGCGTGATGGCTTCGTGGGGTCGCATGCCGCGCAGGATCGGCGCGCCGCGTGCGAGCCGCCTGGGAGAAAGCTGGGAGGTTGCTTAGAGCCGGCCGGCGCTCTGCAGCCGCGGGATCACGCAGTCGCGCACGGCGGGCGCGAGGCCGAGCCCGCGATCTCGCGGCCACCACTTCAGCGAGGCGATCTCGGCGGCCGGGGCCGGCGCCCCGGCCAACGCCGTGACGAACACGCTCATCCACATCTCGACGCCCTCGAGCGCCGCCGGCGCGCGCACCTCGGCGAACGGCTCGGCCGCGGCGACGGTGACGCCGAGCTCCTCGGCGAGCTCGCGCTCCAGGCACTCCAGCGGCGCCTCGCCGGGCTCGGGCTTGCCGCCCGGCAGGTAGTACACGCTCGGCGCGGCGCGCTTGCTGACGAGCAGCAGCCCGCGGGGGTCGAGCACGGCGGCGGCGATGACGCGGAGCATGGGACTGTGGGTTGTACCGGCCGGCTCGGCGAACTGCGGCCGGGTAGGGACACTGGTGGACCTGTGGGTCGTTCCGGCGGGCTCGGCGAACCGCGGCTGGGTAGGGAGGCGGCGGGCTGGCGCGTTGCCGCTCGTCCGCGAGGCGTCTGGCGAGTTGACCGCCATATAGGAGGTCAACTCGCCAAACGGCACCGGGGACCGCCGGCGCGGCCGGCCCCTCGCTCCCTTACCCAGCCGCAGTTGACGTTCGCCGGCTACCCGGCCGCCGCCGTCTCGGCGATGACGGCCGACAGCTGGCCGCCCTGCCATGCCAGCGGGGACTTGCCCTCCTCCTCACTGACCAGCCGGGCGCCCGGGATCGCCTCCGCGTAGCGGACACCGGTCGCGTACGGGTGCTCGCGGTCGGCCTCGTCGCGGCTGGCGACCACGGTCACGGGCAGGTCGAGCGCGCCCAGCGCGTCCCACGAGTCGAACGCGGCCGACCGGGGCACCACGCGCAGCGCATCGGCCACCGCCTCCGGGTGCTCGTGCGCGGACAGGCGCTGGCGCAGCACCGTCCGCACCGTCTCGCGGAACCGCTCCGGTACGCGCGGCTCGCCGTAGGCGGCGATGAAGCCGTCCACCCCGCCCTCGCGTAGCCCGCGCGCGAGGGCGTCCCAGCGGTCGAGCCCGCGCTCGGGCGTGTCGGGGTCGAACGCGGGCGTGATGATCACGAGCGCCGCGGCCCGCTCCGGATGCTCGAGCGCGAACCGGACCAGCGTGTGCGCGCCCATCGACGCGCCGGCGAGCACCGCGCGATCGATCCCGCGATCGTCGAGTACGGCGAGCAGGTCGCGGGCCAGCACGTCGTAGCCGTAGGCGTCCGGATCGCCGGCGGGCGCCGACCGCCCGTGCCCGCGCGCGTCGTACGCGATCACGCGATGCCCGGAGCGCTCGAGGTTCTTGGATCCCATCACCACGTAGCGGCGCGTCGCGGTCAGGCCGTGCAGGAGGACGACCGGCACGCCGTCGCCGTTCTCCTCCCCGGCCAGGGCCACGCCGCCCGCGTCGATCGTCAGCTCGGTCACGGTCCCGAGGTCTACCCGACCCGTGGGTATCCTCGTCGTGTGATCTTCGACACCACAGAGGCGACGTTCGAGCAGGACGTCATCCAGCGGTCGCACGAGCTGCCGGTGGTCGTCGACTTCTGGGCCGCGTGGTGCGGGCCCTGCCGCCAGCTGACGCCGGTGCTCGAGCGGCTCGTGACCGAGCGCGAGGGCAAGGTGGCGCTGGCCAAGCTCGACACCGACGCCAACCCGAACATTGCGGCCGCGTTCCGCATCCAGGGCATCCCCGCCGTGAAGGCGTTCAAGGACGGTCGGCTGGCCGGCGAGTTCGTCGGCGCGCAGCCGCCCCCGCAGGTCGAGCAGTTCGTCGACTCGCTGCTCCCGAGCGCGGCCGACGGCCTCGTCGCGGCGGGCGACGAGCAGGCGCTGCGCCAGGCGCTCGAGCTCGAGCCCGGCCGCGCCGACGCCGCCGTCGCGCTGGCGCGGATCCTGCACGAGCGCGGCGAGGATGAGGAGGCGCTCGAGCTGCTCGGCAACGTCGCGGGCTCGTTCGCCGCCGACGGATTGGCCGCTCGCATCCGTCTCGAGAAAGAGCCGGAGCTCGCCGAGGCGTTCTCGGCGCTCGACGCCGGCGAGATCGAGCGCGGGCTCGACGGGCTGATCGGCGCGATCGCCGCGCAGAACGGCGACCGCCGGGACGACCTGCGCCGCGCGGTCGTCGGCGTGCTCGACGACCTGGGCGTCGACCACCCGGTCGCCCGCGAGTCGCGCCGCAAGCTCGCCAGCGCCCTGTACTAGAGCGGAAGCGCAAGCTGCCCGGCCGGAGCGGGCGGCGCGCGCCGCGCCTCCGGCTCGACGTCCTCGAACCCGGCCACCCGCACGCCCAGCAGGCGGACCGGGCGCGGCGGCGCGTAGGCGTGCAGCAGCTCGAGCGCGGTCTCGATCACGAGCGGCGTGTCGTGCGTCGGCGCCTCGATCGTGCGTGCGCGCGTGACGGTCGTCCAGTCGTCGAGCCGCACCTTGATCGCGATCGTGCGCCCGCGGCGGCCGCGCCGCTGCAGGCCCTCGCACAGCTCGCGCGACATCTCGCGCACGACGTCCTCGAGACGACTCATATCGTCAACGTCGGTGTCGAACGTGCGCTCGCTGGAGACCGACTTGGCGACCGCGCGCTCGGTTTCGACCGGCGAGTCGTCCTCGAACAGCGCGCGGGCCTTGAGAAAGCGCGCCGTGTTGGACCCGAAGCGGGTCGCGAGCAGCGCCTCGTCGGCCTTCTGGAGCTGGCCGATCGTGCGCAGGCCCAGGTCGGCGAGCCGCTCGGCGGTCTTGGGCCCGATGCCGGGGACGCGGCTGGTCGGCGAGGTGGCGAAGCGCACGCACGCCTCCTCGCGCCCCATCGCGACGAAACCGGCGGGCTTGCCGAGGTCGCTGCAGCACTTGGCGACCAGCCGCGAGGGCCCGACGCCGATCGAGATCACGATCCCGGTCGCCTCCTTGACCGCCTCGACCAGCTCGCGCAGCACGCGCAGCGGCTTCTCGATGCCGGTGAGCTCGGCGTACGCCTCGTCGATCCCGATCTGCTGCAAGCGGTCGAGCCGCTCGCCGACCAGCTCCCAGACGCGCTTGGAGGTCTCGCGGTAGGCGGTGAAGTCGGGCGGGATGACGATCGCGTCCGGGCACAGCCGGCGGGCGCGCGAGGCCGGCATCGCCGAGCCGACCCCGAACTTGCGCGCCTCGTAGCTCGCGGTCGTCACCACCGCCCGCGGGCCGCTGCCGGCGACGATCAACGGCTTGCCGGCGAGCTCGGGCGCCTTCAGCAGCTCGACCGTCGCGTAGAACGCGTCGCAGTCCAAGTGGGCGATGACACGCTTGGCCGCCACGCGAACAAGCGTACGCTCGCCGCCGGACTGCCTAGCGCGTCTGGGATAGCGGCAGGGGCGCGCGGGGCTGTGACCCGGGTCACACGGGGGTTCTGAGCGGCCGCGGGCCGTAGAATCGCCCGCGGTGGCCAACCCGGACCGTCTCACCGGCCTCGACGCGTCGTTCCTGGCGCTCGAGAAGCACGGCGCCCACATGCACGTGGGGTCGGTGCTCGTCTTCGACGGCGACGCGCCGCCGTACGACGACCTGCTGGCGATGATCGAGAGCCGGCTGCACCAGGTGCCGCGCTACCGCCAGAAGCTCGCGTTCCCGCCGCTCGCGCAGGCGCGCCCGGTGTGGGTCGACGATCCGCACTTCAACGTCGGCTACCACGTCCGTCACACGGCGCTGCCCGCGCCGGCGAGCGAGGAGCAGCTGCGCAACCTGGCCGGCCGCGTGTTCTCGCAGCAGCTCGACCGCTCCAAGCCGCTGTGGGAGATCTGGCTCGTCCAGCGCGTCGACGACGACGGCTTCGCGCTCATCTGCAAGACCCATCACGCGCTCGTGGACGGGGTCTCGGGCGTGGACATCATGACGGTGCTGTTCGACCTCGAGGCCGACCCGCCCGAGCGGCCACCGGGCCCGCCGTGGTACCCGCGGCCGGAGCCGAGCGGCACCACGCTGCTCGCGGAGGCGGTGGCCGAGGTGGCGGCCGCGCCGCTGGACCTGGCGCGCTCCGCCGCCGGGGCGCTCGGCGATCCGCGCGAGGCGGGCTCGGGCGTCGCGCGCACGCTCGCGGGCATCGCGTCGATGGCGGCGGCGGGGATCGGGGGCGCTCCGCCGAGCCCGCTGAACACGCGGATCGGCCCGCACCGGCGCTTCGCCTGGGTCGAGAGCGACCTCGCGCGCTTCAAAGCGATCAAGGGCGCGCTCGGCGGCACGGTCAACGACGTCGTGCTCGCGGTCGTCACCGGCGCGCTGCGCGAGCACCTGCTGCGCCGCGGGCGCGATCCCGACGGGCTCGAGCTCAAGGCGATGGTGCCGGTCTCGATCCGGGCCGACGAGGAGCGCGGCGCGCTCGGCAACCGGGTGGCGGCGATCTACGCACCGCTGCCGGTCGGCCTCGCGGACCCGCGCGAGCGGTTCAAGACCGTGCACGAAGCGCTCGGGAACCTCAAGGCGTCGGGCCAGGCGGTCGGCGCCGAGCGGCTCACGCAGCTCGCCGGCTTCGCCGCCCCGACCGTGCTCGACCAGGCGGCGCGGCTGCAGAGCCGGCAGCGGTTCTTCAACCTCACGGTGACCAACGTCCCGGGCCCGCAGTTCCCGCTCTACATGCTCGGCCGCAAGCTGCGCTCGTTCTACCCGAAGGTGCCGCTCGTGCTCAACACGGCGCTCGGGATCGCGATCATGTCCTATGACGGCAAGCTCTTCTTCGGCCTGCTCGGCGATTACGACGCGATGGACGACCTCGACGCGTTCGCCTCCGATCTGCAGTCGGCGGTCGCCGAGCTGGCGACCGCTGCCGGCGTCCCGCCCGACGGCGGCCGGCGCAGCGGGCGCGCGCGGCCCGCCTCACGGCGGAAGGCGAAGAGCGGCGCTTGAGGCGGGCGCTGCTCGTCGTCCTCGGCGCGGTGCTGGCGATCGCCGGGGTCGCGGCAGTCGCGCTCATCGTCACCTCGCGCGACGACTCGCAGGTCGCCGCCGCGCCGGAGGGCCCGGGCGAGGCGCAGCCGGAGGGCGCGGATCCGCCGGCGAGCGGGCCGCACCGCGACGTCGCCATCACGCGCGACCGGCGGCCGATCAGCGACGACCAGCTGCTGCAGGCGCTCACGCTCGGCAACGTCGTGATCCTCTACTCGGGATCGACCCCGCCGCCGGCGCTCGTGCGGCTGCAGGAGGACGTTGCGGGCCCGTTCGACGCCGAGCTGGCCGCGGCCGGCCAGGCGGTGATCCTGGCGCGCCGCGACGCCTCGGGGCCGGCGACCGCGCTCGCCTGGAAGCGGATCCTCCGGGCCGACGATCCGGCCGATCCCGCGCTGCGCGAGTTTGTCGAGTTCTGGCTCGGGCGGGGCATACCATGAGTGTCATGACCGGCACGATCGCCCCGCTCCGCCTGGCCCTCGCGCAGATCGACTCGCGCGTGGGCGACATCGAGGGCAACGTCGCGAAGATCACCGAGCAGATCGGCCGGGCGCGCGACGCCGGCGCCGAACTGGTGCTGTTCCCGGAGCTGGCGGTCACCGGCTACCCGCCCGAGGACCTGCTGCTCAAGGAGCACTTCCTGCTCGCCGCCACCGAGGCGGTCGCCGAGCTCGCCGGCGAGGCGCAGGGGATCGTCGCGCTGGTCGGCTTCCCCGAGCGCGCGGATGACGTGCACAACGCGCTGGCGGTGCTCGCGGAGGGCGAGCTCAAGGCCGTCTATCGCAAGACCGTGCTCCCGAACTACGGCGTGTTCGACGAGCAGCGCTACTTCCAGGTCGGCGACGGCGGTGCGGTGCTCCAGCTTGGCGACGCACGGCTGGGGCTGACGATCTGCGAGGACGTCTGGACGCCCGGCCCGCCCGCCTCCGACGAGGCGCTGGCCGGCGCGCCGCTGATCCTCAACGCGTCGGCGTCGCCGTACCACGCCGGCAAGGGCCTCGAGCGCGAGCGGATGCTGGCGCAGCGCGCCCGCGACAACCTCGCGGCCGTGGCGTTCTGCAACCTCGTCGGCGGGCAGGACGAGCTGGTCTTCGACGGCCACTCGCTGCTGCTCGACCACGAGGGGAACGTGCTCGCGCGCTCGCCGCAGTTCGCCGAGGCGCTGACCGTCGCGACCGTCGACCTGCAGGCGGCGATGACTGCGCGGCTGCGCGACACGCGGCTGCGCAAGCCGGTGCGGCAGGCGCTGCCCGACGTGCGCCGGATCGGCCCGCTCGCGCGCCGCGAGGACGTCGGCGACGCCACGGCGGGCGGCGACGTCGCGCCGCTGCTCGAGCCCGAGGCCGAGATCTACGCCGCGCTGGTGCTCGGCACGCGCGACTACGTCGAGAAGAACGGCTTCCGGCACGTCGTGATCGGGCTGTCCGGCGGGATCGACTCGACGCTGACGCTGCTGATCGCCGTCGACGCCCTCGGCGCGGACAGCGTGACGTGCGTGACCATGCCGTCGCGGTACTCGTCGTCCGGCACGCGTGACGACGCGAAGGTGCTCGCCGACAACCTCGGCGTGGAGCTGCTCGAGCTGGCGATCGCGCCTGCGATGGAGGTTTACGACGAGCTGCTGGCCGGCCCGTTCGAGGGCCGCGAGCCGGACATCACCGAGGAGAACCTGCAGGCGCGCATCCGCGGCAACCTGCTGATGGCGCTCTCGAACAAGTTCGGCTGGCTCGTGCTGACGACCGGCAACAAGTCCGAGAACTCGGTCGGCTATTCGACCCTGTACGGCGACTCGGCCGGCGGGTTCGCGGTGATCAAGGACGTGCCGAAGACGCTCGTCTACCGGCTCGTGGACTTCCGCAACGCGCGCGACGAGGACCATCCGGTGCCGCGCTCGATCATCGACCGGCCGCCGAGCGCCGAGCTGCGCGACGACCAGCGGGACGCCGACTCGCTCGGCGACTACGACACGCTCGACGCGATCCTCGAGGCCTACATCGAGGAGGACGCGAACCCGGATCAGCTCGAGCGGGCGGGGCTGCCGCGCGAGGCGATCGACCGGGTGATCGCGCTGGTCGACCGCTCCGAGTACAAGCGCCGCCAGGCCCCGCCGGGGATCAAGATCACGCCGCGCGCGTTCGGGCGCGACCGGCGGATGCCGATCACGAACGCCTACCGGCCGGGTCGCCGCCCGCCGGTCGTGCTCTAACGGACCGCGAGAGTCATCCGGACGAGCGCGCACAGGCGCCCGTCGTCGTCGGTGATGTCGACCTCCCAGACCCACGTCGTCCTGCCCTTGTGGCGGCGGCGGCCGGTGGCGTGGATCGTGCCCGCGACGATCGGACGCAGGAAGCTCGTCTGGTTGGACTGCCCCATCGCGCTCTTGCCCTCCTCGTGGACCGCCAGCGAGGTCGCCAGTGAGGTCATCGACTCGGCCATCGAGGCGAACACGCCGCCGTGCACGAGCCGGGCGGGTTGCAGGAGATCGTCACGCACCGCGACGCGCGCGCGAACCTCCTCGTCGCTGACGCTGACGATCTCGAGGCCGTAGAGCTTGTCGAAGCCGAGGGGAAGCTCGCCGAACGGGGTCTCCATCGGGCGCGGCACACTACCCTCTCCTCGTCGGCATGACGCCTCTCGACACGCTCGCCCCAGACCAGCGCGCCGTGCTGGAGCTCGTCCTGCGACAGGGCCGCTCCTACGGCGAGCTGTCCGAGCTGCTCGGCATCCCCGAGCGCGACGTCCGCGCCCGCGCCGACGCGGGCCTGCGCGGTTTAGCCGGCGAGCCCGCCACGGGCGTCGACACCGGCCGGATCACCGACTGGCTGCTGGGCCAGCAGCCCGACGCCGAGGCCGACCGCACCCGCACCGCGGTCGCCCGCAGCGCCGCCGCACGCGACTGGGCGTCGGCGGCCGCGGACCGCCTGCGCGAGCTCGGCGGCGCGACCGTGCCCGAGGTCCCCGACGACCCGCAGTCGTCGGGCGCCGACGAACCCGTGGCGGCGCGGCCCCGGCCGCTGCGGGGCGTGGCGGGCGCGGAGGAGCCGGTGGCGGCGCGGCCCCGGCCGCTGCGGGGCGCGGCGGGCGCGGAGGAGCCGGTGGCGGCGCGGCCGCGGCCGGTGGGGGACGACGCTCCGGCGGTGGCAGCCCCGCGGTCGTCGCGACTCGGTGGGGCGATCCTGATCGGGGTGCTGGTGCTGATCGTGGGTGGGCTGATCGCGTTCGTGGTCACGCGCGGGGGCGACGACAACGAGCCCGCCGCGCCCGCCGCGGAAACGACCGCGACGCCGACGGCGACCGCCACGGCGTCCGCCAACGACATCGTGCTCCAGGGCACAGGCGGCTCGAAGGCCGCCGGCCTGATGCGGCTGATCCGCGGCGATGACGGCAAGGTCCGCTTCGCAATCGCTGCGCAGAACGTGCCCGCCAACAGGAACCGCGAGGTCTACGCGGTCTGGTTCACGCAGGCCGGCGGCCAGCCGCGCCGGCTCGGGTTCGCCCAGTCGCAGGTCGGCAAGGACGGCGTGCTCACCACCGGGGGCCCCCAGCAGGGCGACGAGGACGAGTTCCCGCGCTGGTTCGCCACCTACGACAAGATCCTCATCACCCGCGAGACCGACGCCAAGGCCACCAAGCCCGGCCCCGCCGTGCTCGAAGGCCGGCTCCCCGGCGCCGGCTAGCGCCGCCCCTACCCGGCCGAAGTTGTGCGCCGGGCCTGCCACCGCTCCAGCAACCCCGGCAGCTCGCCCCGCAGGAACGCGAAGAACTCGGCAGTCTCGCGCAGCCGCCGACCCGCGGCCCGGTCCTCGCCCAGCACCGCGGCGCCCACGGCGGCGCTCGACTCCCACCGCGCCAGCAGCTCGCTGCGGTTGGTGATCGCCGCGTACCAGGGGTCGTCCTCGCTGAGGAAGTAGTGGTCACTGCGCGCGCCCGGCTCGCGCCCCCGGAACAGCAGCCGCACCTGCACCAGGTACCGCACTGCGCCGGACACCGCGGCCGGCGAGACCTGCAGCCGCGCGGCGAGCTCCCCCGCCGTCAGCCGCCCGCTGTCCTCCGCCAGCACCGCGGCGAACACGCGCGAGGGCATGCGCGGCATGCCGGCCTCGACCAGCATCAGCGCGAACTGCTCGATGAAGCGGAGCTCGGCGTCGGATGCCTCCATCCACATCGATCCTACGCGGTCTTCGAACATTTCACAAATTCATGAAGACGATGTACCCTCAGGCTTACGGCAACCGCGCTCGCCGTCTCCGACCTCGTCAAGACCTTCGGCCCCACGCGCGCGCTCGACGGGCTCGACCTGAGCGTCGAGAGCGGCGAGGTGCACGGCTTCCTCGGCCCCAACGGCTCCGGCAAGTCGACCACCATCCGCGTCCTGCTCGGCCTGCTGCGCGCCGACTCGGGGACCGTCCGGCTGCTCGGCGGCGACCCGTGGGTCGAGGGCGTCGCGCTGCACCGCCGCCTCGCGTACGTGCCCGGCGACGTCAGCCTCTGGCCCAATCTCTCCGGCGGCGAGGCGATCGACCTGCTCGGGCGGCTGCGCGGCGGGCTCGACCGGCGGCGCCGCGACGACCTGCTCGAGCGCTTCGACCTCGACCCGACGAAGAAGGCGCGCGCCTACTCCAAGGGCAACCGCCAGAAGGTCGCGCTGGTCGCCGCGCTGGCGTCCGACGCCGAGCTGCTGATCCTCGACGAGCCGACCTCAGGGCTGGACCCGCTGATGGAGGCCGTCTTCCAGGACTGCGTCCGCGAGCTCAAGGAGGCCGGGCGGACCGTGCTGCTCTCGAGCCACATCCTCGCCGAGGTCGAGGCGCTGTGCCACCGCGTGAGCATCATCCGCGCCGGCCGCACGGTCGAGACCGGCACGCTCGACGAGCTGCGCCACCTGACCCGCACCTCGATCGTCGTCGAGACCGCCGAGCCGCTGCGCGCGCTGGAGTCGCTCGAGGGCGTCCACGACCTGCAGCTCGACGGCAATGAGGCGCGCTTCGACGTCGACACGGCGAAGCTCGACGCCACCGTGCGCCGGCTCGCCCCGCTCGGCGTCCGCAGCCTCACGAGCCGCCCGCCGACGCTCGAGGAGCTGTTCCTGCGCCACTACGGCGACGAGCTGGAGGCCGCGTGAGCGACCTCGCGGGCACCGTCGCGCTGGCGCGCTTCATGCTGCGCCGCGACCGGATCCTGCTCGCGATCTTCGTCGTGATCGCGGCCGGCTTCGTGATCGTCACGGCCACCAGCTTCCAGGACCTCTACCCCACCGCCGCCGACCGCGCGCGGTTCGCCGCCACGATCGAGGGCAACGCGACGTACGACGCGCTGTACGGCCCCGCGATCGGGCTGGACTCGATCGGCGGGCTGACCGCGTGGCGGACCGGCGGCTCGCTCGCCGCGATGATCGGGCTCGTGAACCTGCTGCTCGTCGGCCGCCACACGCGCGCCGAGGAGGAGCGCGGCCGGACCGAGCTTGTGCGGGCGGCGGCGATCGGGCGTCGCGCGCCGGTCGCCGCCGCGCTCGCGGTCGTCGCCGCCACCGATCTGGCGATCGCCGTCGTCGCCGCGCTCGGCCTGATCGCGGCCGGTCTCCCGACCGACGGCTCGCTGCTGCTCGGCGCGTCGCTCGGAGCCGTCGGGCTCGTGTTCGCGGCGACCGGCGCGGTCGCCGCCCAGCTCACCGAGACCGCCCGCGCCGCCAACGGCCTGGCGGGCACGGCGCTCGGCGCCGCCTATCTGCTGCGCGCCGTCGGCGACTCCAACGACGGCACGCTGTCGTGGCTGTCCCCGATCGGCTGGGGCCGCGAGACGCACGCGTTCGCCGGCGACCGCTGGTGGCCGCTGCTGCTCTGCCTCGCCGCCACCGCCGCGCTCGTCGCCGCCGCCTTCGCGCTGCTCGCGCGGCGCGACCTCGGCGCCGGCCTCATCCCCTCGCGTCCCGGACCGGCGACCGCGGGGCCCGGGCTCTCGGGATCGCTCGGCCTGGCGTTCCGGCTCCAGCGCGGCGGCCTGCTGGCCTGGAGCGCGGGGATGCTCGTCGTCGGCGTCGCGGTCGGCTCGATCGGAACCGACGCGCGGGACCTCATCGACAGCAGCAACCAGATCCGGGACGTGCTGATCCACGGCGGCGGCGACATCACCGACGCGTTCTTCGCCAGCCTCTTCCTGCTGCTCGCGCTGATGGCGACCGGCTTCACGATCTCCTCGAGCCTGCGGCTGCACGGCGAGGAGGTCGCCGGCCACACCGAGCTGCTGCTCTCGACGCCGGTCGCGCGTCTGCGCTGGGCCGGCGGGCACCTGCTGATCGCGATGGCCGGCTCGGTGGTCGTGCTCCTCGCGACCGGACTCGGGACCGGCCTGGCGTACGCGCTCGGTAGCCACGACGCCGGCGCGCTGCCGCGGCTGGTCGGCGCCGCGCTGGCGCAGCTGCCCGCGGTGTGGGTGCTCGGGGCGCTCGTCGCGGCCCTCTACGGCCTCGCCCCGCGCGCGGTGACGCTCGCCTGGGCCGTGCTCGCCGCGTGCGTGCTGCTGTGGCTCGTGGGGCCGCTCGTGGACGCGCCCCAGTGGGTGCTCGACCTCTCGCCCTACGAGCACGTCCCGGGCGTCCCGGCCGAGGCGCTCGCCGTCGGCCCGATGCTCGCGCTGACTGCTCTCGCCGCGGCGCTCACGGCGGCGGGCCTGGTCGGGTTCCGGCGTCGCGACGTGACTTGACGGCGCCCGGCGACGGGCGTACCGTCGCGCTTGGACAACGTTGTCCGGCAACGTTGTCAAACAGGAGGACCCACACTTGCCCGCCCTGCGCACCACGCGGCCGACCATGCGCGACGTCGCCCTGCGGGCGGGCGTGAGCCTGAAGACCGTTTCGCGCGTGATCAACGAGGAGCCGGGCGTCGCGGCGGCGACCGCCGAGCGCGTCACCGGCGCGATCGCCGAGCTGGGCTTCCAGCGCAACGACCTCGCGCGCTCGCTGCGCCAGGGCCGCACCTCCTCCACGCTCGGCCTGGTCATCGAGGACGTCGCGAACCCGTTCTACTCGGCGATCGCCCAGGCGGTCGAGTCCGCGGCGGGCGCGCGCGGCTTCATGCTGATCACCGCCTCGTGCGAGGAGGACCCCGACCGCGAGCGCGAGCTCGTGCAGGCGCTGCTGCGCCGCCGGGTCGACGCGCTGCTGCTCGTGCCCGCCTCGCGCGACCACGCGTACCTGGCCCGCGAGACCGCCGACGGCACGCCGGTCGTGTTCCTCGACCGCCCACCGGCCGGGCTCGACGCCGACTGCGTGCTGCTCGACAACCTCGGCGGCGCCCGCGCGGCCACCGAGCACCTGCTCGCCCGCGGGCACGAGCGGATCGCCGTCGTCATCGACCCCGACACCGTGTACACCGCCGCCGAGCGGCTCGCCGGCCACCGCCAGGCGCTCGACGCCGCCGGCGTGCCGGTCCGCGGCGAGCTCGTGCGGCCGGGGACGCGCGACGTCGCCGGTGCCGAGCGCGTCGTCGGCGAGCTGCTCGCGCTCCCGCCGGACCGCCGGCCGACCGCGATCTTCGCCGGCAACAACCGGCTCACGGTCGGCGCCCTGCGAGCGCTGCGGGCGGCTGACCGCGAGGTCGCGCTCGTCGGGTTCGACGACTTCGAGCTCGCCGACCTGCTCGGCATCACGGTCGTCCGCCACGACAGCCCGCAGATGGGCGCGCACGCCGCCGCGCTCGCCTTTGAGCGCCTCGACGGCGGCGCCCGGACGCCGCGGCGCGTCGTCGTGCCGACCGAGCTGGTCGCCCGCGGCTCCGGCGAGGTCCCGCCGCCGTGAGGCCGCGGCCGCTCCCGCCCAACGTGCTGCGCCACTTCTACGCCGGCGGCGCGCGGATCGCCGCGCTGCGCGGGCTCGAGCTCGACTCGGACCACATGCCCGAGGAGTGGATCGGCGCGGTGAGCACGATGTTCGGGTCCGATCGCGGGCTGAGCCGCCTCGAAGACGGCACGCTCGTCCGCGACGCCGTCCTGGCCGACCCCGAGGCCTACCTGGGCGCCGACCACGTGGCCCGCTACGGCGCCGACACCGCGCTGCTGGTCAAGCTGCTCGACGCCGGTCAGCGGCTGCCGACCCACTTCCACCCCGGCCGCCCGTTCGCGCGCGCGGCGCTCGGCTCGCGCTACGGCAAGACCGAGGCGTGGCTGATCGTCGAGGCTGAGCCCGGCGCCGCGGTGTGGGCCGGCTTCAAGCGCACGGTCGAGCTCGACGAGGTCCGCGAGTGGATGCGCGCGCAGGACTCGGCCGCGATGCTCGCCGCGATGCACGAGCTGCCGGTCTCCCCCGGCGACGCCGTGTTCGTCCCCGCCGGCACGCCGCACGCGATCGGCGAGGGCCTGCTGATCGCCGAGCTGCAGGAGCCGACCGACCTGTCGGTGCTGCTCGAGTGGGACGGGTTCGAGCTCAGCCCGGACGACGGCCACCTCGGCCTCGGCTGGGACCGCGCGCTGCAGGCGCTCGACGTGCGCGCGGTCGACGCCCCCTCCCCCGCTCCGGACCTGCCGGCCGATGCCGACCCGTACTTCCGCGCCGACCGGCTCAGCGGCGGCGCGCCGCTCGACGCCGGCTTCGCGATCCTCATCGGCCTGGCGGGGAGCGGCACGCTCGCCACCGAGGGCGGCGAGCTGGCGGTGGGCCGTGGCAGTGCGGTGCTCATCCCCCACGCCGCCGGCGCCGGCGAGCTGCGCGGCGACGTGACCGCGATACTCTGTTGTCCGCCGGCACCAGGCGCGGGAGAGGGCGCCTGGTGACCGCCGAGCCCCTTTTCCTCGGCCTCGACGCGGGCACCACCGCTGTCAAGGCGGCCGTGTTCGACCACGAGATCCGCGAGGTCGCGCAGGGCCGCGCGCTCACGCCCTGGCGCACGGTGCCCACCGGCGCCGAGCTCGATCCCGGCGAGCTACTGGCCGCCGCCGTCGCGGCCGCGCGGGAGGCAGTCGCGGCGGCCGGCGGCCTGCACGTCGCCGGGATCGGCGTCGCCAGCGTGGCCGAGACCGGCGTGCTGCTCGACGCCGCGAACCGGCCGGTCGCGCCCGCGATCGCCTGGCACGACGCGCGCGGCGCCGCCGAGGCCGAGCGCCTGGCCGCCGACCTCGGCGGCTTCTCGGCCCGGGTCGGGCTCCCGCCGACCGAGCTGTGCACGCTCGCCAAGTACCGCTGGATGCGCGACCACCTGCCCGGGAGCGCCGACGGCGTCCGCTGGCTCAACGTGGCCGAGTGGATCGTCCTCGGGCTCGGCGGCGAGCCCGCCGCGGAGCTCTCACTGGCCTCCCGCACCGGCTTCTACGACCTGCACGCGCAGCGGCCGTGGGACGAGGCGCTCGCGTGGGCGGACGCGCCGGCCGGCCTGCTGCCGGACGCGGTCCCCGCCGGCACGCCGATGGGCACCGCGACGCTGCCGGAGGCCGAGGGCGCCGTGCTGACCGTCGGTGGCCACGACCACCTCGCGGCAGCGGTCGGGCTCGGAGCGGCCGGCGAGGGCGACGTGCTCGACTCCTGCGGCACCGCCGAGGCGTTCGTGCAGACCAGCGCGCCGCTCGACCCCGAGCACGTCGCGCGCGCCGTCGCCGCCGGCATCACCGTCGGCTGGCACGCCGTCGCCGGCCGCCAGGCGCTGCTCGGCGCGCACTGGTCGGGCGCCGAGCTGCGCGACGTGCTCGCAGGCTTCGGCGTCGTCCCCGAGGACCGCGCGCCGGTAGAGGAGGCCGCGCTGGCGATCGAGCGCGGCGGGAGCGGCGACGAGCGCGCCGCCGCCTATCACGCCGCCCTCGACCGCGTCGGCCACGCCGGCGCCGAGATCCTCGGTCACATGGCCGCCGTCGCCGGCCCGGCGCGCCGGCTCGTCGTCACCGGCGGCTGGGCGGCCGGTCCCGCAGCGCAGGCCGTCAAGGCGCGCCACCTCGGCGCCTTCGAGCTCTCGCCAGCCCTGTTCAGCGGCGGCGCACGGGGTGCCGCGATCGCCGCCGCGCGTGCGGCGACTTTTTCAGGAGTCTCCTACGCCGGGTCGTAGGTGCCCGGCACCGGGTCGCCGGTGGGGATCGCGAGGCGGTTCCAGGCGTTGATGGTCACGATCGACCAGATCAGCGCCGCCAGCTCTGCCGGCTCGAAGTGGCGCTCGGCCTCGGCGTAGACGTCCTCGGGCACGCCGCCGGCGATCAGCGTCACCGCCTCGGTCAGCGCCAGCGCGGCGCGCTCGCGGGGCGTGTAGTACGGCGCCTCGCGCCACGCCACCAGGCCGTAGACGCGCTGCTCGCTCTCGCCGCCGCGGCGCGCGTCCTTCGAGTGCATGTCGACGCAGTACGCGCAGCCGTTGATCTGCGACGCGCGCAGCTTGACCAGCTCGCGCAGGCTGGGCTCGAGGCCGATGTCGGCCACGGCGGCGTCGAGCGCGTTCATCGCCCGCGACGCGTCCGCCTGCAGGCGGTAGACGGCGAGGCGGGGCGTTCGGGTCTCACTTGCAGTCATGGCACTCACGCTAGCGGCGTATTGGCTCGGCCTTAAGATCCATTCCCATGGCCTCGGACTGGTCCATTGGCGGCCGCGACCTGCTCGTCGCGATCAGCGAGCGCGACGGGCGCGGCGCGGGCCTCGAGCAGGCGCTGCGCGGCGCCATCCGCGACGGGCGGCTCGCCCCGGGCACGCGGCTGCCGTCGACGCGCGCGCTGGCCGCCGACCTCGGCTGGGCGCGCGGCACGGTGGCGGGCGCGTACTCGCAGCTCGCGGCCGAGGGTTGGCTGACCGCGCGGGCGGGAGCGGGGACCGTCGTCGCGGCCGGCGCCGAGGCGACCCACGCCGACACGCCGGTGCCGACCGCCGAGCGGGCCGTCCGCTACGACTTGCGCGCCGGCAGCCCCGACGTCGCGAGCTTCCCCCGGGCTGCGTGGGCCGCCGCGCTGCGGCGGGCGCTGCGCGAGGCGCCGGACGCGGCGCTGCGGCTCGGCGACCCGCGCGGGCGGATCGAGCTGCGCGCCGCGCTCGCCGCCTACCTCGGACGCGCCCGCGGCGTGCTCGCCGACGCCGAGCGGATCGTCATCTGCAGCGGCTACGTGCAGGCGCTCGCTCTGCTCGCCGCCGCGCTCGGCCGCGGGACCGTCGCCATGGAGGATCCCTGCCTCGCGCTCCATCGCGACGTCGTCCGGGCCGCCGGTCTGCGCGTGGCGCCGCTGCCGGTCGACGAGGGCGGCGCCCGCGTCGACACGATCGGCCGGGCCGACGCCGTCGTCGTCACCCCCGCTCACCAGGTCGGGCTCGGCTCGACGCTCGCGCCGGAGCGCCGCGCCGCGCTGGCCGAGTGGGCCCACGGCGGTGTCGTGATCGAGGACGACTACGACGGCGAGTTCCGCTACGACGGCCGGCCGGTCGGCGCGCTGCAGGCGCTGGCGCCCGACCACATCGTCTACGCCGGGACCGCCAGCAAGGCCCTCTCCCCCGTCCTGCGGCTCGCCTGGCTCGTGCTGCCCGAGCGGCTCCTCGAGCCGGTCGTCGAGGCCAAGCGGCTCGCCGACTCCGCGAGCCCCGCGCTCGATCAGCTCGCGCTCGCCCGGCTGATCGAATCCGGCGAGCTCGACCGCCATCTGCGCCGGATGCGGGCCCGCTACCGGCGGCGGCGCGACGCGCTCGTCGCGGCGCTCGCCGAGCGCGCGCCCGGCGTGCGCGTGCTCGGCATCGCCGCCGGCCTGCATGCGGTGCTCGAGTTGCCCGCGGGCGCGCCGTCCGAGGCCGAGCTGCGCGCCGCCGCCCGCCGGCGCTCGCTCGCGATCACCGGACTCGGGTCGTTCTGGCACGACCCGGCCGGGCGGCCGGCGGCCCTCCAGGCCGGCTACGCCACGCCGGCCGACCACGCCTTCGACGGTTCCGTGAGCGAGCTCGCCGCGCTGCTCAGTCCGGGAGGAGCTTCCCGGGGTTCATGACCCCGGCGGGGTCGCAGCGCTCCTTGACCGCGCGCAGCAGCTCCACGCCCAGGTCGCCGTCCTCGTCCGCCAGCCAGCGCGCGTGGTCGCGACCGACGGCGTGGTGGTGGGTGATCGTGCCGCCGGCGGCGACGATCGCGTCGGTCGCCGCGTCCTTGAGCGCGCGCCACTGGCCCGCCGGATCGGCGGCGTCGGCGCGCGCGAAGACCGTGAAGTACAGCGACGCGCCGGTCGGGTACAGGTGCGAGACGTGGCAGCCCGCGAGCGTGCCGCGCAGCGCCTCGTGGACGGCGTCGTGGAGCGCGGGCAGGTTCGACCACGACGTCGCCGTCTCGAGCGTCTCGACCATCACGCCGCGGTCGATGAGCCCGTCGCGCAGGTGCGGCCCGGCGAAGCGCGAGGCGACCCACTCGCGCCCGACCCGCTGGGTCGCGTAGCGGGCGCTCACGCGCCGCAGCGTCCGCGCGGCCTCGCGCCGCCGCCGCGCGACCGACTCCGGCGTCCCCTCCCAGCCGCACACGAGCAGGCAGCGGCGCCCGACGAACGCGCCGGCCGCCCGCCCCGCACCGGCGAACGCGAGCGTGAAGTTCGTCTCGGCCTCGTCGGAGAACCGCGCGACGTCCGGCGCCGTGCCCGATTGGACCAGCGCCCGCAGAACGTCGCACCCCGGCTCGAAGCCCGGCACCAGCCAGCCCTCGAAGCGCCGCATCGCCGGCAGCCGGTGCACGCGCAGCGCGACCTCGGTGATCACGCCGAGGACGCCCTCGGAGCCCGCGAGGAGCTGCCGCAGCGCGGGGCCGGCGGCGCTGGCGGGAGCGTCGAGCGTCGCGAGCTCGCCGAGCGGCGTCGCGCAGCGCGCCGCGACGAGGTTCGCGTCGATCCGCCCGTGGCCGGTCGAGAGCTGGCCGGCGGAGCGCGTCGCGACGCAGCCGCCGACCGTCGCCCACTCGTAGCTCTGCGGCACGTGCCCGAGCGTGAGCCCGTGCGCGGCTAGCGCGTGATCGGCCTCGGGCAGCCGCAGGCCCGGCTCGAGCACCGCGGTCAGCGACCGCTCGTCGACCGCGAGCACGCGGTCCATGCGCGCCAGATCGAGCGAGATCACCGACTCGTATGCGCCGCGGAGCGGCTCCACGCCGCCGACCACGCTGGTCCCGCCGCCGAACGGCACGACCGCCACGCCCGCCTCGCTGCACGCCTGCAGCACCGCGAGCGCCTCGTCGTGGCCGCCGGGCGCCACGACCGCGTCCGGCGCGTCCTCGCACGCGCCTGCGCGCTGGGCGAGCAGGTCGAGGTAGGACTTGCCACGGCAGCGCAGCACGCGCGCCTCGCGGTCCGAGCGCACCGCCTCGGCGCCGACGATCGCCTCCAGCCGCGCCCGCAGGGCGGCGTCGAGCACCGGCTCGCTGAGTCGCACGGCGTCCAGCTCCACCGGCGGCGACACCACGCCGCCGTCGATGCCGATCTCACCGCGCAGGTAGTCCTCCGCGTGCTCGCCCAGCGACGGCCCGGCGCCCGGCTCGCCCCAGCCCCAGAAGACCTGCTCGCGCCTCACGCCAGCACGTCCTCGAGCCCGTCGAGCGCGCCGTCGAGCTCCTTGCCGGCCGCTCGCCGCAGCTGGAGAGCGCCGAGCCGCGACCGCCCACGGGGCCGCTGGCGCAGCTCGAGCGTCACGCGCGTGCCGCCCTCGACGGGTTCCAGCCGCGCCTCGACCCGCCGCTCGCGCAGCACCTTCTCGAACGGCGTGCCGTCGACCTCCTGCGTCCACGCGCGGCGCACCGGGCGCTCCTCGCCCTCGAGCCGCCAGTCGGCCCGCACCGCCCGCCCGCGCGCCGAGCGCAGCACGGTCGTCCAGCCGTCGCGGCTCACGGCCTTCACGCGCTCGGTGCGCGGCCACCAGCGCGCGAGGCGGCGCGGCTCGGCCACGACGTCCCAGACCGTCTCAGGCGCCGCGGCCACGGTGCGGGACCGGGTGATGATCACTCGCCGTCGTAGGACAGGAGCGCATGCACGTCGTACCCCTTCAGCCGCTCGCGGCCGCCGAGGAACGTGAGCTCGACCAGGAACGCGCAGCCGGCGATCTGCGCGCCCGTGCCCTCGATCAGCTCGGCCAGGGCGCGGGCCGTGCCGCCGGTGGCGAGCAGGTCGTCGTGCAGCAGCACGCGCGCGCCGTCGGCCAGCGCGTCGGCGTGCATCTCCAGCGCGTCGACGCCGTACTCGAGGATGTACTCCGCGGAGATCGTCTCGTGCGGCAGCTTGCCGGGCTTGCGCGCCGGCACGAAGCCCGCGCCGAGCTCGCGGGCGATCGCGGCGCCGAGGATGAACCCGCGCGCCTCGGCGGCGACGACGTAGTCGACGTCGAGCGGCCGCGCCCAGTCGGCGAGCTGCGTGACCGCCTCCGACAGCGCCTCGGCGTCGAGCAGCAGCGGCGTGATGTCTTTGAACAGGATCCCGGGCTTCGGGAAGTCGGGGATGTCGCGGATGTGCGCCGCGAGGTCGATCACTTGGCGATGCGGCGCAGGTCGCGCACGAGCAGCAGGTGCTTGAGGTGCGAGGCGACGGCCGCGAGGTTCTCCAGCGCCTCGATCGCCTCCTTGCGCCGCTCGGGGTTCCGCGACCGCAGCGATGGGGCGAGGATCTGCTGCAGCAGTGCCGACTCGCGCTCGGCCGACGTCTTGAACACGCGCAGGTTACGGCCGGCGACGCCGTAGCGGGCGAGCTCGGTCACCGCGCGCACGATCTCGCGCTCGGTCTCGTCGTAGTAGCGCGTGCCGCCGCGGACCTCGCCCTGGACGATCCCGAAGTCCTCGAGCTCCTTGATCAGGCGCGGCTCGGCGCCGGTCTCGTCGACGACGTCGTCGAGCGAGTACAGCGCGCCGCGGTCGCGGATCGAGAACGTCAGCCGGCGCAGCGCCGCGCCGGGCCGGCCGGCGTCGGGCGCCGGGGCCGCCGCGGGTGCCGGGTTCGTGCCGGCGTCGGCGTTCTCCGCGCGCCCGGCCGCGAGCTCCTGCCGGATCACGCGCAGCGGCAGGAACTCGTCGCGCTGCAGCCGCAGGATCGTCCGCAGCCGCGAGACGTCGGACTGCGCGTAGAGCCGGTAGCCGCCGGGCGTGCGCCGCGGCGTGAGCAGCTTCTGGTCCTCGAGGTACCGGATCTTGGAGATCGAGATGTCCGGGAACTCCTGCGAAAGCGCCTTGCAGACGGCGCCGATCGTCAGCGACTTGCGCGGCGCCTCCGGCTCGGCAGGTGGCGGCGGGGGCGTGTCGGTGAGCGGATCGTCGGACACGGCCACCCAGTTACGTCCGCGCCAGGTAGGTGAGCTTGTACTTGCCGATCTGCAGCTCGTCGCCGTCCTCGAGCTTGTGCGAGTCGATCCGGCGGCGGTTCACGTAGGTGCCGTTGAGCGAGCCCGAGTCGTCGAGGAACCAGACGCCCGACCGCCGCACGAGCACGGCGTGGTCGCGCGAGACGGTCACGTCGTCGAGGAAGATCTCGGTGTCCGGCGAGCGGCCGATCGTCATGCGCTCGCCGTGCAGCGGGAACGACTGGCCGGTGCGGCCGCCGCCGGAGCGGATGACCAGCGCGCCGCTCTCGGCGGCGACGTCGCCGACGTCGACCGGGCGCAGCTCGCCGGTCTGCTCGTCGATGACGTATGTCGCCGTGGTGACGTCGTCGCCCGGCTCACGCGTACCGACGAACGCCCCGCACTTCTGGCAGTAGTTCGCGCCCTCCGTGACGACGAATCCACATTCGGGGCAGTGGCGGGCCACTACACTTCGTCGCCGCCGCCCGTCGCGCGGCCCGCGAGGATGTCGGTCAGCCGCTGGACGTCGGCGCCGGAGATCACGTCTTCGCCGCCCTCGTGCTTTTTGCGCAGCCGGTTGACGAGCTCCGCCCGGAGGATGTCGATCTTGCCGTGCAGGATCCGCCGCCGGTAGGACACCTCCTGCTCCTCGTCCGTGAGCTGCTGGATCAGGTCCTTCAGCTCCTGGTCGGAGAGGGAGCCGAGATCGGGGAAAGTGTCCATGGCGCCGAGCATAGCAATCATCAACCTGAACTTGAGGGTCTCTGCGCGAGCCCGTCGCGCATGTATTTCGCGGTCGATCCGAGGACGCACGCGAGCCCGATGTACAGGAAGATTGCCCCGACCGTCTCGAGCCCGGCCAGCGCGAAGAAGAGGGCGCTGAGCACCGGCCAGACGCCCAGCCGGCCGAGCCAGTTGACCTTGATGCCGAGCCCGTGATGCAGGGCCCAGCGGACGAGCCCGAGCATGAAGACCTCACGCGCGGCGAGCAGCGCCACCGCCCAGCGGGGCAGCAGCTCGAAGTGCCAGCACACGACCACGCCGGAGATCACCAGCAAGCGGTCGACCAGCGGGTCCAGCAGCGCGCCCATCCGCGAGTACTGGCCCGTGATCCGCGCGGCGATCCCGTCGAAGTAGTCGCTCCACCCGACGAGGCCGAAGATCGCCGTGGCGAGCCAGTACTGCCCGTCGCCCGAGTCGAACGCGAGGTACAGGAACACCGGGATGAGCGCGAGCCGGACATAGCCGATCGCGTTCGGGATCGTCCACGGGTTCAGCGGCGCGCCCTTGACGGTCTGGGGCGGCGGCGGCCCCGAGCGGTCGAGCCCGCTCAGGCGCCGGAACGTGAGCCGGGCCCTCTCGGCGGCCTCGGCTACGGGACGCTCTGCCACAGCTCAGCGACCGCCTGCGCGGCGCCCTCGAGCGGCACGGCGCGGGCCTCGCGGCCGCGGCGGATCTGCAGCTCCACCTCGCCGTCCGCGAGCGTCCGCCGGCCGACGGTCACGCGGACCGGCACGCCGAGCAACTCGGCGTCGGCGAACTTCTCCCCCGGGCCGGCGTCGCGATCGTCGTAGAGCACCTTCAGGCCGGTCGCCTGCAGCTCCTCGTAGACGCGCTCGCCGAGCGCGCGCTCCTCGCTGCCCTCCTTGCCGAGCGCGACCAGGTGCAGGTCCCACGGCGCGATCGCGCGCGACCAGGAGATGCCCTTCTCGTCGGCGTACTGCTCGATCGCGGCAGCGGTGATGCGCGCCGGGCCGAGTCCGTAGGAGCCCATCCAGATCAGCTGCGTGTTCCCCGCCTCGTCGAGGTAGGTGGCGCCGAGCGGCTCTGAGTAGCGCGCGCCGAGCTTGAAGATGTTGCCGACCTCGATCGCCGGCTCGATGCGGATCGCGTGCCCGTTGACGGTGTCGCCGGGGTCGACGCTGCGGACGTCGCCGCGTTTGAACGGGAAGTCGCGGCCGGGTTCGATGCCGCGCAGGTGCGCGTTGTCGCGGTTGGCGCCGGTCACGTAGGCGCCGGGCTCGACGGCGTCGTCGAGCAGGATCGGGACGTCGATCCCCACCGGGCCGATGTAGCCGGCCGGCCCGATGCGCTCTGCGAACTCCTCCTCGCGCGCGGGCCGGAACGGCGCGCCGAGCGCGTTGGCGAGCTTGATGTCGTTGACGCGGTGGTCGCCGCGGACGACGACGAGCGTCAGCCCGCGGTCCTCGACGATCACCGGGTAGGCCTTGAGCAGCGTGCCGGCGTCGACGTGCATTGCCTGCGCGACCTCGGCGACGGTCGTGAGCCCCGGCGTCTCGACGAGCTCCGGCTCGGGGAGCCCGTCGGGCAGCTGCACCGGCTTGGCGTCGGCAGTCGCCACCTCGACGTTTGCCGCGTACCCCGGCGCCAGCGCGACGTCGTTCTCCCCCGCCGGGCACGGCGCCATGTACTCGTGGGCGCCGATGCCGCCCATCATCCCGACGTCGGAGTCCACGCGGTACCACTCGAGACCGACTCGATCCATGATGTGGTCGTACGCCTCGCGATAGCGCTCGTAGTGCGCGTCGAGGCCCTCGCGGTCGCGGTCGAACGTGTACGCGTCCTTCATGATGAACTCGCGCGTGCGCAGCATGCCGGCGCGCGGGCGCGGCTCGTCGCGCTCCTTGACCTGGAAGTGGTAGAGGCTGAACGGGAGGTCGCGGTAGGAGCGCACGACCTGGGCGACGTGTGTCGTCACCGCCTCCTCGTGGCTCAACGCGAGCACGAGCTCGGCGCCGCGGCGGTCCTGGAGCTTGAACAGCTCCGCGATCACGTAACGGCCACTCCGCTGCCAGATCTCCGCCGGGTTGAGGACCGGCATCAGCATCTCCTGGGCGCCGATCGCGTCGAGCTCCTCGCGGATGATCTGGCTGACGTTCTCGTGCACGCGCCAGCCGGCCGGCAGCCACGACCACATGCCGGTGCCGAGCTGGCGGGCGAGGCCGGCGCGGACGAGCAGCTTGTGGGAGAGCGCCTCGGCGTCGGCGGGCGCCTCCTTCTCGGTCGGCAGGAAGTAGCGGTCAAGGCGCGTCATGAAGGGTGGAGAGCCTAGTGTGTCGCGCCTCATGGAGGTGACCGCAGTCGCGGACGGCGTGTTCCGGGTCGGCCTGTTCCGCGACGGCCGTCCATCGGATTACGCGAGCCCCGCGCTCGCCGATCATCCGGCGCCGGGCGAGCCGGTGGAGATCGCCGCCTTCCGCGATCTGGTGGAGATCGAGTCGATCGGGTTCGTGGACGGCCGCCCGCGGCTCGTGACCCGGCGCCGGCCCGGCGAGCGGTTCTTCGCGTGCGGCGAGCGGACGAGCGGGCTGGAGAAGACCGGCTCGCACCAGGTGTTCTGGAACATCGACCCGCCGGCGGGGCACACGGCCTCGTTCAACAACCTCTACACGTCGATCCCGTTCGTGCTGTCGCTGTCCGAGGGACGGTCGCACGGGCTGCTGTTCGACTCGACGGGCCGCGTGGAGATCGACCTGGCGAAGGCGGATCCCGCGCGCGTCGTGTACGAGGCCGCGGGCGGCGACCTCGTGTTCTACGTGGTCGCCGGGCCGTCGCCGCGGGAGGTGCTCGACCGCTACACGGCGCTGACGGGGCGGACGCCGATGCCGCC
Source organism: Solirubrobacteraceae bacterium (assembly GCA_036520135.1). GTDB lineage: Bacteria > Actinomycetota > Thermoleophilia > Solirubrobacterales > Solirubrobacteraceae > DASSUW01. The sequence goes on from DATDKF010000007.1 coordinate 33,305, forward strand.
TGTGTGGGCGCTCGGCAACCAGCAGTCGCGCTGGAGCTACATGAGCGCCGACGAGCTGCGCGCGATCGCGGCCGAGTTCCGCGCGCGGTCGATCCCGTGCGACGTGCTCTACCTCGACATCGACTACATGGACGGCTACCGCGTCTTCACCTGGGACGCGGAGCGGTTCCCCGACCCGGCGGGGCTGATCGCGGAGCTCGGCGAGCAGGGGTTCCGGGTAGTCACGATCGTCGATCCCGGGGTGAAGGTCGACATGTCGTACCCGCTCTACACCGAGGGCCGCGAGCGCGGGTACTTCTGCCTGACGCACGACGGCGCCGAGTACAACAACGACGTCTGGCCCGGGCTGTGCGCGTTCCCGGACTTCACCGATCCGGCGGTGCGGTCGTGGTGGGGCGCGCGTCACGCCGGGTTGCTCGACGCCGGCGTGGCGGGCGTGTGGTGCGACATGAACGAGCCGGCGCTGTTCGTGCCGCGGCAGTCGACGATGCCCGGCGACGTCGTGCATCCCGGCGGCGGGCGGCCGCGGTGGCACGCCGAGGTCCACAACGCGTATGGATCCCACATGGCGGCGGCCACGCGCGAAGGGCTCGAGCGGCTGCGGCCGGAGCGGCGGCCGTTCGTCGTCTCGCGCGCGGGCTACGCGGGCCTGCAGCGGCACGCGCTGCAGTGGACGGGCGACAACTCGTCGTGGTGGGAGCACCTGTGGATGGGCATGCCGCAGCTGCAGAACCTCGGGCTGTCCGGGGTCGCGTGGTGCGGGGTCGACATCGGCGGGTTCTTCGGCGACTGCGACGGCGAGCTGCTCGCGCGCTGGACCGAGTTCGGGGCGTTCCAGCCGTTCTGCCGCAACCACTCGGCGCTCGGGACCGTCGCGCAGGAGCCGTGGGCGTTCGGCGAGCCTTGGGAGAGCGTGTGCCGCGACATGCTGCGGCTGCGCATGCGGCTGGTGCCGTACCTGTACACGCTGTTCGAGGAGTGCCACCGGACCGGCGCTCCGGTGCTGCGGCCGCTGCTGTTCGAGTATCCGGACGATCCGGTGACCTACTCGGCCGACGACCAGTTCCTCGTCGGTGACGCGCTGCTCGTGGCGCCGATCACGCGGCCGGGGATCGAACATCGCCACGTGTACCTGCCGGCGGGGACGTGGTGCCACTGGTGGACCGGCGAGCGGTTCAAGGGGCCGGCGCACATCCTCGCCCATGCCCCGCTCGGCCGGCCGGCGCTCTTCGCCCGCGCCAACGTGCCTGTGCCGCTCGGCGACCCGGTCGACCACACCGGTCTTCCTTCCTCTCTTACTTGGTTGGTCCATGCCGCGCCGGGGGCGGGCGAGAGTTCCTTGTACGAGGACGCAGGGGACGGCTACGGGCCTTGCTGTCGACGAACTGCGCATGTAGAGAGTGGCGGGGATGGCTCCGTCCGCTTCTCGCTCTCGGCGCGATCGGGCTCGCACGTGCCTGCTCGTTCCTCGGTCGTGATCAACGTGGTCGGGGTGGGTAGCGCTGTCGTGGAGGAGGCCGCCGAGGCCGTGGTGATAGAACGCTTTGAGAAGACCGACGACTGACAGGAGCTTTTGATGGCCTACGAGGTTCCCGCGCTCCCCTACGCCTACGACGCGCTCGAGCCGCACATCGACGAAGCGACGATGCGCGTCCATCACGACAAGCACCACCAGGCCTATGTGGACAAGGCCAACGGCGCCCTCGAGGGCACCGAGTGGGACGGCAAGCCGATCGAGGAGGTCCTCAAGAGCCTCGACTCGCTGCCGGCCGACAAGCAGAAGGTCGTGCGCAACAACGGCGGCGGCCACTACAACCACACGCTGTTCTGGGAGTCCATGAGCCCGGACGGCGGCGGCGAGCCCTCGGGCGCGCTGGGCGACGCGATCAACTCCGCGTTCGGGTCGTTCGACGACTTCAAGACCAAGCTCAAGGAGACCGGCGTCAACCAGTTCGGCTCCGGCTGGGCCTGGCTCGTCCACGACGGCTCCGGCCTCGCGGTCGTCGGCTCGGCCAACCAGGACAACCCGATCTCCGAAGGCTCCACGCCGCTGCTCGGCGTCGACGTCTGGGAGCACGCCTACTACCTCAAGTACCAGAACAAGCGCCCGGACTACATCGACGCGTGGTGGAACACCGTCGACTGGGACGCCGTCGCTGCGCGGTTCGACGCGGCTTCGTAAC
>DATDKF010000008.1:0-16552 GCA_036520135.1 Solirubrobacteraceae bacterium
TCGCACATCCCGGTCGCCGTACACCAGCAATGTCGGGACGTCAACGTGGGGCAGGACGTCGCGGACGTCCTCGGCAGACGCCTGCGCCATGGCGCGAAACCCGCGCGGATGGAACGCCTGCATGCTGGAGCGGAAGTCGTCCATCGTCTCACGCGGCATCGTCTTGGAGAACATCGTCGGCAGCAACGCGGCTACGAACGCCTCCGGCGTGCCATCGGCCAACGCGAGCGCCTGGCGAAGGCGCTGCTCGGCGACCTCGGGAGGCAGCGAACCGGCCCAGCCCGCGGTCGCCGACGCCAGAATCAGGGCGCTCGACCTGGCGGAGTGCCGCCGCTGGAGGGCAAGGGCGACGATGCCGCCGAACGACAGTCCGGCCACACACGCGGTGCCGAAACCCAACTTCTCGAGGAACCCGGCGAGGCAGTCGGCGTAGCCGTCGAGGCCGAACGGCTCGGGCGGGTCGGTTGAGCGCCCGGCACCGGGGGCGTCCCATGCGACGACCGTGAACTCGTCGGAGAGCCCGTCGAGCTGCCGCCGCCACGTCGTTGGCCCATCTCCCACATAGCCGTGCAGGAGCACGAGCGCCGGGCCGCTCCCCGCGCGCTCATAGGCGATCTGAAGGCCGCCGACCTCAACCATCTCCATGGCATGTCCCCGCGACTGCTTCGACCGCCCGAGCTTCGGCCAGACTCCAGCCGAACCGGGAGCACGCACCTGGGTTGATTCTTGTCATCTACCGCGCCGCGACCGCGTCGCATAGTGCGGTGAGGTCGGCGGCTACGCGCTCGGGCGCCTCGATCACCGGCAGGTGGCCGACGTCGGCATAGATCACCAGCCGCGCGCCTGGCATCTCCGCCGCCATCGCCTCCTGGTCGAAGCGCGCGAGCAGCGAGTCGCGCGCGCCCCAGACGATCAGGGTTGGCGCGGAGATCCGGCCAGTGTCGAGCGGTGGCTCGGCGGCCAGCAAGCCCTCGAACGCATCACGCCAGACGCGCGCCGGCACCTTGAGGTTCTCCTCGCACAGCGCTGCCATGACGCCCTCGGGAACCTCACGCCCGACCATCCCCTCGCTGAGCTCCTGGACAAAGGCTGGATCTATCGGGTCCTCGAGCGTGGCGAGAACGTCGGCGAACCGCGGCCGCGGCCCGCGCAGGCTGCGCGGGGACCCGAGCAGCGCCAGGCCAAGCGTGCGGCCCGGATTGTCCACGGCGAACCGCTGAGCCACGTAACCACCGCTCGATGCACCGACGAGCACGGCCGCGTCGAGCCCGACCGCATCCATGAATGCGCCGACATCGTCGGCTAAGTCATGCACCCCGTAGCCATCCGCCGGCTTCGCGGCGTCGCCATGCCCACGCTGGTCGAGCGCGAACGCGTGGATCCGCTCAGGCAACGCGGCCATCAGCTGACCGAAGCAGCGCAGCGAATCCAGCCAGGCGTGGAGCAACACAACCGGAACGCCGTACGGATCTCCCTGCTCGACGTACGGCAGCTCAAGTCCGTTCCGAAGCAGGGCGCGATGCACCAGGCACTGATCCTCGCAGCTGCGCCCGCGATCGCGCCAGAGTCGATTCCGGTCGCTATCGCAATGCGCGCGAAGAGCGGCGCTCTGCCCCGGCATCGGTGGCGTCTCTTTGCTGCTGTAAATTCGCCGCGGCTCAGGTTCCCGGTGGTGGTCAGTCTATGCGGCGGTCACCTCCTCGGGTGAACCGCCTCCAACGAACCCGGGGCGGTTCAATCGTGATCCCGATCAAGGCGATCGTCCTGAACCTGTTCTCGGTGGGCGACGCGTCCGGCCGACTGAAGGTGGTCTTCCAGGACGGCCGCGGTGAGGGCCTGCTGGGCTTCGAGTCCAAGGGCGGCATCGCGTCGTGGCTGCCCCTGTTCCTCTTCGTGATCTGCTCGGCCTCTCGATGGCCCACGACGTGTTCATCCTGAGCCGGGTCCGCGAGGCGTGGCAGCGCGGCGTGAGCACCGACAAGCCGGTCGCCCACGGCATCAAGACCACGGCGGGCACGGTGTGTCGGCCAGGGCGCGCTGCCGGCGCCGGCCGCGGGTTAAGCAGTGCAAGCGTGCGAGCGGCCCGCCGATCGGCGGGCCGCTCGCTTGCGTCTAACGGTCGCGGCGCAGGACCAGCAACTGGCCGTCCTCGACCGTGATCGGCTTGCCGCCCGGCGGCGCGGTGGGCGCGTGTGCCTGGACGTCGAACAGGAACGAGTCGTTACCGAACGCGACGATTCCGCTCGTCTCCCAGATGCCGGAGGTGGTCTTGACGCCGTCGCGGCCGCCCTCGGAACGGCCGACGAGCTCGGCGACGCGCTTGAACGTCGACGGGTCACCGGCGCTCTTGCGCGGCACGATCCAGATCGACCCGTCGCGGTTCCGGCGCTCGATGTCGTCGCGCGAGCCGGTGCCGTCACCTGGCGCGCCGCCCGTGCCGTCCTCGTTGATGATCACGAAGCGCTTGGTGACGTACAGGTTGTCCGGGCTGAGCGGACCGTCCTGCGCGGCGGTCAGCTGGTCGGCGTTGTACGCCTGCGTCAGCCGCGCGCCCTTGAGCGGGTTGCGGCCGTCGAACCGCAGCCGGTACAGCCGCCCGAGCTCGTTCGTGTGCGGATCCGCCTCTGAACGGCCGGACTGGTCGCCGGTCGTGTCGAACCAGAACTCGCGCTTGGCGTTCGGCCGGAACGCGCCGTCCTCGATTCGCACGAAGCCGAACGCGCCGGCCGCGTCGGCTGCGGCCTCGGTCTGCACGTCCGTGAGCTGGTCGGCGTTGGGGATCTCGGCCCAGCGGACGTGCAGCGTGTCGCCCTGCAGCAGCTGGTTCTCGTCGTCACGGGCGTCGTCGGACGCGAGCACGTACAGCTTGCCGTTGTCGAGCCCGTTCCGGCGCAGCGGGTTGCGGCTCGAGCGGTCCTTGCGACCGATGTACAGGTAGAGCTGGGAGTCCGGCGTGCGCGGTCCATCCTCGGTGGTGAGGATCACCGTGCGCTCGCCGGTCCCGCGCATCACGACGGTGTTCTCCTTCGGGAAGTGCCCGAGCTTGGACAGAGCGTGGGCCTGGTTGTCGAAGATCGCCACGCTCTGCGAGCCCTTGGGGCTGAACGTCGCGGTGGGGCCGCTCGCCGCCGGCCCGGTCTCCTCATTGGCGAAGAAGATCGGGCGATCGAACCCCACGCGGGAGTCGGCGAGGAACGCCGAGCACCAGCGGCTGAACGCAGGAGTCGTGTTCGAGGCATCGGCGGCGGGACCGACGAGCGTGTTGTCCTGGTAGACAGTGTCGAACGCACGTCGCGCCGAGACCACCTCGCCGTCGCGGTTGAGCCGCAGCTCGGTGGCGAAGGCTCCGCGCTGCGCCGGGCGACCGACCCGCGGTTCGGAGACGTCGGTCTGCGTGAGCTCGTGGGTCATCCAGACGCGGGTGGTGCGACCGCCCTTGCCCTTTTTCTTGTGGAAGTGCCGCTTGCCCTTGCCGTGTCCGCGCTTCTCGACGCCAAGGCCGTCGGGGATGCCGACCATGCGGTACTCGTCGTTGCTTGTGCCGGTCTCGGGCACGATGTCGCCGACGCTGAAGATCGGCTCGGTGACCCAGCCGGAGCTGGGCACACCCTTCGCATAGGGCTTGACGGTGGTCTGGAAGCCGTCGTCGTTCTTCGGCGGCTTCGCCGCGGCGACGCCGCAGGCGATGATGCCCGCGACGACGGCAACGAGCGCGACCGTGCGCTTACCCTTCATTCGCAAGTCTCCTCTCGGTTTGCTTATAAGCGGAAACACCGGTGGGGCCTTCGAGTTGGAGTGCCAGCGCGCCAGGCGTCAGTTACGTGGCACCACTCCTGTCGGTAGGGCTGACCATCACCTCGTTGCTCGCTACCTGGGGGCGGGTGACGATGTACTCGATGTCGTCGGCGGCGAGGCGCTCGATGCCTTGAAGCGCTCGCGCGAAGCCTCTTTCTGCTCGGGGCGCAGGTGGTCGGTCCGCCCGGTGATGACCGCGCCCGGGTCGACCAGCGAAACGCGCCGGCGGAGGCTGGCGAACTCCTGCGGCAGCGACTCGCTGAACCCGACGCCGTGCTTGGCAAGGTTGTACACGCCCTAGCCGCGGTTCGCGCGCCGGCCCGCGATCGAGCTGATGTTGACCATGTCGGCGACCCCGCGCGGGCCGTCCTGCGCGGCGGCGGAGCAGCGGGTCGATGGCCGCGTGGGCGACGTACTGTCCCGCTACAGCCTGCTTATCTGGAGCGGCTGTGTCGTAGACAGCGGTCTGTCGTTGGGCTGTGGTCAGCGACATGTCGTTGACGTGGTTGGTCAGCCGCGGCCGGACCGCTCGGCTGCTGAGGGACGGCGGTCAACCGCAGACGTGCCGCGGCCACATCGCTTCCTCGGACCGCTTCGTCGCGAGGGCGGGTGCGGGCACCGTCACGGCGTCTTTCGTGCAGCGCTCTGTCTGCGTAGCGAACCGGTGGCGCTGTCATAGAGCGCGCCTGTCCAGTCTGCGAGTCGGTGCAGCGGTCGGCGGATGGGCGGTGCCCACAGCAGGAGGGCCGCGAGCGCTCCGAGCGCGGCGCCGCCGAGGACATCGGTCGGGTAGTGCGTGCCGAGTGCGACGCGCGAGACCGCGACCAGGGTGGCGAGGATGAGCGCCAGTACTCCGCCCTTGCGGTGGCGCAGCAGGATGGCCACGGCGATGGCGTAGGCGCCCGTGGCGTGGTCGGACGGGAACGACGGGTCAGGCGAGGGCGACAGCAGCAGGTGCGCGTCGCCGGGGTGGGCCTCGTAGGGACGCGGGCGGTCCCACAGCGAGGCGATGACCTGGGCGATGCCGAGCGCCAGGAGGGCGCTGAAGGCGGCTGCGGCGACGCCGTGGCGGCCGTTGCGTGAGCGCCACTTGCCGCGCGCGAAGAACAGGGCCGCCAGAAGGATCAGGAAGAGCACCTGCCCGTCCTGCGCGATGAACCGAAACGCCTCCTCGAGCGCGTGGTGCCGGTCGGCAAGGCCGTTGAGTCGTTCGTAGAGGTCCAAGTCCAAGGCGCAGACCCTAGCTCTTGTTTCGAGCGGCTGCAACGTACGTTACAGTCAGAGGGAACGAATGAGTTGGGTGCTCCTCACCTACAAGCTGCCGAGCAACAACTCCAGCGCCCGCGTCGCGGTGTGGCGCGAGGTGCGCCGCTCGGGCGCGCTCAACGTGCAGCGCTCGGTGGTCGCGTTCCCCGACCACGAAGCGTTCCGCCGGGCGGTGGAACGCTTCCGCGTGCTCGTCACCGAGGTCGGCGGTGAGACGCTCGCGCTGCGGGCAGAGCCGCTGGGGGAGCTGGACGCGAGCAGGCTCACGGACGCGTGGAATGAGGAGCGTTCCGCCGAGTACGCGGAGCTCAACGCGGAGTGCGGCAAGTTCCTGACCGAGATCGAGCACGAGTTCGCGATCGAGAAGTTCACGCTCGCCGAGCTAGAGGAAGAGGAAGCCGAGCTCGACAAGCTCCAGCGCTGGCATGCGCGCATCGAGGCCCGCGACATTCACGCCGCACCCGGCGCCGCGGAAGCCAACGAAGCGCTCACGCGGGCGCAGGAGGCGCTCGAGCGCTACTCGAGCGCCGTCTTTGAGCGCACGCAGCTATGAGCCTCGTCGTCGGCGTCGGCGCGTTCGGCGGCGGCGTGTGGCTGCTCGTCGAGTCCGTCGAAGGACTCATCAAGAGCCTGCGCGCGTGGGCGCTGGCCGCCGGACTGTCGGGCGTTCTCGTCGGCGCGCTCGTGCTCGGTTTCGACGTCGAGTCGACCGCCGCCGGCGTCGCCGCCACGCTCGACGACCTGCCGGGCACCGCGCTCGGCACGTCGGTCGGTGCCGCCATCTTCCTGGTCACGGTCGGCCTTGGGACGGCCGCGCTCATCGCGCCGTTTGCCGTGCGACCGCCTGTGACACTGCTGGCTGCCGCAGCTTTGGCGACTGCCCTGTCCATCGCCCTGGCCGCTGACGGGCGATTCTCGCGCCTGGACGGCGGGGTGCTCCTCTCGTCCTTCTTCCCGCTCGTCGCAGCGGTCATCCTGCGCCGCCCGCGAGCGGAGCCGCGGGCCGGCGAGCGCCCCGCACGCCCCAAGCTCGTCGTGTTCAAGGTCATCGGTGGGCTCGTCGGGCTTATCGCGGGCGCCGAGCTGCTCGTCTTCGGCACCCAGCGCGTCGTCTCCGAGCTCGGGTTCTCCGAGACCGTCTTCGGCCTGCTCGTGGTCGCCGCCGCCGTCTCGTTCGAGGAGGTCGTGCTCGAAGCGCTGCCCGCCTTCCGCGGCTTCCCCGAGCTCAGCGTCGGCAACGCGCTCGGCACGCTCGTGTTCCTGCTCACCGGCTCGCTCGGCGTCATCGTCCTTGCGCGACCCATCGACGTTCCCGCCAGCGTCACCAGCTACCACCTGCCCGCGCTGGCGCTCACCGTGCTGCTCGCCGGGGCCATGCTCGCCCGCGGCCGCCTCGGACGCCTCGAAGGCGCGGCGCTTGTGGCCGCCTACGTCGCCTACGCCGTTGGAGCGCTCGTCAGGTGATGCCGCCCACCGCGCTCGACACCCTCCATAGTGGCTCACATGTGTGCCAACGCCGATTTCTTACGCCGAGTCGTACCCGTCGGATCGGACTCCATGCGGCGGGCGATAAAGGCGAGCGCATCCGCCGTCGCGTCGTCCAGCCGGGCTCCCCACTAGACATCGAGGCGCGAGCCGATGACGGTGCGCTCGCGCGGGAGCCGGAAGTACGAGGCGGCGGGGACGTACCCTACGACGGGTTCTAAGCTCACCTCGTGCGACTGCGCGCGTCGCGTCTGCTGGGCTCCGATCCCCCGTCCGTCTTCGTCGGCCTGGTGGTGGCGGCGTTGGCGGTGGCGGCGATCACCGGCCTGATCTTCCCGCTGCGCGAGGTCTCGCCGGCGGCTTCGAGCGGAGTCGCGAACCTGCTGGCCGTCCTGCTCGTGTCGACGATCTGGGGGCTGTGGCTGGGCGTGCTCACGAGCGTCGCCAGCGCCGCGGCCTTCAACTTCTTCCATCTCCCGCCGACGGGGCGCTTCACGATCGCGGACAGTCGCCACTGGGTGGCGCTCGCCGTCTTCCTCGTCGCCGCGATCATGGCGAGCGCGGTGGCCGAGCTCGCGCGGTCGCGGGCGAGCGAGGCCGAGCAGCGGAGGCGGGAGGCGGACCTCGCCGCGGAGCTCGCCCGCATGTTGCTCGGAGGCCCGAGCGTCGAGGCCACGCTGGACGACGCGTCGCGGCGCCTGGCCGGCGCCTTCGGATTGCCGTCCGCCACGATCGTGCTCGGTCCTTTGTCCGGGCATGACGCGGGCCTGGCGTTCGACCTGTTCCGCGGCGACGAGCGGATCGGCGCGCTCGTCGTCCCCGGCGACGTCACGCCGCGGATGCGCGACCGTCTCGGCGCGCGCGTCGTGCCGGCGCTCGAGGCGCTGCTGGCGGCTGCCCTGGAGCGGGATCGCCTCCAGGCGGAGGTGGTCGAGACGCGTGCGCTGCGCCGCAGCGACGAGCTCAAGACGGCACTGCTGCGAACCGTCTCCCACGACCTTCGGACGCCGCTGACGGCGATCCTCACCGCCGGGGACGCGCTCGCCGACGGAGAGATCTCGCGCGCCGATCGTGAGGAGCTTGGGCGGGCGTCACGTCGGACGCTCGCGATCGCAAAGCTCGCTCCCGCCGGCCTCGTGCCGATCAAGGAGTGACCGACGTGAGCGCCCAGCGCCGTTTCGAGCACAGAGTCGTGATCGTGACTGGCGCGACCGCCGGCATCGGAGCCGCAACCGCTCGGCGCTTGGCCCAGGAAGGCGCCACCCTAGTGCTCTCGGGAAGGTCCGAAGAGCGCGGCCTGGCGATCGCTGCCGAGCTCGGCGCGACCTTCGTCGCAGGAGATCTCGTCGCGCAGGGCGTCCCGGAGCGGATCGCCGGCACGGCAATCGAGCGCCATGGCCGCCTCGACGCCCTGGTCAACAACGCGGCGATGGACCATACCGGCGACGTGCTTGCGACCCCGCTCGACGAGGTGCGGCAGGTCTTCGACGTCAACGTCTTCGCTGCCCTGCGCATGCTGCAGGCGGCGGGCCGGCTCATGGCGGCCGGGCCCGGCGGAGCGATCGTGAATGTGACGTCGAGGCTAGCGTCGATTGGCGTACCCGCAATGGCGATCTACGGCGCCTCCAAGGGTGCGCTGCTGGCCCTCACCCGCGCGGCCGCGGTCGAGCTGGCGCCCAAGCGGGTCAGAGTCAATGCGGTCGCCCCAGGGATGACGAGGACCCCGCTCTTCGAGGCATGGATCGCCGCGCGGGACGATCCGAATGCGATGCGTGAGCGCGTGCTTGCGGACATCCCGCAGGGGCGCCTGGCGGAACCCGGCGACGTCGCGGCGGCGATCGCGTACCTCGCATCCGACGACGCCCGCCACGTCACCGGCGCGTCGCTGCCGGTCGACGGCGGATACACCGCCGTGTGATCGACAGCCAGCAGCGACCTGGCGACGCGCTTGAGCTGGATCAACGATTAGGAGTTCCAGGCAATCGTCGTGGTAGCCCGGCTCGTCGGGTTGCGCGAACACGTTGGGCCGATGTCGAGTCAGAAGGTGCGACACGCGCGCATATGGGGACCAACCGGCCGACGACCTCAGCCAGCCTGTGGCCACTCGAGCGGTGTCCACCGAGTACCCGGTTGAGGCACGCACCGGACAATCGAACCGCGCATGCGAGGCACCGAATCGTAGCCAGCTCCACGAAGGCCGCTTACCGCACTCGGACGGGCGACCCCTTCTTGTGCCCGGGAAGTGATCATCCGAGCCACTCCGAAAACGAGAAAACCGCCCTGCAATGCGGTTTTTGAAGCCCTCTGCCGGACTCGAACCGGCGACCCCTTCCCTACCATGGCAGTCCGGCCGGGAGGCCCAAACGCGCGCAACCAGAGGAAACGCCTGCAGAGAGCCCGAAACCGTAATCCCGCAGTCCTCGGCAACGCAGCGCACCCATCGGCAGGCTGCGTTACCCACTGGGTACCCGGCCGTTGAGGCTCGAGTTCGTTCGCTGCCGGCGCGCGTCTAGAGCGAGCGGCCCCGCTTGCTGGGCCCCGCTGCCATGGTCAGGTGCCGGCTGCGAACCCCGGAAGCGTCGTGCTTTCCCGGAACTCCTGCACCTCGACGGGGAACGCGACGGTGCCGATCGCAACGCAAGACGCTGAGCGCCCGCGGATGTTCCGCGGGCGCTCTTCGCGTATCTCAGCCCTTGATGAGATCGGCGTAACGCTGCAGGTAGAGCGGCCAGCCGTCGGGCGCGGCGACGCCGTCGCGCGCGCCCTCCCAGCCGTCGCCGTGGCGATCGATGTTCCGGTGCTCGAGCTCCAAGCGCGTGCGTTCCGGGGTCTCCGCGATGAAGCGCACCTCGACCTCGCTGGTCTTCTCGAGGTCGGTCTCGGGCTGCCAGTACGGGCTGATGTCCCAGCTGAAGACGACACGGTCCGGCGGCTCGTAGGCGAGCACGCGCGCCCAGCGGCACTCGCTGCCGTCGACGCCGCGGTCGTAGATGTGCCCGCCGACGCGCGGCTCGACGACCGTCTCGGCGATGTCGACGGCGAGCATGTTGTGCTCGCGCGGCTTGATGCGGTCGAAGTCGTCGACGAAGACGCGAAACGCGCGCTCGATCGGCGCGTCGACGACGATCTCGCTCCGTACTGACGTGGCCTGTGCCTGTGTACTCATAGGTCCTCCTGCGTGTCCTGCTCGACGACCTCCTTGTAGGTCGCCAGCGTTTGGTTCCAGAACCGATCGAGCTGCGCGCGCATGGCCCGCACTCCTGTCGGATCGACCTGGTAGATGCGGCGGTTGCCGTCTGGCCGGTCGACCACGAGCCCTGCGTCCTTGAGCACCTTCAAGTGCTGCGAGACGGCGGGCCTGGTGACCGGGAACCCGCTCGCGAGCTCACCGACGGGCTGTGGTCGATCCGCGAGGCGCTCGAAGATCGCGCGTCTCGTCGGATCGCCGAGAGCGGTCCAGCCATCGACTTGGTAAGTCGCCACTGACGGTAAGGCTACACTAACGCGCTTATCGTCGCTCGGTGGACACCGCGGGGGTCCGTGACGGTGGCGTGTCCGTCGAGCAGGGGATCACTGGGAGTCCGGCTGCGCGCCAGGCCTGGAATCCGCCGTCCACGTCGGTCGCGCGGTGAAATCCGAGCTGCTGGAGCGTCGCGGCGGCGAGACTCGACTGGTAGCCCTCGTTGCAGAGGAGGATTACGTGCCGGCTGACGTCTCCGCCTAAGGTCGGGTCACTGTGACCCGACGCGGGGTCGAGACGCCACTCGAGGACGTTGCGCGGGACGAAATGCGCGTCCGGGATGACGCCGTCGCTGTCGCGCTGGCGCTCGGACCGGATGTCGATCAACAGCGCTCCGGAGGCGACCGCGTCGCGTGCCGCGACGGGATCGAGCCGCTTTAGCCGACGGCGGGCCGCCGAGAGCAACTCGTCGATTGTCATTCGTGGCGGCTGTCCGGTCATTTCTGGGACGAACCTACCTCGATACCGGCGGCGGAACAGGAGTCTTATGAGCACGTGGCTGGCGACGACGCTCATCGCCGTCTGGACGCGCCAGCCTGGCTGCGAGACCACGGTGATCTCCAATCTGTCCTCGGGCGCGGCGACGAGATCGGCTGCCCGGCGTTCCTGCCGATTGACGCGGCGGAAGCGATGCTTCATAAGTGGCGATCGCGGGCGTGTTGACGCGCGGACCGGCCCTACCGGCGCGTTCCAACGAGTCGCGCGCCAGTGGCCGGTAGCCTGACCGGTGGCGACGAGCTTCTCCTCGGGCTCTCGATGACCGGGCGGTAGACCCCAGCGGTAGAGATACGGGCCGCGCACGGGCTCGCCCAACTCGAACCACTCGTCGAGTGTCGCGCGAATGCGGGCGAAACCGTGGAGGTGTTCTCCGAGGCGGGATCGATCGCCACGACGTCGTACCCGGCGCTGCTGAGGGCCGCCGCAAGCTCGCCGGAGCCTGCGACGGCGAGGAACCCGGGCGGTTCGTCCACGAGCGGGAAGTATCGTGACCGCGTGCAGGTGCGGGATAGCCAGGGTGTCGAGCCGGCGGCGATCCAGGCAGTCGCGGACCTCGATGGCAGGCGCATCCTCGAGGTCGGCTGCGGCGAAGGCCGATTGACGCGCGTCGCCGCGAGTCTTGCGCGTGAGGTGTAAGCGTTCGATCCGGACGGCGAGCGCGTGCGCAAGGCAGCGACGGCGCTTGCGCCCGAGCTGCGGGATCGCGTCTCGTTCGGCGTCCACGACGCGGACGCGCTCGACGTGGAGCGGCGTCGGTTCGACCTCGCGCTATGCGGCTGGTCGCTGTGATGCATCGAGCCTGAGGGCGTCGTGAACGCCCTGCGCAGAATCCATCGCGCGCTGGTCCCGGGAAGCCTCGTCATCGACACGCAGCCGGTATCAGCGCATCGCCGGTCGAGTCCGAGAACGGCACGCTCGGCACGCTCGACATGTCCGAACGGGCGCAGGCGATCGCGACGATCGACGGACTGGTGGAGCAGAGGATCGAGCAAGGCCTGTTCGATCTGAAGCACGAGAGCCGGTTCGTCGTCACGGACGAGTACGACGACGGCGCGGAGTTCGTCGCAGTGACCCGCGACTGGGCCGGCACCCATGTGGGCGACGCATTCGCTGCGCTGGTCGAGGGGGAGCGGGGCCGCGTCCGGCTCCACCAGGACGTCAGGCTGCGCGTGCTGCGGGCGGAGTGACCGGCGCGGGAGCCGGCTGGCTCGGCATGTCGAGCAGGACCCACACGCCGGAGAGGGCGGTCAGCGCGGCGACGATGGCGATCGCGCCGCCGTAGCCGAGGGCGTCGGCGGCGGTGCCGGCGATCAGCGCGCCGGCGACATATCCCGTGTCGCGCCAGAAACGGTAGACGCCGACCACCGGCGCGCGCGCGATCGGACTGACGAAGTCCGACATGGCCGCGATCAGCGTCGGATAGACGAGCGCCGTTCCGAGCCCGAGCAGCACCGCCGACGTCGCGGCCGCGGGGAGTCCGCCGTCGCTGAGCGCGAGCAGCGTGAGCGCCGCGGCCTGGACCAGCATCCCGGCGGTGATGAGCGGTTTTCGCCCAACACTGTCACTCCAGTGGCCGGTAGCGATCTGGGCGAGGCTCCAGACCGCCGGATACAGGGCGGCGACGAGTCCGATGCTGGCCACGCCGGCGCCGTTCGCTGCCAGGAAGAGCGGCACGAGCCCCCATGCCAGCGCATCGTTGAGGTTGTTGACGAGGCCGGCTTGCGAGCAGGATCGGAGCGCGGGCTCGGCGTAGCTGGCATTTCTGAATGCGATACGCAGTCTCGGCGCCTCCTCTTCCTGACCAGTCGCGCTCGCGCGTTGCTCGAGCGCGACGTGTGCGCCAGTGTCGCGAACGAACAGCAGCGACATGACGAAGGCGATACTCGCGATCACCGCGCCGGCCGCGACAAGGACGTCGCGCGCCGCGAAGTCAGCCGCAAGCCAGCCGCTGATGCCGGCAGCGAGTGCTACGCCGCCGTAGCCGGCGGATTCGTTGAGCCCGAGCGCGAGCCCGCGGCGCCGGGGGCCGACGAGGTCGATCTTCATTACCACGGTCATGGACCAGGCGAGTCCCTGGTTGATGCCGAGGAGGACGTTGGCCGCGACGATCCAGCCCCAGCTCGGGGCGACGGCGATCAGCAGCGGAACCGGCAGCGCAACGGCCCAGCCGGCGATCAGCAAACGCCGGCGCCCGGCGCGCTCGGCGAGGGCGCCGGCGCCGAGGTTCGCGAGCGCCTTGGCGATCCCGAAGGCGACGATGAAGCTCAGGACGGCCGCACTCGAGCCGAGGCCGAAGTCGTCGCGGCCGACGAGCGGCAGTGTCGTGCGCTCCAGGCCGACCATCGCGCCCACGAACGCATTGATCGCGACCAGCAGCGCGAACTGGCCCGCGTTCTCGCGCAGGCCCAACCTGACCGGCGATGGGTTCACGCCACCTCGGCGAGCGGCCGACCGCTGCGGTTCGCCGCGACGATCGCGGCCTGACCCTCAGGGACCGGCGGGATGTCGCTGGTGAGCGCCTCCACGAACGCGTCCTCGGAGTCGTACTGCAGCGCCCGGTTGTGGCGTCGCTCGAAGCCGACGCTCGAGATTGGGTTGCCCGACAGGCCGCGGCCGCAGACCGACCCGGAGTAGTGCGCGGGGTACAGGACGAGGTGATCGGGCAGCGTGAGCAGTCGTTCGGTCAGCGACCGGTACAGCGTGCGCGCCATGTCCTCGACCGTGTGGTCGCTGTGCGCGTGCAGGTCCGGCCGGCCGGCGTCCCCGACGAGCAGCGCGTCGCCGGTGAGGACGAACCACGGCTCGTCGCCGCGGCGGTGGTCGGTCACCACGTAGGCGTGATGAGCCGGCGCGTGCCCGGGGGTCGCAATCGCCTGCAGCCGCGTGTTGCCGAGCGTGACGACCTCGCCGTCGGCGAGTGGGTGGTGAGCGAAGTCGACGCCGGCGTCCTCCGGCAGGTAGGCCGTCGCCCCGGTACGGGCGACGAGCTCCGGCAACCCGGAGACATGGTCGGCCTGGATGTGCGTCTCGAAGACGGCGGCGATCCGCGCCCCCTGCGCTTCGGCCAACGCGACGTAGTCGTCGACCAGCTCGACGTGGGGATCGACGACGGCGAACTCGCCGACCGTCTTGCAGCCGAGCAGGTAGGAGGCGCAGGCGGTGTCGTCCTTGAGCAGCTGGCGGAGCAACATGGCTTGACAAGTTATCAAGCGATCTATTGAATAGTCAACCGTGCGTCGACGCCCTCAGAAGACCGCGCTGTTCGAGGCGATCGCGCTGATGGGAAAGGCCTTCGCCAGCCCGCGCCGGCTCGAGCTGCTCGACCTGCTCGCCCAGGCGCCGCGGACGGTCGACGAGCTCGCCCGCGCGAGCGAGCAGTCGATGGCGAACACCTCGCAGCATCTGCAGGCGCTGCACGCGGCCGGCATGGTCACGCGTACGCGCGAGGGCACGAGCGTGCGCTACGCGCTCGCCGGCACCGAGGCGCTGACGGTATGGCTGGCGCTCCGTGACGCGTCCGTGGCGCGGCTCGCCGAGGTCGAGCGCGCCGCCCGCGACTACCTCGGCGAGGACGTCGAGGCGGTCGGCCGCGACGAGCTGATCGAGCGGCTCGGCCGCGGCGACGTCGTGCTGGTCGACGTGCGCCCGAGGGAGGAGTTCGCCGCCGGTCACATCGACGGGGCACGCTCGATCCCGCTCGACGAGCTTCATCAGCGGCTGGCCGAGCTGCCGGCCGACCGCGAGGTCGTGGCCTACTGCCGCGGCCCGTTCTGCGCCTACGCGCACGACGCCGTCCGCACCTTGCAGGCGGCCGGCCGTCGCGCCCGGCGCCTCGAGGAGGGCTGGCCGGAATGGCGACTCGCCGGCGGCCCCACCGACACCGCGAGAGCCGCATGAACGACCAGGAGGGCGACATGCGGGCCATCGACTGTCCGTGCGGGCACCACTTCGAAGCCGCCGACGACTACGAGCTCTTCCGCCTCTGCCGCGAGCACGTCACCCGCGACCACCCCGGGATGCAGCGCACGGACGAGGAAATCCGCGACCGCATCACCGCCGACGCCTCCGACGTCGCCACGGTCGCATGAGCGCCGGCGAGATCCCGGTCGATGTCGACGTCCTGCGTGACGAGATCCGCAAGACCTACACCGGGGTCTCCACCGACACCGACCAGGACTTCATCTTCCCCACCGGGCGCGCCTGGGCCGAGGAGCTCGGCTACTCGCAGCCGGAACTCTCACGTATCCCAGACGCCACGGTCGAGAGCTTCGCCGGCGTCGCCAACCACTCGCTCCTGCGCTGGATCGAGCCCGGCGCGGTCGTGCTTGACCTCGGCTGCGGCGCCGGCACCGACCTCCTGATCGCCGCCCAGATGACCGGGCGGGACGGACGGGTCGTCGGCGTCGACATGACCGCCTCGATGCTCGAACGCGCGCGCGCCAGCGCGCAGGACATGGGACTTCCCAACGTCGACCTACACGCGTCGCTGATCGGGACGCTCCCGCTCGAGAGTGCGTCGGTCGACGTCGTGGTCTCCAACGGGGTGATTGACCTGGTCCCGGACAAGGACGCGGTCTTCGATGAGATCGACCGCATCCTCCGCCCCGGCGGCCGGCTGCAGATCGCCGACGTCGTGATCCACCACGAGGTCTCCGAGGACGCACGCGCACGCATCCACCTGTGGACCGGCTGAATCGCCGGCGCGCTGCTCCAGGGCGAGCACGCGCGCCTGCTGGTCCAGCGGGCATACAGCGACATCACCCAAGGCGAGCTCGTCGACACCTACGCGCACTCAACGTGCGAGGACACCCGCCGCAAGGCGGCCAAGTTCGGCGCAATGGGCTCGACGCTGCGCGCCACCAAGCCCGCGCTCAGCGGCTGAGCCCTTCGACCTGCCAGACGACGCCGGCGTGGGCGTACGTCGCGCGCAGGCCGTTGGCGCGGCACACGTCGAGCATCGCCGGCGGCGGATGCGCGTACGTGCGGAACCGCTTGCGGGCGACCCGCAGGCTGAGGTTCTGCACGAAGATGAATGCGCGCGAGGCGACATTCCGTGGCGGATGGCTGAACACGAGCAGGCGCCGGGCACGCGCCGCCGCCGCGCCGAGCAGCCGCTCGTAGTCGGGGTAGCAGCACACCACCCGGTGCAATACGACGACGTCGGCCGGCTCGACCCCATCCGGATCCTCGGCGATGTCGTGCAGCCGCCGCTTCACACGCGACTCGTCGATCCCGGCCTCGCGCAGCAGTCCGAGCGCCTCAGCGTCGTAGGCGGGTGAGAGCTCGAGGCTCACCGCGCGCGCGGCGCCGCGCTTGAGCAGCTCGAGCTGGATCTCCCCCACGCCGCCACCGATCTCCAGCACGCTGGCGGTCTCGACACCCTCGCGCTCGAGAAACGCGACGATGCGCGTCGCCGTCTTGTCCAGCCCGCGCTTGCGATAGCGCTTGGCTACCCGCCTCGCGAACTTCCCACCGAAGAAGTCATCACACCCGCGAGGGTTGCAACAGGAGCTCACCGCCCTAGGGATACGCGCCACTCGCGCCGCGGTCAAGCCACCTGCCGCGACGCGCTCGCGCCCACGAGGGCGCCACGGTCCGACCGGCTGGTGACCTCGACCTGCACACCATGACGCGGCACAAGCGTGATCCCGCGCATGACCACACGATCGAGCCCGGAGCCGACCTTCTGCAGCTGGACCCGTGACAGCACGACGCGCACGACCTCCGCGATCTCGGCCTCCGCGAGCGCAGCGCCAATGCAGCGGCGGATCCCACCGCCGAACGGCAGCCACGTGTATGTGCTGGTCCGACCGTCGAGGAACCGCTCCGGGCGGAACGTCGTCGCCTCGGGGTAGAGGTCCTCGCGGTAGTGGACGGCCACGATGTTCGGGTAGACGCGGATGCCCGCGGGCAACTCGTGCCCGGCGACCCGCCGCGGCGCCTGCAGCGTGCGCTCCGCGGCATCGATCACCGGCCGAAGGCGAAGCG
>DATDKF010000009.1:0-7085 GCA_036520135.1 Solirubrobacteraceae bacterium
GGCTGACATGGCCTACACCAGGGCGCAAGTCCGAGAAGCCGTGGAGCGGGCGGGAGACGAACACTGGCAGGCCCTGATTCGGCATCATGAGGATGCCTACCCGGCGAGCCGCCCCACCCCGGGCGATGTCTGCCGGGCCGAGGCGGAGCGGCTTAACCAACTCGGGCTCGGCGATGCCGAGGAGCTCGCGCTGGTCGAGACCCGCGTCGAGCGCACCGATTCCACCGTCCGCGTCGTTCACCTCTTCGAGTACGGACCGCACAAGGCTCGTCTGCTCACGGAGCCGTTCGAGGGATATGGAGGCGAAGAAGGTGACGAGAGTGAAACGTGAAGAGTCCTACTCGCCCGGCGCAGCTGCGCAGCTCAGCCCAGGTCGCGCTCGGACGCTCAACGAGGTCCTGGAGAAGGAGCTGGCATGACTCAATCGGACATTGCGCTTGAAGGCCCGCCGCCCCACCCGGAGAATCGGCGAGATGAACAGCGAAGACGCGATGGACGACGTCAGCATCCTCCTGATCGCCAAGAAGGCGGGCTACGGGCTGGCGCCCCGCAAGTGGCGCGCGACGCTCAAACAGATCAGGAGTCTGCCTGAGTCTCAGGTGCGCCCAGCGGCATGAGCCGCGATTCCTATGAAAGCGGTGGGGCCACCGCCCTGCTTCTGAGTCCAGAGCAGTGTCATGCGGTCTGCTGGTTCACGGCACCCGGGCGGCCGCCTCGGCGGCTATGGCGCCGCCCTCGTTCGTCCAGCGATCCGCGTCCAGGCGTGCGTCGGAGGCGCCGCCGGCGATCACCGTCAGCGTCGTCCGCGGCCCATCCTCGGACGCCCAGCGGGTGCCGCAACGCCAGCACGTGTCCTCCTGACGGGCCATGGGTGCGCTGCAGGACCGGCACACGCGCGGGAAATGACGTTCGCGCATGACTCAGCGCTCCTTCGTGTTTGACGCAGGGTCACGTTCGACCTGCTGCGTCGTGGGCTTGGTTTCCATCTCGGCGACCTTCCCGAGCGCGGGTGGCCGGCGACGGCATCTCGCTCGCTAGGGGGAGGCCCTTCTGTCGCTGGAGAGAGGAAACCCTCCGTGAGGTCGGCGCTCGGCGTGTCGTCGGCGCGGCTCTGCGGGAAGTCGCTTTCGCAAGAGCGGCGAAGTGCCCTGTGAGCACAGTCTACCTCCAGCCGTTGATGCGTTCGAGGAGCTGGAAGCCGAGCGCGTCGACCGAGCGCGCCGAGTTCGAAAGGACCGCCACGGCGGTGTGGGTGGCGGGCACGACCCCGACGAAGCTGCGGAAGCCGCCCGTCCCGCCGTTGTGGAACAGCAACTCGTGGTCGGTGCCGAGCAGCGGCCCTCGTGTCCAGCCGAGCCCGACCGCGATGCCACGGTGACGCACCCTTGTCGCCTGCGTCAGCGCCGCCGCGCGGGCCAGCGCTGGCTCGCCTTTGCCAAGGTGTAGCCCGAGAAAGACGAGCAGGTCCGCGACGGTGGAGCACAGCGCCCCAGCGCCAGCGAGCACGGGCAGGTCCCAGTGCGGCACCGGCCGCCCACGCCGATCGTGGCCCTGCGCGAACCGCCCGCGCGCCTCCTCGGGCACCAGGACCGCGGTGTCCGTGAGCTCGAGCGGGCGGCAGATGCGCTCCTGGATGAGCTGTTCGTAGCTGCGGCCTACACGCAGGCCGAGCACGTGCCCGAGCAGGCCGTAGCCGAGGTTGGAGTATCGCGGCCGGCCGCCGGGTTCGCGCCGCAGCCGCATAGACCGCAGTCCGGTGTAAAGATCGTCGGTGGTGAACCATGCGTAGGGATTGCGCCGGTGGCGTACGGAGCGCAGGATGAAGCCGTGGGGCAGGCGGGGAAGCCCGGCCGTGTGCGTGGCGAGGTCGGCCAGCGTGATCGGCCCGCCCCGCACCGGCAGTTCCACCCCGGCAGGCAGGTGCCCCTGCACCGGGTCTCCGAGCGTGACCGTCCCATCTTCGACCAGCGCGGCCAGCAGCGTGGCGGTGAAGACCTTCGTCACCGACCCGATCTCGAAGATCGTGTCGGCGCGCGGAGGCGACGGTCGGCCGGGACCCGCCGTCCCGGAGCCGACGATCCAGCTCCGATCGCCTCGCAGCACGCCGACCGCCACGCCCACGTGTCGCCGCGCGTGCCGCCCAAGCAGCTCAGCGACGAGCGGTTCGACGTCAGGCGAGGGCGACTGGGCCGGCGAGATGTCTGGCGCCGCGGCGACGGCGGCGCGCAGCCGTGCGCGGTTCGACCACCACTCCTGAAGCTCGCGGAACACCTCCACGAGAAACGCGACCACCAGTTCGACGAGCGCCGCCATGCTCCACCGCTCAGGATGCCGCGCGCATGACCGCCCTACAGCGGGTCAGTCGGGTTGGCGCCGGACGAAGTCGATGAACGTCTGTGCGGCCGGTGAGGGGTCGCGCTCGCGGCGCCAGACCAGCGCCACGGTCAGCGTCGCCGGCGGGTCGAGGCTGCGGACCGCGACGGTCGGTCCCTCGAGCTGGGTGAGTGAGCGCGGGAGGATCGCCGCGCCGAACCCGCGCGCCGCCAGCGTGCGCATCAGGAACGGATCGCCACTCTCCAAGGCCAGGCGAGCCGGCGTCTCGGCGTGCGCGAAGCGATCCTGCAGCACGCGGGCGACCGCCGACTCGCGCCGCGGTCCGACGAGCCTCTGCTGCGCCAGCTCCGCGACGCTGACACTCGGGGCGGGAGGAGCGGCGTCGGCGCTGAACGCGACGACGATCTCCTCGTCGCCGAGACGCTCGCCCGCCACCCCGTCGGGGATCTCGCCGTCGAGCAGGCAGAAGGCGGCGTCGATCTCGGCTTCGGCGAGGTAGCGGAGCATGTCGTCGGTGAGGCCCTCGCGCAGGCCGACCTCGATGCCGGGGTGCAGTTGGCTGAAGCGCGCCAGCAGCCCCGGGACGTCGATGTCACCGGCGCGCAGGAGCGTGCCGATCCAGATGCGCCCCCGCAGGACGCCGCGAAGCTGATCGACCTCCTCGCGTGCGCTGTCGACCTCGGCCAACACGCGACGAGCGCGGGCAGCGATCGCCAGCCCGGCCTCCGTCGGCCTCACGCGCCGGCTGGTGCGCTCGAACAGCGCGATGCCCAGCTCGTCCTCGAGCCGGCGCACCTGATGCGACAGCGCCGACTGGGCGACGTGAAGCTCTTGGGCGGCACGGGTGAAGTGTCGGTGCCGGGCCACCGCCTCGACGCATCTCAGCTGCCGGACATCCACGTCATCGATCGTAGGACACGATTGCTTCCGTGAGAACTATGTATTGCGTCGCTGGCTACTCCGCGACATCCTCGACCGCGTGCGCCGATGTGCAGACACCGTGGCTGTCAGCCTCCTGGACCCGGCGGCCGGCGGGGACGCCGGTCTGGTCGAACAGCTGACCGACCTCATCAATGGCGTCTATGCGACCGCCGAGCACGGGCTCTGGCGCGACGGCGCGACGCGAACGACGCCGTCGGAGCTGGCGGGGCTCATCGAGGCGCGGGAGATCGCCGTGGCGACGGTGGGTGGCCGGCTCGTCGGGGCCGTACGCGTCCAGGCGATCTCGGACGCCACCGGCGAGTTCGGGATGCTGGTCGCCGATCCCGAGTACCGGGGGATCGGTGTCGGCCGGGCGCTCATCGCCTTCGCGGAGCGCCACAGCCGCGACCGCGGGCTGCGGGCGATGCAGCTCGAGCTGCTCGTTCCCCGCACGTGGCGGCACCCGAGCAAAGTGTTCCTCGACGACTGGTATCGCCGGATCGGATACCGCGTGATCCGCACGATCAGCCTGGACGACATGTACGCCGAGCTGTCGCCGCTGCTCGCGACTCCGTGCGAGTTGGTCGTCTACGAGAAGCCGCTCGAGGGCATGAAACCCGGATGACCGCCGAGCGCCTCCGCGACGACATCGCCAGGCTGCTGCACCGGGCCGGCAACTCACCAGGCTGGCGGAGATCGCCCTTCCGACCGGCTCCCGCGCGCCCGGCGCCGCCCGGATCGTCGTCGACCATTGTCTGAGCGGACTGGTGACGCAACGGATCCTCGACGACGTAGAGCTGCTGGTCACCAACAGCCTCGACCACGGTGAGCTGGGCGACAGCGACAGGGTGCTCGTCCGCGTCTACCTCGCCACGGACACGCTGCGACTCGAGATCGAAAATCCGGGCACCGCCGGCGTTGTTGCCGCACGTGTGCCCGACCAGCGGTCCCGCCCCCGGCGGGTTCGGCCTCAAACTCGTCGAACTCCTCGCTGCCCGTTGGGGCGTGAACCGCAACCGCGACACCAGTGTCTGGTTCGAGATCGCACGTGCCTGAGCCTTCGCGACGCAGCTGACCGATGCCATTCACCGCGCGCCACATCGACGAAGTCCACCAACCGGCCGCCGACCCTCGCGGGCGCGTCTATGACGTCGAGCTGCCCTATCGCCGGCTCGGACGCTGCCGCATGTCCGACGCCGTCGCCGCCGTGATCGGAACCGGGCACGCAGAGGTCGCCCTCGCGCTCTCGACGTACGAGGCGCGCAATGGCAAGCACGGCACGGCCTCAGAGCTCCTCGGACCCGGAGTGGATCTCGGAGCCGGAGACGCGCCCGCGGCCGTTCCACCGCGTTCGCACTGAACGAGCGCGCGCGCGAGTTCATCGATAGTCACCGAGAGCGCATCGGGCGGCTCTTGCTGGCGTATCCTATGTATATGCCCGAGGCATATACCTCGCGGGTGGCGAATCGCCTCGGCGCGGTCAGCCTGACGCTGAGCGACCGCATCAGAGAGGCAACCGAGGCTGCGACCGGGATGGTCGGGGGTCTCCCCGCCGCGTTGGTTTCGCTCCGGGAGTGGGCGGACGGCAAGTCGGTGGAGGTGCTCGCGGAGGCGATGCGCGTCTCGCACTCCCGCGCGGTGCGCGTCGTCGATCGTCTCGAAGCGGCCGGCCTGGCGCGCCGCGAGTCGGATCCCTCAGACGGGCGCCGTGCGCTGGTGCGGCTCGAGCCGGCCGGGCGCGAGCTGGCCGAACGGGCGCTCGACGCCCGTTCGCGCGTTCTGCGTTCCGCCGTCGCGGAGCTCGATGCCGGCGACCTGCTCGACCTCGAGCGGCTGCTCGGTGCGCTGCTGCATGCGACGACCGTCGACCTGCGGGCGGCGAAGGAGACGTGCCGGCTCTGCGACGCGCACGCCTGCGGGCACTACGACGGGGTCTGCCCGGTGAGCCATGCCGCCGATCGGTGGAGAGCGGCGGCGTGACCCGGGTTCGCGGCGCGGTGCTCGCGCGCGTGGTGGCCGTGTTGGTGATCGCCGCGGTCGCACCGCTGTTCTTCAGCGCGGGCGGCACCGTCCTGCACAACATGGTCCTCGCCGCGGCCTACGTCGTGATGGCGCTCGGGCTCAACATCATCGTGGGCTTCGCCGGCCTGCTCGACCTCGGCTACGTGGCCTGCTTCGCCATCGGCGCGTACACGGCCGCCTACTTCGGGTCGGGCTTCTGGGCCAACGCCGGGTCCGACGGGCACGGCATCGCGATCCTCGTCGGCGACACCGTGGCCGGCACGCCCGGCATCCACGTCAACTTCCTGCTCATCCTCCTGCTCGCGGTCGCGGCGACAGCCGTCGCCAGCACCCTGATCGGCCTGCCGACGCTGCGGCTGCGCGGCGACGCCATCGCGATCGTCACGCTCGCCTTCGGCGAGATCATCGGCCAGATCGCGTCCAACGGCGGCAGCATCGCGCTGTTCGGCGGCACGCTCACCTCCGGCCCGATTGGCATCGGACCGATCGACCGCATCGAGCTGCCGGTGATCGGCCGCTTCGGCGCGCTGGACCTCCGTCCGTGGTACTGGTTCGCGCTCGCGCTGGTCGCGCTCGCGCTCGTCGCGAACGTGAACCTGCGTGACTCGCGCATCGGCCGGGCGTGGATCGCGATGCGCGACGACGAGGCGGCCGCGGCCTCCGCCGGGATCCCGATCGTCCGCACCAAGCTCCTGGCCTATGCGACGGGCGCCGCGTTCGGCGGGATGTCGGGCGCGTTCTTCGCCGCGTATCTGGGCGTTGTCAACGCGGCCCAGTTCGAGTTCTCGTTCTCGATCTTCATCTTCGCGATGGTCGTGCTGGGCGGCCTGGGATCGATTCCGGGCGTCGTGGTGGGCGCGATCATCCTCTCGGTGGTCAACAACTATTTGCTGCCCGAGGTCCTGTTCGACCTTCCGAGCAAGGTCGGCCTGGACTTCGACCTGTCGGCGATCAGCTCCGGCATCTACGGCGCGATCCTCGTGGTGGTGATGCTTCTCCGACCGCAGGGGCTCGTGCCGGCCCGCCGGACCGTGGAGGCACGAGCGACGTTGCAAGCGATGACGCACGGACGCGCTGATCGACGCGGCTCCGTCCACGCGCCGATCTGATGGCGCGGCGCCAGCTCGCGCGGCGGTTCATCACGCCGGAAAACTTACGGCTGTGATCAGGTGCTTGCGTCCGATTTCCGACCTAACTTGAGTATCTTTTGCTTGACTCAGGAGCAAAAGGTGACTTAGATAGGCCAAATGGCGGGAAGGACTGAGGAGCAGACCGACGCGCACGCGTCGATCGCGGGCGTCGCAACAGGAGGAGGTGGGGAAGTCGCCGGGCATGAGCGCTCGCAGCCCGCCCATGCGGCCCGTGCGGACGTCTACCCGGCGGTCGCGAGCCCGCTCGAGCCGCGACCGTTCTCGGAGCCATTAGGCCCCGTCCATCGTCGCGCGTCGCAGTTGAACCCTCCACGCCGGCGCGTCGAACCTCGCCGCCGTGTTCGACGCGAGCTACACCGACGACCCAGGCTCCGGCGAGACGCCCCTGGAGGGCACCGCCGAGGTGGTCCTGCGGCCGCCGGCCGGGTAGCCGTCCGACGCGGAGGGCGCCGCCGCCGCGCGGCGCCCCGCCGCGGCACTGCACATGGAAGGAGACTTGATGAGCGAGCAGAGAAGACTCAGCCGGCGCGGCTTCGTCGGTGCCACCGCGGGGGCCGCGGCCGTAGCGACGCTGGGCGCGCCGCCGGCCCTCGGCCACGGCGGCCGGGGCCGGGGCGGCGGCCGCCTGCTGCCGCGCAGCAACATCGGCATCCAGCT
>DATDKF010000010.1:0-17678 GCA_036520135.1 Solirubrobacteraceae bacterium
GCCGACGCGGTCGCCGGGCGGCCTCCGCCTCTACTCGGGCGAGGACGTCGAGCGCGTCCGGCTCATGCGGGAGCACATGACGCGTGGACTCGCGGCGCGAGAGGCGGCAGCCCTCGCGGCCCGTACGACCGTCGGCGACCGCGCCGCGGCGCCGGCGTTCGACGCGGAGTCGGCGCGGGCCGAGCTGGGCCGTGCGACGGAGGCGTTCGACGAGCCCCGCGCCCAGGCGGTCATCGACGGGTTGCTCGCGGTAGCGACGCTGGACGCGCTGTTGCGCGACGTCGTCTTGCCCTACCTGCGCGACCTCGGGGAGCGGTGGGAGCGCGGCCAAGTGTCGACCGCCCAGGAGCACTTTGCGTCGAACGTCCTGCGAGGGCGCCTGCTCGGGCTCGCGCGCGGCTGGGGTCGGGGGTCCGGCCCGCGCGCCGTACTCGCCTGTCCGCCCGGCGAGCGCCACGACCTTGGCCTGATCATGTTCGGGCTCGCGCTGCGGGAGCGCGGCTGGCGGATCGACTACCTCGGCAGCGACACGCCGCCGGAGAGCATCGCCGAGGTCGCGCGGACGACCGGTCCCGCCCTGGTAGTTCTCAGTGCGGTCACGCCGGCGCGGCTCTCGCCACTGGCCTCGGAGCTCGCCGACCTCGCGCACCGTCACGCCGTCGCGGTTGCAGGGGCCGGCGCCCGAGACTTCCGCCCCGACGGGCCCGGCGTCCTCACGCTCACCGACGACCCGGTCGCGGAGGCGGAGCGGGTCAGCGCGCTGGTTGCCGCCCGCGAGACGCCATGATCCGCCATGGGACGCTCCGGCTCGGATCCGGCGGTCGCGTCAAGGGGGCGAGCGGGGGAGTCATCCGTGACGCCCCGCGACCTCAGCGGTTCCGTCCGCTCCGCCACTGTGCAGCTACAACGAGGCCAACGTAGCGGACGCCGGCCGGCCCACAGCGCAACATCCGTCTACCAGGTAGCCGCGGCGCGGAGACCGCAGCGTCCTGGGAGTGCCGCGGCGCGAGTCGATCGACGAGACGAGGGCTGGTCGAGCGCGCGGGTGACTTCAGCGGCGCTGTGATCGGGCGTGGGTCAGCCGCGCCTTCGCGGCCTCCCAGATCCGCCCCAGCTCGCGAAGCCGCGTCGGGCTGGTCGGCCTCGAGCCGTAAGAGCGAGCCCTGTAAAGGGCGAGGCGCTCGCGGTGGTAGCGCTCCTCGGCCTCGAGTTGGTCCAAGTCGGGAGGCGCCATGGTCGGCGACTGGGCGGGTGCGACGGGCGGCTCGGCGCGCTCGGGCGCCGGTTGCGTGTTCTCGTTCTGCGCTGCGGCGGAGCGCCGTTTTCTCGACGAACGCAGGCGACGGAGGAAGCCGAAGCGCTTCGAATTCGCTTCCGCGCGCCTCATGCCTCAGCTCCTTTCAGCTCGTGCTCCCGGCACCCATCGTGCCACCACGCACTCTAGGGGCTCGGCCGGGAGGATCGCGGTCGATCCGACCCGGCGAGCGAAGCCGTTCAGGACGACAAGAAGGCCCGCGGGTGGGCCCTTCTCGACGGCATCGGACGCGGGGCGCGAGGCTCGTGTCGATCGTCTTGACGAGCTCGCCGGCGCGCGACGAGCGCCTCGTCGAGGAGTACGCTCGCCAGGCGGCACGTGCCACCCAGCTACCGGAAGGGGTGCGCAGTGGCCGAGTTCGAGAATCCTTCCGAAGCGAGTAGCGCACCGGACGGCGCCACGGAGCACCCGGCGGCGCCTGGCGCCGAGATCGGGGCGACGATCAGTGCGAGGCTCCGGGACGGCCCGCTGGCAGGCAGCAGCATCGAGGTTGAAGTTGTCGAAGGTCGCCCGCCCAAGACACTCGACGTGCCTGCCGACGACGAGAGCACGTGCCGCTACTGCCTCGCCGGGTGGGTCCAGAGCGGTCGATCGGCGGAGTACACGTTCCTGTACGGCGTGTAGTTAGTGGACAACACTAGTCGGCTCTGGCCCGCTCATCCCTCTGGAGGCGAACCGGCGTCAGCGACTACCGTAGTCATCTCCGCGTACTCCTGGAGACCCTGGCTGTAGGGGTGTGAGGTGAGGCCGAGCACCGGGGTCCGCCACTGCCGGCCGTGCTCGACTTGCGCGGGCATCCCTCTTCGGCGACGCTCTCTGTGTGTCAGAGCCCGAGGTCGACCCTAGGCCCAGCCGGCTCACCGCACTGCGGTCCTCGGCGCGTGGATGGCATGGCGTCCAGCTCGCGGTCATCGGCTTCATCGGGCTCTGCGGGGTCCTGCAGGGCGGGCGGCCGGAAAACCCGATGTGGCTGCAGGTGTACGCCGGCGTGCTGGCGCTCGCTGCGCTGGCGCTCGCCTGCGTTGCGACGGTCCTCGTCGCGCTCGTTGCCTGGCCGCTGTACGGCGGTCGTGAGCCGACGGCCACCGACGAAGCGGCGGACCTCGAGCGCGACGGCCGGCGGCTCAAGCAGGGGCTCGTCCTGACCTTCGCCGCGGTCGCGCTCCTCGCCCTCGGGACGGCGACTGGTTGGTGGCCCCAGGACCAGGCCGACGGCGACGAGCTCGTCGCTGTCCAGGCGACGAACGGGCAACGCGTGTGCGGGACGCTGGGCGAGGCCGACCCGGGAAGCCTCAGCGTCTCCGTCGACGGCAACCCGGTGGTGATCTCGCTACGGGATGTCGCCGCGGTCGGCCCCGTCGACAGCTGCTAGCGAGGGAGTCCCGCGGATGAGCGACACGAAGACCCGATTGACCGGCGTGGTGCTCAGTGCGGTGCTGGCCCTGGCTGTCGTCGGGAGCGCGGCGGCGGGGCCCTCCGGGCACGAGACCGTCTGCCCTCGGCAGCGCGACGCGTGCGTCGACCGCCTGGTCGCCAGCATGAAGCGCAGCTACGAGCGATTGGGCTGCAACCACAACTCGGCGTTCGCGCTGCTCTATCTGCGCACGACGGAGGCGATCCGGGATGCGATCCGGGCGGGCGAGTTCAGTGACCGACGGCTCTGGAACCAGACCACTACCGCCTTCGGGCGCTACTACCTGGATGCGTTCCGGGCCTGGCGGAGCGGCCATGTGCGGCGGGCACCCATGGCGTGGCGTATCGCCTTCAGGGCGGCGAAGCGGAAGCAGGTATCCACGCTCGGCGACGTGTTCCTCGGGATCAGCGCGCACATCAACCGAGACCTGGCGTTCGTGTACTACCGCCTCGGCGTGAAGGACCACGACGACCACCTCCACGTGAACACGATCCTTGAGCGCGTGCGCCCGCCCGCGCTCGCGGAGATCACCGCCCGGCTCGACCCGGCCGTGGCCGGCCAGAGCCCGAACGACCCGACCCTGCAGCTCGACATCCTCGCCTGGCGCGAGCTGGCGTGGACCAATGCCCAGCGCCTGGCCGCCGCACCCGATCGGGCGGCGCGGCGCGCGGTCGCGGCCGATATCGATCGCCATTCGGTCTGGATGGCGCGCCGCATCAAGGCGGCGTTCCACGCCACCGCCGCCGCGAACACGCGCCGGGACGCGTTCTGCCGCTCTCAGCGCTCCGGTTCGGCCGGCTGAAGCAGCCGCGGGACGTCGGCGATCGAAGAGCACGGTGGCGAAGAACGTGGGCGCGGGCTTCCCGACGACGACGGCGTCGTGCCCGAGGCCCTCGTGGGAGTCGCGCGCGAGACCGTCGCGCGGTCGGTTCCCGGACGTCGTGTTTGGGCGCGGCGAGCTTCCGGTAACCCTGACAGTGAGGACGCGCCCGGCGTTGCCGCGCGTCCTTTCTGTTGCTGGGAACGACTCGCTCGCCGTATCGCGGAGTTCGGGAGACGGTCCAGCCCCTATCACCCCGCGATTCCCATGGAGGGAACCATGAGCGCAGTTAGCAACCCCGTGCGGGCCGACGGCCTCGAGCGCGACCGGCACACGCAGCCCAACCGCGTGCGCCGTCTGACCACTGAGACGAAGGCGTCGTTCAAGACGACGGAGTTCTTCGCCTTTCTCGCCGTCCTGGCGGGCATCCTCATCTCGGCCGGCGTGGTCGACGAGGCCAACAACGGCGGCTTCGGGGCCAAGCAGGCGTGGCTATACGCGACGATCCTGACCGTCGGCTACATGGTCAGCCGCGGCCTCGCAAAGTCCGGCAGCCAGCAGCCCTACGACGAGGACCGCTCCTAAACCAGCGTCAGCGCCGCCGGCCGCAGGCCGGCGGCGCGCCTCTCATGTCTCCCCTACTCAGATCGGACGTCCTATGAACCCCGCCGAGCAGAAGCTCGTGC
Source organism: Solirubrobacteraceae bacterium (assembly GCA_036520135.1). Taxonomy (GTDB): domain Bacteria; phylum Actinomycetota; class Thermoleophilia; order Solirubrobacterales; family Solirubrobacteraceae; genus DASSUW01. Next base: position 4,236 of record DATDKF010000010.1, read on the forward strand.
AGTACCTCAACGAGGCGCACGCCACCGAGCACGCGCTCACCCGTGTGCTCCAGTCGCAGATCGCGATGACCCCGCGCGGCTCGTATCGCTCCGGCTTGGAGACGCACCTGGACGAGACGCGCGATCACGCCGGTCGCGTCGGTCGGCGCGTTGAGGCGCTTGGGCAGGGCTCGAACCCGCTCCTCGCGGCCGTCGGCCTGGCCCAGAGCGTCGTCGGGCAGGTCCTCGCCCTCGGCAAGACGCCCTTCGATCTTCTGCGCGGCTCCGGCGGCGAGGAGAAGGTGCTCAAGAACGCCAAGGACGGCTGCGCGACCGAGGCCCTGGAAATCGCCACCTACACGGCGCTCGAACGCTTGGCCCGCTCCGTCGGCGACGACGAGACCGCCAGGCTGGCCGCGTCGATTCGCGACGACGAGCAGAAGATGCTCGAGCGCATCCTGCGTGAGATCCCGAAGCTGACCGAGGCCGTGGTCGGGGCCGACGTCGAGGGCAAGCCCTCCTACGACGTCACCTCGACGGGCGCCGCCGAGGCCGTCCGCGACGCCGGCGAGGCGACGAAGCGGACCGCGCGCCAGGCACGCAAGGTGCCCGGCGTCGCTCGGGCCGAGGGGGAGATCAAGGGCGCCGTGGCGTCCGCGGACGACCTCGCGATCGCGCGTTACGACAGCCTGACGGCCGACGAGATCAGCGCCAGGCTCGCGGCGCTGTCGCAGATCGAGCTCGCGAAGGTCGACGCCTACGAGCGCAAGAACCAGGACCGCGCGACGATCCTGGGGCGCATCAGCTCGCTGCGCGGCAACGAGCCGTGGCCGGGTTACGACGAGCTCACCGTCGTCGAAGTCCAGGCCGTGCTTTCCGAAGGCGACGACGACCGCGCCGAGCAGGTCCGCACCTACGAGCGCGCCCACAAGAACCGCGCCAGCGTCCTCAAGGCGACCGAGCGCGAGCTCAGCCAGGCCTGACACTCGGCGTTTCGCAGGGCGAACACGCTCGGGGCCGCGACCGCGGCCCCGAGCGCCGCGCCGGATCAGGCGGAGAGCAGCCGGCGGAAGAACGACCGGTAGCGCTGCAGCACCACGCGCAGATCCTCGGTGGACACGTCCTCGCCGCGACTCCACTGGCCTTCGAGGCGCTCACGCTCGCGCGCGAACCCGTCGGCCAGTCGCTGCATCAGCTCCGCCACCAGCGCGTCGGCGTTCTCGACGGCGTCGCGCGGGTCATCGACGAAGGTCACCTGGATCGACTCCCATCGTCCCTGGAACTCGGCGCCCTGATCGTCGGGCAGCAGGGCGGTGTCATCGTCGTCGCGCTCGTCGGCGGCATCCCGCCGGTCCTCCTCGACCGGCGCTTCTGCTGTGACGTCGCCGCGCTCCGCTTCTGCGCTGCCGGACTGATCGGCGGTGGCGACCGCTCCCTCGCGGGACTCGGTGCCGGTGTCCTCAGGCTGATCGGTCTTGCGGTCGCTGTCGTCGGCGGGCGTCGATGCGAGATCGCGAGTCGACACTGATTCCTCTCGATGGCTCATCGATGCATCTCCTTGGCCTCGTCGCTGTCGTGGGATCGGTCGTCGGCGCCCAGCAGCTCGTCGAACAGAGCGCGGAAGTGGACGAGCGCCTGGCGGAGGTCCTCGGTGTCCGCTTCGTTGCGTGCGGCTCGCACCGAGATCCCGTGTGCGGCGCGATAGTTCTCGACCACGACCGGGTGGTCGACCGACACGTCAGCGGCGCGCCGATCGAAGTCGTCCTCGACGGGATAGCCACGTTCGTGCATGACCTCCGAGACGAGCCGGTCGGCTTCCGCGACCGCGGCGCCCGGCTGATCCACGAACGTGCGCTGCGCGCCGCGCCAGCGCTCGGCGTAACGCTCGCGCGAGTCAGGATCGAGCTCGCGGATCTCCAGCTGCTGGCGGCGGTCACGCCGCTCGCGCAGCTCGGACTCGGCAGCCCGCCGATCGCCCTTTTCCTCGAGCGTGCGACCGTACTCGGGTCCGAATCCCTCCTGTAGCCGTTGCGACCGGCGCTGACGCGCGATCACCACGGCGGCGACCACGAGCGCGATCACCAATATGGCGACGATCACCCACACCATCGGGCGCTCCTTTCCTCCGAAATCCTTCCCCCAGTGAGACCCAACAGGGCCGGTTCGGGGGCTACCCGATCTCTTCGTGTCCGAGTCGTCCTCGCGGCTGTCGACCAGGAATTCCCCTGCTCTTGGACAGGTTTGATCGACGACGGCGCGGCGCCGCTCAGCGCTTGAGGTGGCGAACGGCGAGCCGGCGCGCTATCGCCGCGGTTCGCAATTGACGGCGTGCGACGCCGCGATGACGTCGGCGAGCCCCTGCGCGGCCTGCGCCGTGCCGGCTACCAGCTGACCGAACCCGGCGCCGAACTGCTGTGCGTTGCCCGACACGAACGCGCCCTCGCCGGCGCAGCTCCCTTGCTCCGGGAACGCGCTCGCAGACGCCGGCATCGCGGCGGCGAGGACGACGGCGGTGAGGGCGATGGTCACGGGCTTTGTGCGCATGGCGCTTCTCCTGTTGCGCGGCTGTTCGGCTGACCCGTTCTCTACCGGTCCGGCAGCGTGACGTCAACCGCGATGACGGTCGTCGGCTAAGCGCGTTCAATCGCCGGCTCGAACGGCCCCCCGTGCACGACCTCGACATGCCGGAGGCCGTGCGAGTCGGCAATGCGCCGGAACCACGCCCTCGCCTCCGGGATCTCGTCGATCCGTTTCACGGCGTTCTCAGCATCTTCGCGGCTGCGCCAGAGGATGATGTCCAGCCAGCTGCCGTCGTCCTGCCTGGTCAGCCACGCGCCCAGCGCTGCGGGGAACGCGCGGCGTAGCGCCGCCACCATCGCGGGTCGCTCCTCCAGCAGCGCGGCCTCGTCGTCCGGGGCGACACTGAAGGACGCGAGCTCGAACGTGAGCGGCATGGATCAGATCGTGCGCTCTGGGGCGGTCAGCTCGCCGCCGGCGTCGCCGGTGTTGGCGGTGCCCTTGGGCTCGATCAGTAGCACGTGCGCTTCCTCGTCGGCCTTCGGGCAGTGCTCGACGCCGCGCGGCACGACGAACAGCTCGCCGGGGCCGAGCTCGACGTCGCGGTCGCGCAGCTGGATCGCCAGCCGGCCCGAGAGCACGAGGAAGAAGTCGTCGGTGTCGTCGTGCTTGTGCCAGACGAACTCGCCGCGGACCTTCACGACGGCGAGCTTGTAGTCGTTGAGGTAGCCGACGATGCCCGGCTGGTAGGGCGCGTCGAGGAGCGCGAGCTTCTCCGCAAGATTGACCTTGTCCTCCATCGGAGAAGCGTGGCAGCAAATCTCAGGCCGCGAGGATGACCTCGACTCCCGTGTGCTCGTTCTACGAGCCCTGGTTCCTCGGGCTCGGGATCCTCGTCACCCTCGGCACGCTGCACCACCACCGCCGCACCGGCGGGTCTGCCCGCGCAGCGCGGCGGCTCCTGCTCGCCACGGCTGCCGGCACGATCGCGATCACGGCGCTCGCGAGCGCGATGGTCCTCACGTGATCCGTAGCCTCCGGGAGATGATCGACGAAGCGAAGCTGGAAGACGTCGGCCCGGGCCTCGCGCCGGTGAGCCCGGGCTGGTTCGTGGTCAACGCCGCCGACGCGGCGTGGGTGCGAAATGAGGCGTTCGGCGGCCGGTGCGTGTTCGAGAGCACCCCGCGGGTGCTTGCCGAACGTCCCGACGTCGAGCCGCAGCGGTTCACCGAGAATGGCTTCACCCTCGCGGTGCTCGAGCCGGGCAAGCCGTCGGGCATGTACCACGCCGAGTCCTGCCAGGAGGACTTCCTCGTGCTCTCGGGGACGTGCCTGCTGGTGATCGAGGAAGAGGAGCGGGCGCTGCGCGCCTGGGACTTCGTCCACTGCCCGGGCGGCACGCGCCACACGTTCGTCGGCACCGGCGATCAGCCGTGCGCGATCTTCATGACCGGCCACCGGCGCGACGACCGCACGATCGTCTACCCGCGCTCGGACACGGCGCTGTCGCGTGGTGCCGGGGTCGAGACCGAGACGAACGACCCGCCCGAGGCGTACGCGCCGTTCCCGTCCTGGCGAGTCGGTCGGCCGGACACGTGGCCCGGGCTGCCGTGGACCTAGCCCCAGAAGATGCCGGTCACGTCGGCGTCGATCGCCGCGAGCAGCGGCGCGACGTCGCGGGCCGGCGCCGCGTGGTCGTATAGCCACCAGCGACCGTTGCTGTCCGCGCAGTACAGGGTCCAGATGCCGCCGTCGAAGCGCAGCTGCGCGACCTTCGTCGACGACCACTCCGCGCCGAAATCCTCGCTCCACGGAGGGCGACGCTCGACGATCGTGATCGTGTTCCCGCGCACGGCGTGCTCGACCCGCATCTCGTCCGGCGCCCGAGATTCGCAGTAGCGCTCGACCCGGGCGACCGCCTCGGGAGGGAGAGCCATGGCGGGACGGTAGCGTCCGGCACCCGATGACCGAGCCCCCGCGCTGGTGGACGGTCCGCCGCGCCCAGAACCTCAAGCCGGCGACGTATCGCTGTCCGTTCTGTGACGAGCTGCTCCCGGCGCTGAGCGAGCACGTGCTCGTGATGCCCGAGGGAGACGCGCGCCGACGCCGCCACGCCCACACGGCGTGTGCGATCGCGGAGCGCCGGGCGGGGCGGCTCCCGACCCGCGACGAGTGGCTCAAGACGCAGCCTCGCCGGGCCGGTGCGCTCGCGCGTCTGTTGCGACGGGAACGTCGCGCGTGACGCTCTAAGACGGCACGACGAAGCCCGCGACCTCTGCGGCGATCCTGTCGACGTACCGCTTCGATACCGCAACCGCGGGCTAGATTGCCCTCGACCGCGCGGCTGTCGTGGCGTAGGCTCCGGGGAGATCCGCTCGAAGGAGGTGGTACCGCCATGGGCGACGAACGCGAGCTGGATCGGGACACTGAACGCGACGACGAGCAGGCGCTGGAGGAGATCCGGCAGCTGTTCGCGCGCTACCGCCAGATCGCTCGTCACGGCCGGATCGCTGAGCGCGGCGACAGGGCCGAGGACGCCGAAGCGACTCGGGCACTCGCGGGGCGCTGAGCGCGGCAACCGGCGGGATCGGCGAGCGCCGGTCCCGCCGCGCGGGCGTAGAGTCGGCACAGCGCAAACCAGGAGGCCCGCGATGCTGTGCATGCTTACCGTTCGCCATCTCAAGCCAGGTGCCGAGGAGGCCTTCGCCCGCGCCTGGGCGCCCGAGCGCTGGCACCCGCGCATGGAGCGCGCCTACCACCTGCGGCGCCAGGAGGATCCGCGCGAGGTGGTGACGCTCGCGTTCTTCGAGGGCGACGCGGAGGCGATCGACGCGATGCGCGACGACCCGCACTGGATGGCCGGCGAGGAGCGGCGGCTCGCCGGGATCGCGCCGCTGGAGGAGGAGATCACGCTGACCGGCGTCTTCGAGGTGGTCGAGGCCGTCGCGGCGGATCGCGCCGCCCGCTAACGTCGATAGAGCGCCCATGCCCGACAGCGTCGACAGCCTGATCCTCGACCTCCTCGACTGGATGGGCCCTGCCCCGCGGCCGTACGCGGAGGTGCTCGAGGCGTGGCGGACGTCGTGTCCGCGCCTGCCCGTGTGGGAGGACGCCAACGACCGCGGCTTCATCGCGCGTCGTCGCGTCGCCGGACGGGGAACGCTGGTCTCGGTGTCCGCGGCCGGGGTGGAACACCTGCGCAAGCACCGGCCCCGCTAGGCTCGACCCATGCGGCGTCCCAAGAAGCGCTGGGCCGACCTCTCCTCGCGGCAGCGGTGCGCGATCGTCGCCGCGGGCGTGCTGCAGTACTCGCTGCTGGCCGCTTCGCTGCTCGACCTCAAGCGGCGGCCGGCGCGGCAGGTCAACGGGGACAAGCGCATGTGGGCCGCGGCCTCGTTCGTCAGCTTCTTCGGGCCGATCGCCTACTTCGTGTTCGGACGCAAGACCTAGTGGACCCGTCCGAAAGGTCGACGGGTTCTGGCGACCCGCCGAACTTTTCGGACGGATCCACTAGACGTCGAGGATCCCGTCGATCCCGAGCAGGGTCCCGGAGGCGACGAGCCCGGCGGCCAGCAGACGGCAGGCCCACCGCAGCACCCGGCCGCTCGGGCCATCGGTCCCGCTGCGAATCGCCAGGCCGGTCATCAGCGCAACGCCGACCGCCATCGCGCCGACGCTGATCAGCACGCCGCGATCGACGCCGGCGCCCAGCGCCATGACCAGCAGGGCCGGACGGGCAACGATCGGGATCGCGACCGGGACGAGCGCGGCGCGGCGGCCGGCGAGCGCGGGTTCGGGACCGGGTGGCCGGCGGAGCAGGTCGGCGGCGCCGGCCAGCACGGCGACGATCCCGGCCGCGGTGCGGAACGCGGGCGCGCTGACGTCGAGCGCGTCGAGCAGCGGATCTCCCAAGGCCGCGACAACGCACACGGCGACCCCGCCGATCGCGCCCCCTACAACCGCCAGGCCGGCGACCTCGCGCGGCGACCGCCCCGCGCGCGGGATTCCGAACGCGGCCCGGGCCGGGTTCAGCGCCAGCAGCAGCGCGGCGGCCCATAGCCAGCCGGACGGCGCGTCATCGTCCGGGCTGGGCAGTCGCCGCGACGACGCTTCGACGATCGCGACCGTCCGCAGCAGCCCGGCGAGGGCGTGCTGCTGGTCGTCCATGCGCGTCTCGCCATCGCGGAACCACGCACCCTCGACGCGCGCCGGCGAAGCGGCAGCAGCGGCGTCCGCACGGTCCGACTGCTCGCGCACGGCCAGCCCGGCGATGCACATCGCGCGGTCGGCGATCGGTTGCCGCAGGTCCGCCAGCCGCGGGTCGGCGACCGCCGCGCGCCAGAGGCCGGTGAAGCCCTCGTCGATCACGCCGTAGCCGCCGCCCCGGGGCACCGGGCTGCCCCGCGCCACGCCGCCCCATGGCCCGAACCGCTGCTCCACCCAGCGGGCCTGGGAGCCGAACAGCCCGGCTTGCCGGCGCGCGTACGCCAGCTCGGCTTCGGTGAGCGGCGGGCGTCCGCGCTCCGGGAAGGTCACGGTCTCGGCCAGGCCGTAGCCGGCCCAGTGATCGGCGAGCGCCGGCCAGTAGCCCTCGGTCTCGTCGCGCGCGGTCGCCAGGTAGGCGCCGACGCGGTCCGCCACCTGGCCCCAGCCCTCGTCCGGGAACGCACGATGGAGCCGCGCCATGGCCCAGTACGCCTCGCCGGTGTAGTACTTGGAGTACTCGCCCGGCACCGGCGCGCCGCGCGTCACGTCGTACGACGCGAGCACCGCGCCCGACGGCTGGACCTGGGCGCGGATGAAGCGCCCGAGCCGGCGCATGACGCCGTCGTAGCGCGTGTCGCCGGTCGCCTCGCGGCGCACGCCCAGGCCGGCGACGAGGAGCGCGGTCGCGCCCGTGGCGGTCTCGCCGTCGAACGTGACCGCGGCCCAGCCGTCGCGCTCGACGAGCCGGTCGAGCGCCCAGCGGGCGCCTCGGTCGGCGGAGCGCTGCGCGCCCGGCAGGCCGGCCGCCGCCGCCTGGTAGAGGCCCATGACGGCCCCGGTGTGGCGCACCACGTTGTACTCGGCCGGCGCCGTGTCCGTGTCGGCGGAATAGAGGTACAGCCACGCGCCGTTCGGCTGCTGGTTGCGCACGAACCAGTCCACCGCGGACTGCGCGGAGCGCCGGAGCTCGGCCGCGCTCACCGCCGGGCAGCGCTCTGGCGGCGCGACCATCCCGAACGCGACGACGAGCAGCAGCGCCAGGCCCACCCCGGCGCGCACGAGACGCCCCCTCATCCCGACCCGACCGCGATCAGCGCCGGCGCGCGGCCGCGGCGCGCCCGCCGGACGGCCGGCAGGAGCAGCGCCGGGAGCGCGAACCACGCCGTCAGCGGGAGGCGGCTCAGCGCCAGCGCCAGGGCCGGCGCGCCATGGAGCGCGGTGCCGTCCCGGTCCACGAGCTCCAGCCGCGAACCGGGCACGGCCGGCTCGACGCGGAAGCGCGCCAGCCAGTCGAGCCCGCGCACCACCGCCCCCCAGCGCCGGTCGATGCGGAGCACGCGATCGCGCGTGGACGGCACCGCCCAGACGACCAGCACGGCGAGGGCGAGCACCGAGAAGACCTCGACCGAAGCCGACGCCTGGATGGTCACGTGGAAGACGACGGCGACCCACACCGCGGCGTAGCGGGTGCCGCGCCACCACAGGCCGACCGCGATGAAGAGCTCGGTGAGGATGACGAGCTTCGCCGCGCCGGTGTGGAAGTCGCGGTCGGTCAGGACCGACACCGCCCAGCCCGGGAGCGGCGAGGCATCCAGCTGGTCGCGCGCCTGCACCACGCGCTGCCAGGACACCGTGCCGCCGAACCAGTCGGGATCGAGGAGCTTGCTCATGCCGGACGCCGCGTAGATCGCGGCGCACTCGAACCGCAGCAGCCACAGCGGCCAAGCGGGCGCCCGGAGGTCGAGCGGCGGTCGCCCGCGACGGCGGCGGAGCCAGGCGTCCACGGACAGCTCCCGCCCGCACGGCGCCACGGCCAGCACCCCGAGCACGATCACCAGGTACGCCCGGTTGTTGTGGAAGTGCGTCGTCGAGAGGAACAGGTTGTAGGCGACGATCGCGAACGTCGTCGCGGTCGCCATCCGCGTGAGGAAGCCGACCGTCATCGCCACGGCGGCCACCGCGGCCAGCCACAGCAGCGCGACGTAGACGGCGCGCGGGAGATCCGGATACCAGGCGGCGTACGGCTCGAAGAACGCGTCGCGGTAGATCCGCCCGTGCCACGCGTCGGTGAGGAACGGCCGCAGATGCAGGAGCACGACCGGGCCGGCCAGCACCCGCAGCAGCGCCAGGGCGCGCATGCTGACCGCACGGCCGAGCAGCTCGTCGAACGCGTTCACCCTGAGCCCCCGCGGACGCGGCTCCGGAGGAGCTCGGTCCGGGGCGGGTCGGCGTTGTGCCACGCCGTCACCGTGGCTTCCAGGTACCGGGTGTCGTGGTCGCGCGGGGTGTTGGCCGCGACCCAGTCGAGCGCGGACGCGAGGAACGCAAGCTGGTTGTCGAGCCCGGCGTCAGCGTGATGGCGCACCGACGGGTACCCCAGCCCTCGATCCCGCACCAGCTCGTCCCAGCGGTAGCCCGACCACGGGCGCTCGACCGGGACCCGCCGGCCGTCGGCGGTGACCCGGACCACGTCGGCCCTCCAGGTGCTCGCCTCGGGGAACATCTGGAACGCGAACGGCTTGTGGTCGGACCAGTAGCCCCGGACCACGAACCCGAGTTGCAGGACCACCACGGCCAGGACCACCACACGTCGCCCAACGACCCTGAGCTTCGGCGTCACGCGGGTACGATGACACGTCGCCGCCACAGCTCCGCGCCGATCAGCACGAGCGCGGGAGCCGTCGTGTTGGGGAGCGAGTCGACGACGAGGAAGAGCTGGTTGAACGCCTCGGCGACCGGAAGCATCGCGACGGCCGCCGCGAGCTGCGGACCGCGCTCGGCCGCCAGGATCGCTCCGACGAGGCCGGCGACGAAGAAGTCGCCGTAGTCGGTCGCCACGTCGCCGACCCTCGCGAGCTGCAGCTGCGGTAGGCCGGCGGCCGGGCTCGCCGCGTCGAAGCCGGCGAACTGGTCGTCGAACTGGTTGCCGAGGACGAGGACGGCGTCGATCGTGGCCATGGCGATGACCCCGACCTTGAGCAGCGAGAGCGGCGCCCCGGCCGCGAGCAGCCGGCCCGCCGTCGCGGTCGAGCCCACGATCAGCAGGATCCTGGCGGTGCGGCCGGCGGCCTCCTCGGGCGCGACCAGGGCGGCGACCAGCAACGGGATCGTCAGGAGCGCCAGCCGGGGCCGCGCGCCGTGAATCGCCCAGCCCAGCGCAAGCGCACACGCGGGCGGGACGAGCAGCAGGGCGACCCACGACAGCACGTCCGCGCTCGTGGGCGCCACGTAGATCGCCACCAGGGTCCCGACGAGCGACAGCGGCGCCAGCAAGGCCCAGCCCCGCCCGCCCAGCCGCAGCAGCACGGCCGGCATCCCGGCCGCCGGGAGCGCGATGCACAGCGCCTGCGCTGCGTCGAGCACGACGGTGTCGAGGTCGAAAAACACCCGGGCGACAGCGTCTCAGCAATGATGTGCACGATGGAGCCGATCGCACTCGAACCGGTCGACGCGGTGACGGTCACCACGCTGGTCGACAACGTGACCGACCTGCTGCTGGGCGACCAGGGCCCGGCCACGCGGCAGACGCTGGCGCAGGCACTCGCCCCGGCCGTCCCTGCGAGCTTCCTCGAGGGCGGCCGCACCGGCGACGCGCTGCGCGCCGAGCACGGCTTCTCTTGTCTCGTAACGATCGAGACGGACGGCAGGGTGGTGCGCGTGCTGTTCGACGCGGGCCTGACGCCGGACGGGCTCATCGAGAACATGCGCCGGCTCGAGATCGCTCCCGGCGACATCGACATTGTGGTGCTCAGCCACGGCCATTGGGACCACACGACCGGGATGGACGGGTTCGTGCGAGCGCTCGGACGGGCGAACGTGCCGGTCCTCATCCATCCCGAGTTCTGGAGCCGGCGCCGGGTGGCGCTGCCCGGCCGCGAGCCGGTCGAGCTGCCCTCCACGAGCAAGGGCGCGCTCGAGGGCGCGGGGTTCGAGATCGTCGAGCAACGGCAGCCCTCGTTCCTGCTCGACGGGTCGCTGCTGGTGACCGGCGAGGTCGACCGCACCACCGAGTTCGAGCAGGGCTTCCCCGTCCACCAGGCCTACCGGGAGGCCCGCTGGCAGCCGGACCCGCTGATCCTCGACGACCAGGCCCTTGTGGCCAACGTCCGCGGGCGCGGCCTCGTCGTGCTGACCGGCTGCGGCCACTCGGGCATCGTGAACATCCTGCGCTACGTGCGGAAGCTGACCGGCGAGGGCCGCATCCACGCGGTGATTGGGGGCTTCCACCTCAGCGGGCCGCTGTTCGAGAAGATCGTCGCGCCGACCTGCGACGCGCTCGCGGACTTCGCGCCGGACTACCTCGTGCCCTCGCACTGCACCGGCTGGCGCGCCACCCATGCGATCGCCGCCCGGTTCCCCGAGGCGTTCATCCAGAACAGCGTCGGCACCCGGTTCGCGTTCGGCGCGTAGTCGCCGGACTACTGCGACAGTTCCCGGGATGAGGAGAACTTCCGTCGTCGCGCTGGCGGTCGCGACCACACTCGTCCCGGCTGCCTCCGCGGAGGCGGCGCTCACGGTCCGCGGCAGCGTCAACCAGGTGCAGGTAACGGGCGCCAAGCCCGGGTCGCGGCTGGTGCTGTTGCGGCACGGCCGGCGGGTGGCCTCGCAGCGCGCCGGCAAGCTCGGCGGGGCGGTCTTCCGCAGCGTGAAGGCGGGCCGCGGCTACGCGCTCCGGTCCCGCCACTTCACGGTGCTCTCGACCAAGCCGCCGAGCCGGAAGCTCTTCAAACAGCGGATCCCGAAGAGCGGCTACGGCTACCTGCGCACGCGCGACGGGACCAAGCTGGCGATCGACGTCCACCTTCCGTCAGGTCCCGGGCCGTACCCGACGCTGGTCGAGTACTCCGGCTACGACTACGCCAACCCGGCGGGAGCGGAGAGCTCGATCGGCCCGATCGCCACCCTGCTCGGCTACGCGGTGGTCGACGTCAATATGCGCGGCACCGGCTGCTCGGGCGGCGCGTTCGACTTCTTCGAGCCGCTCCAGGGGCTCGACGGCTACGACGTCATCGAGACCGTCGCGCGCAAGCCGTGGGTGCTGCACCACAAGGTCGGCATGCTCGGGGTCTCCTACGGCGGGATCAGCCAGATGTTCGTCGCTGCGACGCGGCCGCCGAGCCTCGCCGCGATCACGCCGCTCTCGCTGATCGACAACGCGCAGACGACGCTGTATCCCGGCGGGATCCTCAACACCGGGTTCACGCTCACGTGGGCGAAGGACCGCGTCCACGACGCCAAGCCGGCGACCGCGACCGGCGGCCAGAAGTGGGCGCTCGACCGCATCAAGGCGGGCGACAGGACCTGCAAGGCCAACCAGGTGCTGCACGCCGAGGCGGTCGACCTGCTCGCCAAGGTCCGCGCGAACAACTACTACGTGCGCAAGGTCGCCGACCCGCTGTCGCCGGTCACGTTCGTGCACAAGATCAAGGCGGCGGTGTTCCTCGCCTGCCAGTTCACCGACGAGCAGACCGGCGGCCACTGCCCGACGCTCGCCGAGCGCTTCACCGGCACGCGCCGCAAGTGGTTCACGTTCACGAACGGCACGCACGTCGACTCGCTCGACCCGGCGACGTTCAACCGCTGGTACGACTTCCTCGAGCTCTACGTCGCGCGGCGCGCGCCGAAGCTGCCCGATGGCGTCAAGGCGGTCGCGCCCGCGATCTTGGAGAGCGAGATGGGCGTCAAGGGCGTGACGCTGCCCGACGACCCGATCCAGCGCCAGCCCAGTTACGCCGCGGCCAAGGCCGCGTTCGTGGCGCTGCCGCCAATGCGGATCCTGTTCGACAACGGCGCGGGCGGCGCGGCCGGTGCTCCGGTGCCGGGCTTCGAGCAGTCGTTCGCGCGCTTTCCGCTGCCCGGCACGCACGCCCGCTCGTGGTACCTGGCGGCGAACGGCACTCTCAGCGACGCGGCACCGCCCACGGGCACGGACGCGTTCACGTGGAACCAGCGCGCCCGCCCGGCGACCGACTTCACGGGCGACACCGGCGCCGGCGGGCTGTGGACCGCGACACCGAACTACGCGTGGGCGCCGAACCCGGCCGGCACCGCGCTCTCGTACGTGTCCGCGCCGCTGACCGCCAGCACCGTGGTCGTCGGCGCGGGGGCGCTGCAGGCGTGGGTCAGGTCCGCGGCGCGCGACGTCGATCTGCAGGCCACGGTCTCCGAGGTCCGGCCCGACGGCAAGGAGACGTTCGTGCAGAGCGGCTGGCTGCGCGCGAGCGTGCGCAAGCTCCGCAAGGGCAGCTCGCTGCTCGCGCCCGAGCTCAGCCTGCGCCGGCGCGACGCGGCGCCGCTGCCGAAGGGCCGCGACGCCCAGCTGGTCATCCCGCTCTACTACCAGGGCCACGCCTACCGGGCGGGGAGCCGGATCCGCGTGACGCTCTCGGCACCCGGCGGCGACCAGCCGATCTGGGCGTTCGCCGACACGCGCCCGAAGGGAACCGCACAGGTGTCCGTCACGCGCGGGAAGTCGCGGCTGGTGCTGCCCGTCGTGGACGGGATCGCCGTGCCGACCGGCCTGCCGCCATGCCCCGGATTGCGGGGCGAACCCTGCCGTACCTATACCGGCGGGTGAGCCGCCCGGCGCTGTTCGGGTTGACCGCCCGCAAGACGGGGGTTCGCTCAGGGGGATCGTCGAGGTCACACGATGGCCCGGCGGCCCCTGGGCGGGCAGGCTTGCACTATGACGATGCAGCCCAACATGAAGCAGCGCGATCTGGTTCGCCTCGCCGTTCTCAT
>DATDKF010000011.1:0-23971 GCA_036520135.1 Solirubrobacteraceae bacterium
ACTGGTCGTCGCGCATGCCCCGCTCGCGCATGAACGAGCAGACCTTGCGGTCGAGCTCCGCGCGCTCCGGGATGACCGCCGCCTTCACGACGACGGACGAAAGCGCGACGCCCGGGCCGCTTAGGGATTTCGTCGTCGACCTCTTTCGTGTTCTCGAGCACACGCCGATCAACGCCATGGGCATGAATCACCTGCTGCACTTCGTCTTAACCGAGGGCGGATGGGACCGCCTTGCTCAACGGCTAGGACCGAGCGAGCCGCTGCAGGCGGCATTTCCCGGAGCAGGGCTGACCAGCATCGGCTGGAAGATTCCTCGCGGCGACGGGTTGGATGGCGAAATCAACCTCCAGCTGCGGCCATCGCAGCGCCGACCCAGAGTGGGTGGTCGGAATGGAACTCACACGTCAACGTCTCGTCCGCCGAGAGCGCCGAAGGTGCTCGACCCGCCGTCGAGATACTCGAGGCCGAATGGGACGATGATCGGCGACGCGCGATGGAGACCTTCGATTTCCTCAGGAGCCTCGGTTGACTGCCCCAGTTGATGCCGCGACAGCCGCCGAGACGAAGCTGGGCATCACTCAGGGCCGCGACTCTCTCATCACGACGATTCCGGAGCTGCCTGGGCTCGATGTTTCGCCGATCGCGCTCAATCGACCGAACGGTCGCCAGCCGAGCACGGCTCTGGGCCACGAGATGGCCGACGACGTCACGTCGATGTCCCCTCACTGGGCGCCGCAGCTGGATCCGGAGGTCTTGAAGAAGGTCGTGGTAGCCACGCTGCCTACGGAGACCCCGTCTCTAGAGGTGGATGCGCGAAGCTGCTTCGTACGTCAGCAGGAGTGGCTTGGGCGCGTCGAGGACGTGGGGGAGGAGTCGTTCGGTGCCGTGCTGTTTGATGTGACCGGAGCCAGCTCGGAGGAGGAGGTCGCCGACATCTCCTGGCTGCTCGTGGCCGATCAAGACGTCGACCTTGTAGTCCCGGGCGCGCTCTTCTACTGGGTGATCGGCTACCGGATCACGCCGCGAGAGCGCCGCGGAGAGTCGCAGATCATCTTCAAGCGCTCACGGCCCTGGACAGCGGCTGAACAGCGGCGCGCGCAGACCGAGGCACACGACCTCATCGAGCGCTTCGATTCTCCGCCGGTGTCGTGAGGGCCGCGGAGCCCCTCGATCAGCCGCAACTGGACGAACTTGAGGTCTCTGTGTTCGGCCGCGGTGTCGGCGAGTGCATCGTTGCCCACGTTGGGGGGGCAACGTGGCTGGTAGTGGACTCCCACCGCGTGGGCGATCGAACCTCACCGCCCGTGGCTCTCGAGTACCTGGCGGCGATCGGCGTGCCGTCGGAAGTTGTCGCGCTCGTAGCCGCAACTCATTGGGACCGAGACCACATCGCCGGTCTTTCGGAAGTCGTTGAAGAGTGCACCGAAGCCGATTTCATGTGCACGGGGGCAATTCACGACCCGGAGTTTTTCAGACAGCTCGCCCTGGTCGCGCGACATGAGGGGCCGCTCGGACCGGGCGCCAAAGAGTTCCGGAGCGTTCTTGAGATCCTCGATCGCCGCGGCCGCGGTGTCTTGTGGGCCAATCGCCTCAGTGCTCTAGAACTCGCGTCAGGGGAGCTGCGGGCCCTCGCTCCTTCCGAGCTGACCCAGACCATGGCGCTCCGGCGCGGGGCGACTGGCCCCGGCCGCCTACCATCCGAGCCGACGCCAAATGACTCGTGCCTGGTGCTCTGGTACCAGGCGGAGCAGGTTTCGTTCCTTCTCGGCGCCGACCTCGAGGCGGGGGCCGCCGGCACGGGATGGGAGGGCGTCCTCGAGCGATTCAGCCCGAGATGTAGAGCGTCCGTCTTCAAGGTCGCCCACCACGGATCCGAGGACGCACACCACTCCGGCATCTGGCATCAACTTCTCGCCGTTGGCCCGGACTCGATCGTGACTCCGTACTCGCCCGCCCGGCGCCCGAGAGTGGAAGACGTCGATCGACTTCGGTCGCTCAGCACGGCCCACTTCACGGGGCCGGAGGGGGGCGGCCGCGTGCGTCGCAGTAGTCACGTTGAGCGAATGGTGCAAGCGCACACGGTCGGACGGGTCCGCCGGCGGGTGGGTCCGGTGGGGCACGTCCGCCTCCGTCGGTCGCTTGCCGCCGAGGCTACCTGGGAGGTCAGCTACAACTCCGTGGCGCGGAGCCTATGACGATGCGCGCCAGTTGTGCGCGAGTGAGCCGCCGACTGGCCGGCGAACCACCGCAACAGCGAGCGCGACGGCGAGCGCGGAGCCGCGGCGCCTTCTGAAGTGCGAGGCGAAGTGCGAGGCGGAAGTGCGGGGCGGAAGTGCGGGGCGCGCGCCAGTCTGCGCGCCAGTGACCCTCTGACCCAGCCGGATTCCATCGGATTCGAACGGATCATCGGTCAGTCCGATCTCCCTGCAAACGTACAGAGTTTGGCTCTACAGCGTCGATCCCCTTGCGCCCTGGTCTAGCTTCGAATCCCCGTAGCGGTACCTCGCTGAAGCCCGCCCGCATGGCGGGTTTCGTCGTTCTCGGATCTCGTTTAGGGTCCGTTTGGTGGGCGGCTCCTAGCATTCGGCCATGGATCGTCGCTTGCGTCCGTTCGCGCGGGGCCGGCTGGGCCTCGTCGCCCGGCGCAGGACTCGCGTGGATGGTCCTGGCGCCGGGTGACCTCAGCTACCTGGTCGGGCCGTTCACGCTGATCGTGCCCGCGGTATTCGTCGGGCTCGCCAAGGGACCGGAGCTCGAGGAGTGGTACGCGCGCAGGCGTGCGCCGGTCTGGTTCGCGACGCTGGCGCTCGCGATCGCCGGCGCCGCGTGGGCGCTGCTCGGCCCTGGCGACAGCAGCTTCGTCGTGGGATCCGTCATGACGCTCCCGGTGCTGTTCGCGACCGCGCTGCTCGACCGCGACAGCGGCCCCGATACGCGGTCCGACGCGGATCTCGGCACCGGCAGCTACGGTCCGCCGCTCTGAGTGGCGGCCCTGCGCGTTCCCGACCTGCGCGACGACGTGGTCGCGCTGCGGCCGTGGCGGGAGAGCGACGTGCCCGCGAACTTCGCCGCGTTCAGCGACCCGACGGTGCAGCGGTTCTCCTATCCGCGCGCCGACCCGTACACCGAGGCCGACGCGCTGGCCTACGTGATCGACTCCACGCGCGCGTGGGAGGCGGGGACCGGGGCCGAGTTCGCCTGCGTCGCACCGGACGACGACGCGGCGATCCTCGGCGGCGCCTCGATCTACGACATCGACGCTGGCCAGGCGCGCGCCGCGGTCGGCTACTGGCTCGCGCCCCACGCGCGCGGGCGCGGGATCGCCACGTGCGCCGTCCGACTGCTCACCCGCTGGGCGTTCGACGACCTCGGCCTCGCCCGCCTGCAGATCACCTGCGGCCCCGACAACCTCGCCTCCCAGCGCGTCGCCGAGCGCGCGGGCTTCACCCGCGAGGGCGTGCTGCGCTCGCACTACCCGTTCAAGGGCAGCCGGCGCGACACGGTCGTGTTCAGCCTGCTGCCGGGCGACCCCGCCACGTGGGCCTGAGCTCACCCGGCCCGCGCGTCGCCGATGCGGCGAGGAACCTCCCGGCGGCGCGCGTCGTACAAGGGCCACGATGCCGGTGCGCGAAAGCCCGCAAATTGCGGCCGGAGGGAGGCCGAGATCTTCAATTCGTCCTGGGGGACATTTATCCCCCGCTTGGAAACGGGCAAGAGGATTCGCCCATGACGGATGCCCTCGCCGCCCTCCAGAACACGGAGGCACCGACGCAGGAAACCGGCCCGCTGCCCCGCATCGGGGGCCGTGACCGCCGGCGGGCCCAGGCCAGCATGGCTCGGCCCGCGCCCGGCCGCTACCTCGCCATCGAAGACGGAGGCGAGGTGATCCTGTTCGCGCTCGGTGACCGCGAGGGGCTGACGCTGCGCATCGGGCGCAGCCCGGCCTGCGACATCCTGCTCGACGACGCCTCGGTATCCCGCCGGCACGCCGTGATCGTGCACCGCGGCGGCAAGGCCGTCCTGCTCGACGATCGCAGCCTCAACGGCGTCTTCGTCAACGGCGCGCGGGTCGGCGAGGCCGCGCTCACCGACGGCGACGCGATCGTGATCGGACATGTGAGCTTGCGGTACGTCGAGGTCACCGGCGGCTGAGCAGACCCGGCCACCGGCGCTACCGACCCGCACCGCACGATCCCGGCCCGGGCTTGCCACGGCGGCCCGGGCCGGGGATACCTTTCGGCCGTGGCATCACGGGCGAAGGCGCACGGGCACTTCCTCGCCGGCGAGGCGGGCGAGCTCGCCGGCGTGTCCGGGAACACGATCGGCCAGTGGGCACGCTGGGGATACATCCGCCCCTCCCAGTCCGCTGGTGACCCACACGTCTACAGCGTCGAGGACGTCGCCGAGGCGGCGGTCGTGCGCGCGCTGCTCGAGCGCGGCGTGCGCCACCTGCAGGTGCGGCGGGCGATCACCCACCTCGGCGACTACGGCGACTGGCCGCTGAGCGAGGCGCCGCTCGCCACCACGCACGACGGCCGGCTCGTGCTGCTGCGCGAGAACGGCGAGGTCTACGCGCTGTCGCCGCGCGGCTGGCAGCTCATGACCGCGCCGCCGGAGCTCGAGGAGGTCCATATCCGGCTGCGGCGCACGATCTAGCCGCGGCGCCGGCCGACGCGGCCGTCATAGGCCTCGCCGAGCGTCCCGAGGCCAACCGCGACCTTGTGCCCGGCGCGGCCGAGCTTGGAGCTGTCGTATGCCTGGATCGCGCGCTCGGGATCCTCGGCCTCGGCGACCGCCGCGGCCCGCGCATCGTCCTCGATCGCCCGCAGCCGCGTCTCCCAGCCGCGATGCCACACGGCCAGCTTCGCGTCCCCGCGCCGGTCGGCGAGCGCCGCCAGGAAGGCGAGCAGCGTGGTGACGTGCTGGACGTCGAGCACCGCGGCGCGCAGCGCCTGGTTGCGCTCGAGCAGCAGGTCGCCCGCCCCGCGCAGGCGCGAGCTCCAGGCGCCGGCGCCGGTCGCGGCCGGGACGCCGTGCAGACCGTAGGCGGCGGTGCGCTCGGCCAGCTCGGCGAGCAGCGCCTTCGACGCCTCGACGCCGCGCGCGAGCACCTCCGGAGCGGGATCGAGCTTGTCGTCCAGCCGCGCCCAGTGCCCGCCGAACGCCCGCGTCAGCGCGTACAGCTCCCGCAGCGAGCGGTGCTCGGCCGGGAACAGCCCCTGATCGCTTACTGGAAGCGCCCCGGTTCCCACAGCGGCTCGCCGTCGCCCGCGGCCACGTTCACGGCGCGCGAGAGGATGAACAGCAGGTCGGAGAGGCGGTTGAGGTAGCGCACGCACTCGGCGTTGACCTCGTCGCCGCAGGCGATCGTGCGCCGCTCGGCGCGCCGGCACACCGTGCGGCAGACGTGCAGCTGCGCCGCCGCGACCGCCCCGCCCGGCAGCACGAACGACTTGAGATTCGGCAGCTCGGCGTTGACCTCGTCGCACGCGCCCTCCAGCCAGGCGGTCTGCTCCGGCATGAGGCGCAGCCGGGTGCGGTCGCCGCCGTGCGGCACCGAGATGTCGGCGCCGACGTCGAACAGGTCGTTCTGCACCCGCTGCAGCCACGGCACGAACCGCTCCGGCAGGCCGCCCTGCGCGAGCGCCAGCCCGAGCTGGGCGTTGAGCTCGTCGACGGTCCCGTAGGCCTCGATCCGCGGATGCGTCTTCGGCACACGGCTCATGTCTCCGAGGTGCGTCTCGCCGCCATCGCCGAGCCGCGTGTAGATCCGGGTGAGGTTGACGGTCATCCGAGCCCCGGGTATAGCATGGGGCGCGACCAGGTCGGTGGACAGGGAAGCCGGTGCGAATCCGGCGCGGACCCGCCACTGTGACCGGGGAAGCCGATCCGCAGGAAGCCACTGGCATCGCGACGCGAGCCGGGAAGGCGCGGACGGTAGGCCCGGGAGCCAGGAGACCTCCCTCCGACCGCAAGCCGAAACGCCCTCGCGGAAGGGGTGGCTCACCGAATGAAGATCCGATTCAGCGCCGGCCTGGCGGCCGGCCTCGTCGCGACCGCGCTGCTGCCGGCGGCAGCCGTCGCCGCTCCGGTCACCGTCGATCTGCGGATCGAAGGCGCGACCCGGACGCTGTTCGAGGGTCCGGTCACCACCGACGTGCGGCCGTTCAAGTTCACCAACGAGAGCACCGGTCACCAGTGCGACGGCACCGCGGCGCTCGGCGGCTCGAGCCCGACGCCGGTGCCCACCCGGGGAGCGGTGATCGCCCAGGCCGCCGAGACGACCCCGTTCCAACTCGAGGGCACCTTCGGCCAGTTCGGCGCGAGCTTCACCAAGATCGCCGGCGAGTCCGTTGCGTTCGATCCCAACACCAACCGCTTTCTCGCCGAGTACGAGAACGGAGTGTTCGCGCAGCTCGGCGCGTGCGCCGACGATTCCCGCACCGGCGACCACGTGCTGTTCGCCTACGGCGACGGCACCGAGCAGCTGCTCGAGCTGTCCGGCCCGGCGCGCGCCCGCCCCGGCGAGTCGGTGACGCTGCGCGTGAGCGACGCGGTCTCGCACGCGGCGGTCGCCGGCGCGACCGTCGCCGGCCGGCTCTCGGGCGCCGGCGGCACCGTGACCGTCGGACCACTCACCGCCCGCGGCAACAACGACTTCAAGGCCACCAGGACCGGGGCGATTCGCTCGAACCGCGTGCGTGTGTGTGTGACCGACGGGGCCGACGGCGCATGTGGCAGCCAGCTCCCGTCGCTGCGCGACACGACCGCTCCGGTCGCCACGATCAAGGGCATCCGTGATGGTCAGCGGTTCTCGCGCCGGCGCGCCCCGCGGCAGCTGCGCGGGAGCGTGACCGACGACCCGTCGGGACTGTGGGCGGTCAAGATCCGGCTCACGCGCAAGCTGGGGAAGACGTGCTGGTACTTCTCGGGCAGCAGGGAGCGATTCCTCAAGCGCACGTGCGGGAAGACGTACGCGTTCAAGGTCGGCGAGCAGGCCGAATGGAGCTACCTGCTGCCGTCGCGCCTGCGGCGCGGCCGCTACGTGCTCGAGACGTACGCGATCGACAACGCCTTCAACCACGGCGCGACCGAGCGGGTCGCGTTCCGGGTGCGATGAGGCGGATCGCGCTGATCGCTGTCGCCGTCGCGGTCGCCGCCCCGGCGCCCGCCGCGGCGGCGACGGTCGACGTCATGGTCGTAGGCAAGACGCGCGTGCTGCGCGGCCCCAAGCACGTCGAGCTCAAGCCGCGGACGGTCAAGGTCGCCGGCAAGCGCTGCCGCGTGCTCGGAGCGACGCCGCTGTCGGTGCTCGCTGCGACCCACCTCAAGCTCGGCTTCCGCGACTACGGCAGCTGCGGCAAGCGCCCGCGCGACGCCGGCGGGCTCTATGTGACCGCGGTCGCGGGCGAGCGCGAGAAGGGCAACGGCGGCTGGGTTTACAAGGTCGGGCGCCGGGCGGGCACCACCGCCGCCGCCGACCCCGCGGGCCCGTTCGGCACCGGCCGCCGGCTGCACGGCGGCCAGCGGATAACGTGGTTCTGGTGCGAGCTGCAGTCGTCGGGGAGCTGCCAGCGGACGCTCGCGGCGCGGCCGGACCGGACCAGCGCGGCGCCCGGTGAGGCGCTGCGGGTGACCGTGCGCGGCTACGACGACCAGGGCAAGGGCGTCGCGGTCCAGGGCGCGACCGTGCGGCTGGGTTCGGCGAGCGCGGTCAGCGGCGCCGACGGCGTCGCCGTCCTCACGGTCCCGGCCGCGTCCGGCACGCTGCGGCTGCAGGCCGAGCGCTCCGGCATGGTGCGCGCCTTCCCGCGCGGGGTCGCCGTCGGATGAGGCGCCTGGTCGTCCTGCTCGCGTTGCTGCCCCTCGCCGGGTGCGGCTTCGGCTCCGGCGCCTCGACGGGCGACGTCACGCTCACCGTGACGCGCGACTTCGGGGCCCAGACGCTGCACGAGGGGATCGACCAGGAGAAGGCGTCCGAGGGCGACACGGTCATGCGCCTGCTCGAGCGCAAGTACGACATCCAGACGCGCTTCGGCGGCGGCTTCGTGCGGGAGATCGACGGCGTCGCCGGCGGCCGCGAGAATGGCCGGCGGGCCGACTGGTTCTACTACGTGAACGGGATCGAGGCGCCCGTCGGGGCCGCCGAGCGGCGCGTCGCCGCCGGCGAGCGCGTCTGGTGGGACCACCACGAGTGGGACGCCGCGCAGCGCGTGCCGGCCGTGGTCGGCTCGTTCCCGGAGCCGTTCAAGAGCGGGTCGGAGGGCAAGCGGTTCCCGGTCCGGCTCGTCTGCGCGAGCGGCGACGATGACCGCTCGTGCGGCGAGGTGCAGCGGCGGCTCGAGGACGCCGGCGTGACATCGCTCTCGCGCGCCACGCTCGAGCAGTCCGCGGGCGAGGAGGTGCTGCGCGTGGTGGTCGGCCGCTGGGTGGACGTGCGGCGCGACGCCGTCGCCCGCCGGCTCGAGCGCGGGCCGGCCACCAGCGGCGTCTTCGCCCGCACGAACATCGGCGGCGACACGATCACGCTGCTCGACTCCGATGCGCAGCCCGTCCGCACGCTGCGCGCGGGGGCGGGGCTGGTGGCGGCGACCAGCGTGCAGGCGCAGGCGCCGACCTGGGTCGTCACGGGCACCGACGACGTCGGCGTGGCCGCCGCCGCCGCGGCGCTCACCGAGGCGCGGCTGGAGCAGCGCTTCGCGCTCGCCGTCGACGCGGGCCAGGACGTGCCGCTGCCGGTCACCGGAGCCGGGACGGGACCGTGATCGCGAGCCACCGCCGCCGAGCGAGCCCGCTGCACGCCGCGCGTGCCGGGATCGCCGCGGCGTGGTGCATGACGCTCGGGCTCGTGGCGCTCTCGTTCGAGCATCCGCTGCTGCTCGCGACGGTGCTCGCGGTGACGCTCGCCGCCGCGGCCGCCGCGCACGTGCGCCGCGAGGTCGGCCGCGCGGTCGCCTGGTCGCTCGGGCTGGCCTTCCTGATCGCGCTCGTCAACGCGCTCGTCACCCGCAACGGCGTGACCGTCGTGTTCCGCGGCGACGCCGTGCCCGGGATCGGGCGGCTCGACATCACGGCCGAGGCGCTCGCCTACGGCGCCATGCTCGGGCTGCGGGCGGTGGCGATCATCGCCTGCGCGGCGCTGCTCGCCGCGGTCGTCGACCCCGACGAGCTCCTGCGGGCGGTGCGCCGGCGCTCGCTGCGGGCCGGCGTGACCGCCGCGCTCGCCACGCACCTGGTCGGCGTGCTGGCGCGCGACGGCCGGCGGCTCGCGGACGCGCAGCGGGCGCTGACCGGCGGCCCGCCGACCGCCGCGGCGCGCCTCGGCGTGTTCCGCGCCGTCGCCGCCGGAGCGCTCGACCGCGCGACCGACGTCGCCGCGACGCTGGAGGTGCGCGGGTTCGGGACCGGCGGGCGCCCGACGCGGCAGCGCCGGCCGCTCTCCCGCCACGACCTCGCGTTCGGCGCGTCGGCGCTGGGGCTGGCCGCGCTGGCGATCGCGTCGGGCGTGGGCGGCTGGGAGGGCTTCGAGGCCTACCCGCGGCTCGTGGTCCCGGTCGAGGCGCGCCAGGTCGTGCTCGCCGCCGCGGTGGCGGCCGTCGCGCTGCTGCCGTTCGCGGACCGCCGGGGGATCGCGTGACCACGCTCGCGCTCGACGGCGTGACGTACGCGTATCCGGACGCGCCGGCGCCGTCGCTGCGCGACGTGACATTCGCCGTCGAGCCGGGCGAGTTCGCGGTGGTCGCCGGCGGCTCCGGATCGGGCAAGTCGACGCTGCTGCGGGCCGCCGCCGGCCTCGTCCCGCACTTCCACGGCGGCGCGTTCGCGGGCCGGCTCGTGTGCGGCGGCCTCGACACGCGCGACCACGGGCCGGCCGAGCTCGCGGCCGTGGCAGGGACGCTGTTCCAGGATCCCGAGACGCAGGTCGTGATGGCGACGGTCCGCTCCGAGCTGGCCTTCCCGCTCGAGAACCGGGGCTGGGGCGCCGCCGCGGTGGCGCGCGGCGTCGAGGAGGCCGCGCTCGCGCTCGGTATCGCCCACCTGCTCGACCGCTCGACGCGCGAGCTGTCCGGCGGCGAGCTCCAGCGCGTGGCGCTCGGCGCCGCGCTGGCCGGCCGGCCGCAGCTGCTGCTGCTCGACGAGCCGACCTCGCAGCTCGACCCCGTGGCCGGTGACGAGCTGCTGGCCGTGCTGCGGCGCGTCAACGAGGAGTGGGGGACCGCGGTCGTCGTCGCCGAGCACCGGCTCGAGCGCTGCCTCCCGGCCGCCGACCGCGTGATCGCGCTCGACGGCGGTGCGGTCGCCTTCGACGGCGCGCCGGACGCCTTCGCCGCCTGGGCGCCGCCCGAGCTCCAGCCGCCGGTCACGCGCCTCTGCGCCCTCGCCGGCATCTCCGACCGCCCCGCCACCGTCAAGGGCGCCCGCCGAGCCCTAGCCCAACACCTAAAGGGGACTGTCCCCTTTAGCGCTGCCGGCGACCTCATGGGCGACCTAAAGGGGACTGTCCCCCTTAGGTTGCGGCGCGCGTGGTACGAGGTGCCCAACGGGCCGGCGATCCTGAAAGGCGTCGACGTGGCGATCGGCGCGGGGGAGGCGGTGGCGCTGATGGGCCGCAACGGGGCCGGGAAGTCGACGCTGCTGCGGCTGCTGGCCGGGCTGATCGAGCCGACGCGCGGCAAGGTCGTGCGGGCGGGGCGGGTGGCGCTGCTGCTGCAGAACCCCGGCGACTACTTCCTGCACGACCGCGTCGGCGACGACGTGCCGGACGCCGGCCCGCTGGCCGACCGCCATCCGCGCGACGTGTCGGGCGGCGAGCGGCAGCGGCTCGCGCTCGAGCTGGTGCTCACGACCGGTGAGCCGCCGGTGGCGGTGCTGCTCGACGAGCCCACGCGCGGAATGGACCGCGGCCACGGGGCCCGGCTCGCCGCGCGGCTGCGCGAGCTGGCGGCAGGCGGCACCGCGGTGCTCGTCGCCACGCACGACGCCGAGTTCGCCGCTGCGTGGGCGGACCGGACGATCCTGCTCGGAGACGGCCGGCCGGTCGCGGACGCGGCGACCGCCGAGGTGCTCGGCGGCGGCTGGTACTTCGCCACCCAGACCGCGCGCGTGCTCGGCGGCGCCGGCGGCGCGCTCACCCCCGAGCAGGGCGCCGCGCTGCTGCGCGCGCCCGTGGAGGCCGCGCCATGAGCCGCGCGCTCGCACGCGGGGAGGGGTCGCGATGAGCTGGTTCGTCGCCTCCACGCTGGTGCTGGGCGTCGCGCTGGTCGCCGGCTTCGCCTGGTACGAGCGCACGCATCCGACGACGCGCGTCATTGCCCTGGTGGCGACGCTCGCCGCCCTCGCCGCGCTCGGCCGGATCGCGTTCGCGGCGCTGCCCAACGTCAAGCCGACGACCGACATCGTCCTGATCTCCGGCTACGTGCTCGGCGGCGCGCCCGGATTCGCAGTCGGGTCGGTGGCGGCGCTGGCGTCGAACGTCTTCTTCGGGCAGGGACCGTGGACGCCGTGGCAGATGGTGGGCTGGGGCGGCGTCGGCGTCGCCGGGGCGCTGCTCGGGCGCGCCGCCGGGCGCGAGCTCGGCCGCGTGCCGCTGGCGATCGCCTGCGCGGTCTCATCGGCGGCGTACGGCGCGTGGATGAACGTGCACCTGTGGATCACGTACTCGGGGGACCACTCGCTCGCCGCGCTCGGCGCGTACTTCGCCACGTCGCTGTGGTTCGACGTCGCGCACGTGACCGGCAGCATCCTGTTCTGCCTCGCCTTCGGCCCGGCACTGGTCCGCGCGCTCGCACGCTACCGCACCCGCTTCGAGGTCCGCTGGCTGCCGGGGCCGGCCGCCGCCGCCGGGCTGCTGCTCGTCCTCCTGCTCGCGCCGGCAGCGCCCCCGGCGCACGCCGACGAGCAGGCCGGCGCCGCCGCTGCCCGCAGCTCCGTCCGCTATCTGCTCGACGCCCAGAACGACGACGGCGGCTGGGGCGCCGCGCCTGGCCAGAGCTCGTCGCAGCTCTACACGGGCTGGACCGCGCTCGGCCTCGCGGCGGCCGGCCGCAACCCGCTCGACGTCGGGTCGCCGAGCGCGCTCGCCTACATCCGCGCCCACGCGCGCGAGCTCAACGACCTCGGCGAGCTCAACCGGACGCTCCTGATCCTGCGCGCCGCCGGCCGCGGCCCGCGCGTCGGCGGCCGCGACCTCGAGCACGCCGTCGCGTCCAAGCAGCGCCGCGACGGCTCGTTCGCCGGCCGCGTGAACACCACGGCGTTCGCCGTTCTCGGCCTGCGCGCCGCCGGCCGCTCCACTCGCGACCGCGCCGTCAAGCGGGCCGCCGGTTGGATCGCCCGCCAGGCCAACGGCGACGGCGGCTTCAACTTCGCCGGCAAGGGCGGGCCCTCGGGGATCGACGACACCGGCGCGGCCCTGCAGGCGCTCGCCGCCGGCGGCCGCCGCGGCGGCCGCGTGGCGAGCCGGGCGGCCCGATTCGTCGCCCGCCACCAGAACGACGACGGCGGCTTCGCGCTGATCCCCGGCGGCCCGTCGAACGCGCAGTCGACCGCGTGGGCGGTCCAGGGCCTCATCGCGGTCGGGCGCGACCCGGCGGCGGTGCACACCAACGGCTCGCGCGACCCGATGAGCTACCTGCGCTCGCTCACCGCGCCGAGCGGCGAGGTCCGCTACAGCCGCACCAGCCGCCAGACGCCGGTCTGGGTCACCGGCCAGGCGCTGGCCGCGCTCGCCCGCAAGCAGCTGCCGCTCAAGCCCGTCCCGCGCGCCCGTCACGCCGCCACGGCCACCGCCGCGACGGCGACCCCGACCGCCACGGCGGGCCCCGCCGACGCGGTCGAGGTGCAGTCGCTGCCGCCGGTCGCGAGCGCCGCTGCTCCCGCGCCGCCCGCGCTCGCCGCCGCCGCGCGCGTCCCGGCCGCCGGGCTGCTGGTGGCAGCGCTCATGTGACGGCGACTCGATACGGTCTCGCACCCGATGAGGATCGGCGTCCCGAAAGAGACGGCTGCGGGTGAGCGGCGCGTCGCGCTCGTCCCCGACGTCGTGAGCCGGCTCAAGCGCGCCGGCCACGACGTCGTGATCGAGCCCGGCGCGGGCGCGCAGGCCGCCCTGCCGGACGAGGCGTTCGCCGAGGCGGGGGCCGAGCTCGGCGACCCCTGGAGCGCCGAGGTGATCGCCCGCGTCGCCCCGCGCGAGCCGGCCGGCCTGAAGGCCGACCACGTCCTGATCGGCTTCCTCGCGCCGCTCACCAACGCCGAGGGCATCGATGCGATCGCGCACACGGGCGCCACCGCGTTCGCCATGGAGTCGATCCCGCGGATCAGCCGCGCGCAGTCGATGGACGCGCTCTCCTCGCAGGCGACCGTCGCCGGGTACCTCGCCGTGATCATCGCCGCCGGCGAGATGCCGCGCTTCTTCCCGATGCTGATGACCGCCGCGGGCACGATCCCGCCCGCCCAGGTGCTCGTGCTCGGCGCCGGCGTGGCCGGGCTGCAGGCGATCGCCACCGCGCGCCGGCTCGGCGCGGTCGTCATGGCGTTCGACGTGCGGTCGGCCGTCAAGGAGCAGATCGAGTCGCTGGGCGCGAGGTTCTTCGAGGTCGAGGGGATCGGCGACGCCGAGGGCGCGGGCGGCTACGCCCGCGAGCTGACCCCCGAGGAGCAGGAGACCCAGCGCCAGGCGCTCACGGTCCAGATGGGCAAGTCCGACGCGATCATCACGACCGCGCTCGTGCCCGGCCGCCCGGCGCCGAAGCTGATCTCCGCCGAGGCCGTGCACGCCATGAAGCCCGGCAGCGTGATCGTCGACCTCGCCGCCGAGGCCGGCGGCAACTGCGAGCTGACCAAGCCGGGCGAGACCTACACGACCGACAACGGCGTCATCGTCGCCGGCCCGCTGAACCTCCCGTCGCGGATGGCCGAGCACGCGTCGCAACTGTATGCGCGCAACGTGCTCTCGCTGATCGAGCTGATGACCAGCGAGGACGGGGCGCTCGCGCTCGACTGGGACGACGAGGTGATCAAGGGCGCCTGCGTGGCGCGCGACGGCGAGAGGGTGGAGCGCTGATGGACCTGCTGACCGAGCTGGCGATCCTCGTGCTGGCGGCGTTCGTCGGCTTCGAGGTGATCTCGAAGGTGCCGAACACGCTGCACACGCCGCTGATGTCCGGCACGAACGCGATCCACGGGATCGTCGTGCTCGGCGGCCTGCTGCTGATCGGCCCGGCCGAGGGCTTCCTCAACGACCTGCTGCTGGTGATCGCGATCGCCTTCGGCACGATCAACGTCGTCGGTGGCTTCCTGGTCACCGACCGGATGCTCGAGATGTTCAAGGGCAAGAAACCGGATCCGGACGATGGATGACCTGATCAACGCCCTCTACATCGTCGCGTTCAGCATGTTCATCCTCGGCCTGCACATGCTGCGCGGGCCGCGGACGGCGGTCCGGGGCAACCAGGTCGCGGCGACCGGTATGGCGATCGCGGTGATCGCGACGCTGCTCAACGACGACGTCGGCGACTGGGTGCTGATCGTGGTCGGCGTGGCGATCGGCACGGCCATCGGCATCCCGGCGGCGCGCAACGTGCACATGACCGCGATGCCGCAGATGGTCGCGCTGTTCAACGGCGTCGGCGGCGGCGCGGTCGCGCTGATCAGCGTGGTCGAGTTCCGCGAGTCGGGCGGCGACCTCGAGCTCGAGACGCTGATCCCGATCCTGTTCGCGGCGATCATCGGCTCGATCTCCTTCTGGGGCTCGAACATCGCGTTCCTGAAGCTGCAGGAGACGCTCAAGCGCGGCCTGCGGATCCCCAAGGCGGTCAACGGCGCGCTGGCGCTCGTCGCCGTAGGGCTCGCGGTCGTGATCGCCGCGGGCTCGGACTCCGAGCTGCTGTTCTGGCTGATCCTGGTCGCCGCCGGCGCGCTCGGCGTCCTCGCCGTGATGCCGATCGGCGGCGCCGACATGCCGGTCGTGATCTCGACGCTGAACGCGTTCACCGGCCTGTCCGCGGCCGCCGCCGGCGTGGCGCTCGACAACACCGCGCTGATCGTGGCCGGCATGCTCGTCGGCGCGTCCGGCTCGATCCTCACCAAGCAGATGGCCGACGCGATGAACCGCTCGATCGGCAACGTGTTCTTCGCCGGCGTGGGCGCCGGCGGCCCTGCGCTCGCGGCCGGCACCGACGGCGGCACCGTGCGCTCGACCAGCGCGTCCGATGTCGCGATCCAGCTCTCCTACGCACGGCTCGTGGTCGTCGTCCCCGGCTACGGCATGGCGGTGGCGCAGGCCCAGCGCGCCGTGGCGGACCTCGCCGGCGAGCTCGAGAAGCGCGGGGTGGAGGTGCTCTACGGCATCCACCCGGTCGCCGGCCGCATGCCCGGCCACATGAACGTGCTGCTCGCCGAGGCCGACGTGCCGTACGACAAGCTCAAGGAGATGGACGACATCAACCCGGAGTTCCCGCGCACCGACGTCGCGCTCGTGATCGGCGCCAACGACGTCACCAACCCGGCCGCGCGGACGGTGGCCGACTCGCCGATCTACGGGATGCCGATCCTCGACGTCGACAAGGCGGGCTCGGTGATCGTGCTCAAGCGGTCCATGAACAGCGGCTTCGCGGGCATCGACAACCCGCTGTTCTACGACGAGAAGACCGCGCTGCTGTTCGGCGACGCGAAGGCCTCGGTGGGCGAGGTGCTCGCCGAGGTGCAAGCCCTCTGACAAGCTTCACAATCACGGTCAGTCGGCCGGGATAGGGTGGCGCAATGCGTGTACTGCTCGCCGCCCTAGCGGCCTTACTCGTCCTCGCGGCGCCAGCCTCCGCGGCCTCGCCCGACATCGTCATCTCCCAGGTCTACGGCGGCGGCGGAAATACCGGCGCCCAGTACAAGAACGACTTCATCGAGCTCTACAACCACGGCCCCGACCCCGTGCCGGTCACGGGCTGGAGCGTGCAGTACGCGGCGGCGGGCGGAACCTCATACCAGCGGACGCCGCTGACCGGCACTATCCGGCCGGGCCGCTATTACCTCGTGCAGGAGGCGGCCGGCGCCAACACCGCCGCGCCGGAGCTCCCGACACCCAACGCCACCGGCACCATCGCGATGGCGGCAGGCGCCGGAAAGGTCGCCTTGGTGACCAACAACACGACGCTCACGTGCGGCGCGGACTGCGACGCCGCACCGGGCGTGAAGGACTTCGTCGGGTACGGCAACGCCAACGACTCCGAAGGCCTGCCGACCCAGGGGCTATCGAACACGACGTCGGCCCAGCGACTCGAGGGTGGCAACGTCGACACCGACAACAACCTCCTCGACTTCACGGTCGGCGCGCCGAACCCGCGCAACACGCCGCCGCCGGCCAGCATCACCTCAACCGATCCTGCCGACGGCGAGAACGACGTCCCGCTCGACAGCAACGTGACGGTCACGTTCAGCGGTCCGGTCGAGCCGACGTTCGGCATCAGCTGCTCGAGCAGCGGGACGCATGCGTTCACCGAAGGCGGCGGTCCGACCGAGTTCACGCTCGATCCAGCGACCGACTTCGCGCGCGGCGAGACCTGCGCGGTCACCGTCCATACCGAGGACCTGGACGACGACTTCCGCTTCTCGACGATCGGGGTCGAGGGCCTGCGCATCCACGACATCCAGGGCGCGCAGCACCGCTCGCCGTACGAGAATCGCGTCGTCAGCGGTGTGCCGGGCGTGGTCACCGCGGCGAGTACGAACGGCATCTGGGTGCAGGACGCCAGCCCCGACGCGGACAATCGCACCTCCGAGGGCATCTTCCTGTTCAGCCCGAGCGCGCGGCCGCCGGTCGGCACCGCCGTGCAGTTCAGCGGCGCCGTCCAGGAGTTCAAGCCGGCCAGCTGGGGTCCCGAGAGCCTGTCGCTGACCGAGATCTCCCGGCCGACGGTGACGCCCGTGGAGGGCGGTAGCTCGATCGCTCCGACCGTGGTCGGCGAGGGCGGCCGCATCCCGCCGAACCGGGTCATCGACAACGACTCGAGCGGCGACGTCGACACCAACCCGATGTTCGACCCGCAGGAGGACGGCATCGACTTCCACGAGAGCCTTGAGGGCATGCTCCTGCAGTTCAACGACGCCGTGGCGACCGGGCCGAGCAATAGCTTCGGCGAGGTCTCGATCGTCGGCGACAACGGCCGCTTCGCCGGCGTGCGCACGCCGCGCGGCGGCGTGATCGTGCGCGCGGACGACTTCAACCCCGAGCGCTTCATCCTCGACGACGTGATCGGCGAGACGCCGAACACGGCCAACGTCGGTGACAAGTTCTCGTCGCCGATCGTCGCGGTCGCGGACTACTCGTTCGACAACTACAAGTACTACCCGCTGGCCGACGCGACGGCGACGGGTGCCCTCCAGCGCGAGGTCACCGACACGCCGAGCACCAACGAGCTGGCGATCGCGTCGTTCAACGTCGAGAACCTGGCCCCGACCGACTCGCCGGCCAAGTTCGCGGGCCTCGCGGACACGCTCATCAACAACCTCAAGGCACCGGACGTCGTCGCCGTCGAGGAAATCCAGGACAACGATGGCGTGACCGGCGGCACCGCCAGCCTGGTCACCGACGCCAGCGTCACGTGGAACACGCTGATCGCGGCGATCGCGGCCGCCGGCGGCCCGACCTACCAGTACCGGCAGATCGACCCTGTCGACGACCAGGACGGCGGGGCGCCCGGCGGCAACATCCGCCAGGGCTTCCTGTTCCGGACGGATCGCGGTCTGGCGTTCGTAGACCGACCTGGTGGCACGTCGACAAACGCGACGGCGGTCGTGCGGAGCCGTGGCGACGCGCACCTTACGTTCAGCCCGGGCCGCATCCAGCCGTCCGATCCGGCGTTCACCACCAGCCGCAAGCCGCTCGCCGGCGAGTTCACGTGGAAGGGCAAGACGCTGATCGTGGTCGCCAACCATTTCAACTCCAAGGGCGGCGACGACCCGCTGTTCGGCCACCTCCAGCCGCCGACCCGCGTCACCGAGACGCAGCGGCACGCGCAGGCGACGATCGTCAACGCGTTCGCGCGCGAAATCCAGCACGCCGACCCGCTCGGCAATTACGTCGTGCTCGGCGACATCAACGACTTCGAGTTCTCGGAGACCGTGCAGATCCTGCAGGGCTTCCAGATGCTCGACCTCTACTACCTGCTGCCGCCGAACGAGCGCTACTCGTATGTGTTCGAGGGCAACTCCCAGGCGCTGGACCACATCCTGGTCTCACCCGCGCTGCTGGTCCCGCTGCCCGAGTACGACTCGGTGCACGTGAACTCCGAGTTCGCCGACCAGCAGTCCGACCACGACCCGCAGGTCGCGCGGCTGCGGCCCAACTAGAGAAGCCGTCCCCCGACGCGGGGTCCGTGCGGTGAAGGACACGGACCCCGGGGGGAGAGACGGAATTTCAGCCGCGCGGAGGCGGCGGCGTGCTGGCGACGGCCTGGGCCGCGCCGGCCTCGCCGGCGGGCGCGGACTGGGCGCCGGTGAGCATCCAGTGCACCTGGGCGGCCGCGTCGGTCGCCGAGCCGTCGCGCGGCTCGCGGTGCACTGACAACAGGCGCTCGTTGCCGAAGCGCAGGACGGAGACGCTGAAGCAGGACGCCTCGACGCCGTGGCGGCGGCTCAGCCAGTCGAGCGTGGCGATGGCGCGCGGGTCGTAGCCGCCGGCGACGAGCACGAGCTGCGGCGAGTCACCGGGCACGACGGCCTCGAGCGCGTCGGAGATCTCGGCGAGCCGGGCGGCGTCCCAGCCGGCGACGTCGGCGACGGCGCCGAGCGCGCGGCTGATCTGCCACTCGACGGTATCGCCGGTGACGTGCAGGACCACGGCGCGGCCGGACTGCTCGTCGAAGGCCAGCAGGTCGATGCCCGGAGCGGGCTCACGGCCCACCAGGCGCAGGTTCGGCGTGCCCAGCTCCTGGGCGAACGCCTGCCATGAAGCGGCGATGAGCGCGAGCAGCTCCTCGCGTTCCGGGCTGTTCTCCGTGACGAGGCCGCCGGCCTGGGGGGCGACCAGCGTCCCGGAGGTCTCGTCGATGCGAAGCAACGGGTCCTCCAATCGGGGCGTCGGCTGCTCCCTTATCGACCGCTGGGCCCAGAAGCTGAAGGGCGGATGATCTCGACCGCTTCGCCGGCCTCCACGCGGCCGCCGGTGAGCACGCGCGCGTTGATGCCGAAGTTCTGCTCGTGGCTGGCCGTCAGGTGCTTGAGCAGACCCGGCCACTTGACCTGCGTGTCGGGGTGGCGGGTGGGGATCGCGCAGCGCTCGCACGGGTGCAGCAACCGCAGCCGCACGCCGCCCGCGAAGGCCAGCTCGGCGCCCTCCCAGCCGAGGTCGTCCCAGCCCGCGGCGTCGAGGTCCAGGTGCACGTTGGGGCGGAAGCGCCGCAGGTCGACGGGGCCGCCGAGCTCGTCGCCGAGCGCCTGCAGCGACGCCTCGGTGGTGACGAGCAGCGTGCGCGGGAGGTCCTGGATCCCGGCGACGTCGCGGGTCAGCTCGATCTCGCGGCCGAGGTCGCCGGCCAGCGCGTGCTTGAGCCGTGGGTCGCCCCAGCGGTAGGAGCGGCCGTCGGGCGCGGTGACGATGGCGAACGGCGGCCGCGCGGGGTCGATCCCGCCGTCGACGTTGAACGGGTAGTGCGCGTGCCACGCCAGCAGGCGCGGCGCCTCGCGCGCGGTCAGCGGCTTGCGCCCGCCCTTGTGCAGGTGGGTGACCGCGTGCGTGCGGTCGCCGCCGGCGCCGCGGCCGTCGAGCCGGAGCGCGTTCACGCGCTCGCCGGCCATCGACTTGACGGGCCAGCGCCAGAGGCCGGCCACGGTGCCGTTCGCGGTCTGCATCGGGGCTCGCACGTTAGCCTGATCGGCCGCATGGGACGGTTCCTTTCGCTGCGCGACCGCCGGCTCGAGCTCTCGGGCCGGCCGTTGCTGATGGGGATCGTCAACGCGTCCCCCGACTCGTTCTCGGACGGCGGCGACCACCCGACGCTGGAGGCGCGCGTCGCGCACGGGGCTGAGCTGCTGGCGGCGGGCGCGGACCTGCTCGACGTCGGCGGGGAGTCCGCCCGCGGCGACCAGCCGGCGGTCGACGCCGCGGGGGAGATCGAGCGCGTCGCGCCCCTGATCGTGCGGCTGACCAGCGAGCTCGGCGCGACGGTCGCCGTCGACACCTACAAGCCCACGGTGGCCGAGGCCGCGATCGCCGCTGGCGCCGTGCTGGTCAACGACGTGTCGGGCCTGCGCGATCCCGCGCTGGCGGCGCTGTGCGCGCGGACCGGCGCGGGGCTGGTGATCATGCACACGCGCATCGAGCCGAAGGGCACGCTGCTGGACCCGGGGCGCTACGAGGACGTCGTCGCCGACGTCGTCGGCTTCCTGCGCGAGCGGATACAGCTCGCGCTCGACGCGGGCGTGGCGCCCGAGCAGCTCCTGCTCGACCCCGGGCCCGACTTCGCCAAGACGCCGGCGCAGACTGTCGCCGTCCTGCGCGCGCTGGAGGAGCTGCGCGAGCTCGGCCCGCCGCTTTTGCTCGCGGTCTCCAACAAGGACTTCGTCGGGGCCGTGACCGGCCGCGGCGCGCGCGACCGCCTGGCGGGCACACTGGCGGCGGTGTCGTTCGGCGTCGACGCCGGCGCGTCGGTGCTGCGGGTCCACGACGTCGCCGCGGCGGCCGACTTCCTCCGAATGCGCGCGGTGCTGCGCGGCGAGATCGAGCTCGCGCCCGACGACGGGCTGACGCGCGATCGCTACCCTGCCTAGCGCAAGGGGTTGCCGGCCGCTGCGCACAACGCGGCCGGGTGCCAACCGACCACCGACTTTCCAAGGGGAGATGACGCCATGTCATCCGTGCTTGACCGTGCCGAGCTGGAGCAGAGCCCGCTCGCCGACCTTCACCTGCTGGCCAACGAGCTCGGCGTCGACGGCTTTCGCCGCCTGCGCCGCGAGGACCTGATCGACGCGATCGTCGCCCGCCAGACCGGCGAGGCGATCGAGGAGGCGCCCGACGACGCGGTGGACGCGGTGGACGCGACGGACGCCGCGCCGAAGCCGCGCCGCGGGCGCCGCGGCGGGCGCGGGCGCGGCAGGCGCGGCGCCGGCGAGGAGGGCGCCACCGACGAGGACGCCGGCGACGAGCCCGAGCGCGAGGAGCGCGAGGACCAGGTCGTCGAGGGCGTCGTGGAGCTGCTCGCCAACGGCTCCGGGTTCATCCGGCTCGCCCCGCCCGACCCGACCGACGACGACGTCTACATCTCTGCCGCGCAGGTCAAGCGCTGCGAGCTCGTGTCCGGCGACCGGATCTCCGGGCCGCTGCGCGCGCCGCGCCGCTCCGAGCGCTTCCCGTCGCTGGTCCGCGTCGACACGATCAACGGCCGCCCGGCCGACGAGGTCGCCGAGGGCACGCGCTTCGAGGACCTGCCGGTCACGTTCCCGGCCGAGCGCTTCGAGCTCGGCTCCGAGGACCCGACGGTCAAGGCCGTCGAGTGGCTGACGCCGATCGGCAAGGGCTCGCGCGTCGTGATCGCCGGCCCGGCCCGCGCGGGCAAGACGCAGGCGCTGCGCCGGATCGGCGCCTCGCTGGAGGCGCTCGACGGCGTCGAGGTGAGCTTCGTGTTCGCCGGCGTGCGGCCCGAGGAGATCGGCGAGAACGACGGGTTGACCTTCGCCGCCTCGGCGGATGCCCAGGCCCAGGCGATCGAGCACGCGGTCGAGCTCGGCCGCCGCGTGGCGGCCCGCGGCGGCGACGCCGTGGTGCTGATCGACACGCTCGAGTACGTGCCGGCGCAGGCCGCGCGGCGCGCGCTGGCGGCCGCCCGGAACATCGTCGACGGCGGCTCGCTGACCGTCATAGCGACCGCCCCGGCGCCGTTCGGCGGCGAGACGACCGTGGTCACGCTCGACGCGGCGCTGACCGCGCTCGGGCGCTTCCCGGCGCTCGACCTGGCCGCCTCGGGCCTCGTGCGCCCCGAGCTGCTGGTGGGCGAGGCCGGCGCCGAGGCGATTGCCAAGGCCCGCACCGAGTCGCTCCCGAGCTAGCGCCGGGAGTACGCCACGCGCTGCCAGTTCGGCTCGGGCGAGAGCTCGATCGGCTCCTGGTCGTGCTCGGGCTGCACGTAGCCGAACGTGTGCGTCGCCTCGTCGAAGGCGACGTCGAGCTCGCCCTCCTTCACGCGCTGGTCGAGCCACGCGGAGCGGAAGACGAGGCGGCGCAGCCAGTGCACGAGCGAGCGGTCGGCCGGACCGACCAGCTCCGGCCAGCAGTCGTTGACGTGCTCGCCGAGCCCGGAGGCGGGATCCTGGATCTCGCCGTTGACCGCGAGGTTCACAAGATCCTCGAGCTCGGTGGGGTCCAGGCGAGCCCCGACGAAGCCCAGTTTGCGCGCCGCCTGCTCCACCCGCTCCGAGAAGTCCCGCTCGTTGAAGGTGAACCTCAGCTCACCGTATTCGAGGACGTAGTCCTGCCCAGAGTCGTAGTTGCCGCGGCGCATCGGGTCCATGGTTCCTCGGGCCCGGTCATCCCCGCCCGGGGCGTCTGCATCTTAGGCGCGAGTCCTCCATCGCCGCTGCCCCTGAACCGAAACTTTCACTCCGCGCAGCGGTCGCGCAGATCGAACGCCCGGACGGCGTCCGGCGCCTCGTCCGGCCAGTCGTAGAAGCGCTTGTTCACGCACCGATAGGCGGCCAGTCCGGCGCCGTTGTAGGCCTGCTCGACCGTGAAGCGGCAGCGGCGCAGCGGCGCGTTCGCGAGCCGCACGGTGCCGAAGCCGGCGCGGGTCCGCTCCGCCTCGCGGAACAGCTCGACGTCGATCTCGGTGGCGAACACCTGCTGCAGGCAGCCCATGTAGCGGCGCCCGGTCAGCGGGTCGTCGTAGGAGTAGAGGTTCGGGCAGTCGTCGGCGATGCAGGAGGCCGGCGCGATCACGCGATCGCAGAACGTCGAGCACCGGCGGCACTCGTTGATCTCCGTGCGCCGGACGATCCGGGCCATTTGCGGATTTTACGCCGCGCCGCGGTTCCGCGGCGATCCGACGCTTGTCCGCGGCCGCTGGCGCTTGCGGACGAGCCTGACGAACGCGAGCCATGCTCCGCCCACGCTGCCCTCGACCTTCCAGCAGCCCTCGGTCGGGAACGTGATCGCGGTCGGCTGGAAGCCGGTCGCGCCGTAGCCGTCGGGGACGTCCGCCTTGAGTGGCGGCGCCGCGCCGTCGAGCCGCTCGCCCTCGACGGTCAGCGGCCCCTCCGTTGCGCGCCACCAGCCGAGCTTCGCGCTGATCGAGCCGTCGGGCTCGATCTCGGCGTAGCTGGAGCCGTCCGGGAGGCGGCCGGCGAGGAGCCTGCCTTTCGGCCAGAGCACGACGGCGAGCGCCCGCGCGCGG
The DNA here is from genome assembly GCA_036520135.1 of Solirubrobacteraceae bacterium. Lineage (GTDB taxonomy): Bacteria > Actinomycetota > Thermoleophilia > Solirubrobacterales > Solirubrobacteraceae > DASSUW01. The sequence continues at coordinate 23,376 of DATDKF010000011.1, forward strand.
GCGCTCGTTTCGGGGGGCGAAAGTCTTGCTCGCCGGCCTACGGTCAGCATGACCGGCGATCCCCCGACCATCCTGCTGGTGGAGGACGACTCAGTTCTCGGCACCTTCCTGGCGGACAATCTGGCGGCCGACGGCTACGAGCCGCTGGTGGCAGCGACGCTGCGGGATGGCCTGCGCGAGCTCGAGTACAAGCGCCCCGATCTCGCGGTGGTCGACCTCGGGCTGCCCGACGGCTCAGGCCTCGAGCTGATCGAGCGCGTGCGGGCCGCCGACGGGGTCGTCTCCCGGATCGACCCCTCGGTGCCGCTGGTCGTGCTCTCCGGCCGCGCGGGAGACGTCGATCGCGTGCGCGGGTTCGAGCGCGGGGCCGACGACTTCGTGGCCAAGCCGTTCGCCTACGGCGAGCTGCGGCTGCGGATCGCCGCCGTGCTGCGGCGCACGCGGGCCCGGCCGGGGCGGGGCCAGCTGCGCGTGGGGTCGCTGTCCGTCGATCCTGCCTCGCGCGAGGTGCGGCTTCGGGGGCGGCTGATCGAGCTGTCGCAGAAGGAGTTCGCGCTGCTGCGCGCGCTCGCCGTCGATCCGACCCGGGTCCTGAC
>DATDKF010000012.1:0-15643 GCA_036520135.1 Solirubrobacteraceae bacterium
GTGGAGCTAGACGGTCCCGGCCACGCAAGGCCCCGGACGCGGGCGGACGATGAACGGAGGGACGAGGCGCTGAAACGAGCGGGGCTGACGGTCGTGCGGATACCCTCCGGCCATGGCTGACCCGGACTGCCTCTTCTGCAAGATCGTCGCCGGCGAGATCCCGTCCACGCGCGTGGACGAGGACGAGCGCACCGTCGCGTTCATGGACATCAACCCCGCCACGAGGGGCCACCTGCTCGTGGTCCCGCGCGAGCACGCGACCGACCTGCTCGACGTCCCGCGCGAGGACCTGGAGGCGTGCGCGCGGATGGCGCAGAAGCTCGCGCAGCGGGTCACCCAGCGGCTCGACGCCGACGGCGTGAACCTCCTGAACTCGTGCGGTCGGGCGGCCTGGCAGACCGTCTTCCACTTCCACGTGCACGTCATCCCGCGCTACGACACGGACCCCCTGCGGCTCCCGTGGGTACCGGCCCCCGGGGACCGCGACGAGATCGCCGAGACCGCCCGCGTGCTGACCGCGTAACTGGCGCTTGCACGCCACTGCGAAACCCGGATACGTTCTGCAACGCAAGGGCCGGACACCGCGGCCAAGTCCAACAGTGGGGTTCATCTGTGGGTACCGGGACGGTCAAGTGGTTCTCCGACGACAAGGGTTTCGGCTTCATAACGCCCGATGAGGGCGGTCGGGACCTGTTCGTCCACTTCACGGGCATCCAGGGCGACGGCTACAGGTCGTTGGCCGAGGGCGCGAAGGTCGCCTACGAGGAGGAGCAGGGGGAGAAGGGCCCCAAGGCGATAAACGTCCAGAAGGTCTAACTTCGCGCGCCCGCGACGGGCCACCACAACCCCGGCCGGTCCGTCGTGTTGAATGCCGGGATGCACCTTCGCCCCAGAACCATCGCCGTCGGCGCCGTCCTGGCCGTGCTCGCATGCGCCGCGCCCGCGTCGGCGCGGATCGTCGAGATCGGCGGCACGCCGGAGGCCACGCCGACCTGCCCGTCGAGCCCGTGCCTCGCGGTGTCGCGGACCACCGGCTACCAGGCCAAGGTCGTCGACAGCCGCAGCACGTACATCGTGCCGGCGGACGGCAGGATCGTGGCCTGGACGATCGGGCTCGGCAATCCCGACCAGCGCCAGATCGACTTCTTCACGTCCAACTTCAGCGAGTCGTCGGCGGGCCTGACGATCCTGCGGCGCGGCAAGCGGCTCTACCACCGCGTGATGGGCCAGACCCCGCTGGAGAAGCTCGAGCCCTACTTCGGCCAGAAGGTGCAGTTCCCGCTGACGACGTCGATCGCCGTCAAGAAGGGCTACGTCGTCGCGCTCACCGTGCCGACGTGGGCCCCGGCGCTGACGCAGCTGCTCAACGACGGCTCGTCCTGGCGAGCGAGCCGCGCCAAGGGCAAGTGCGACGACACGGACCGGCAGACCGCGCAGACCCGCATGCAGCACCGCACCCAGTACCGCTGCCTGTACCGCGCACGGCTGACCTACAGCGCGACGCTGATCACGACGCCGACGCCCAACAAGAAGCCGAAGACCTAGCGCCGGCGGCGGCGGGCCGGCGCCGCGGCCGGCATCCGCACGCCCTTGGCGCGGTCCGGCGGCGCGACGCGCTCGTGCCCGAGCAGGTCGAGCAGGGCGTCGACCACGTCGGGGTCGAACTGCGCGTCGGCGCCCCGCCGCAGCTCGGCGATCGCGTCGGCCTGCGGCATCGCGTCGCGGTACGGGCGGTCGGTGATCATCGCGTGGTAGGCGTCGCAGGTGAGGATGATCCGCGAGCCGATCGGGATCAGCCGGCCGCGCACGCCGTCCGGGTAGCCGCTGCCGTCCCAGTGCTCGTGCTCGTGGCGCACGACCGGGGCGATGACCGCGAGGTCCGGGATCCGCAGCAGGATGCGCTCGCCGGCGACCGGGTGGTCGGCCATGACCTCCCACTCGGCCCGGGTGAGCGGGCCGCGCTTGTGCAGGATCTCGTTCGGGACCGCGAGCTTGCCGACGTCGTGCAGCAGCGCGGCGTGCGCGATCCGCTCGACCTGGTCGGCCGCCAGCCCGAGGATCATCGCCACGCCGCGGGCGAGGTGCACGACCTCCTCGGAGTGCTCGTGCGTGTAGTTGTCGCGCTCCTCGATCGCCGCGGCGAGCGCCTGCACGGCGGCGGGCGACCCGTGCTGGGCCTGGAGCATCGCCAGCTCGCGCTCGACGTCGGCGTTGGCGACCGCGACGCGGCCCTTGCCGGTGCGCTTGGCGAGCAGCAGCGCGCGGTCGGCGTGCTCGAGCAGCGAGTCGGCGTCCAGCGGCTCGTGCCACTGGGCGACGCCGAGCGAGCACGCCCCGACGAGCTGGCCGGCCACCGCGTCGCGGATGCGCTCGGCGACGGCGCGGGCGTCGCCCTCGTCGCTGCCCGGCAGCAGCAGCACGAACTCGTCCCCGCCGTAGCGGGCGACCTGGTCGTAGGGCCGAAGCTCGGCCTGCAGCACGCCCGCGACCTGGCGCAGCAGCTCGTCGCCGGCCTGGTGGCCGCGGACGTCGTTGACGCGCTTGAAGTCGTCGAGGTCGATGATCACGAGGCTCAGTGGCGCGTCGTCGCGGCGCGCGCGGGCGATCTCCTCGCGCACGCGGACCTGCATCGCGCCGTGGTTGAGCAGCCCGGTCAGCGCGTCGGTGCGGGCGGCCTGCTGGACCTGGTGGTAGGTCTCGGCGTTGTGGCAGGCGACGGTCGCGAGGTCGGCGATCGCCTCGAGCGTCCGCCGGTCCTCCTCCTCGATCCGCCGCATCGTCGTCCAGCCGACCGAGAGCGCGCCCTTGAGCTCCTCGTTCCACACCATCGGGACCGCGATCGCCGTCTTGAAGCGCCCCATCACCGCGTGGCCGGGAAGCTTGACATCGCGCTGGTAGTCGTTGGTCGCGTAGGTCTCGCCGCTCGCCAGCACCTTGCCGGCGACGCCCTCGCCGGGAGCGATCTGGAGGCCGTGCCAGCCGTCGGGCACGTTGTGCCCGGCGGTCGCGACGCCGCCGACGCGCCCGTTGCCCAGGTAGACGCCGGTGAGGTCGGCGCCGACCGCGAGCGCGGCCTCGTGCGCGAGCGTGCGCAGCACCTCGCGCAGCTCGAGCGACATGTTCAGCGCGCGCGCCGCGCGTACCAGCGCGCGGTCGTGGGCGGCGCGGGCCGTGCGGCGGCGCTCGGCGTCCAGCCGCGCGAAGCCGGCCGCGCCGATGGCGGCGATCGCCTCGGCGTGGGCGATCTCGTCGGCGCTGAACTCACGCGGCGTCTGGGAGATGATGATCGCGACGCGGCGGACCTCGTCCTCGTGGACGAGCGGGACGAACAGCGCCGACTCGACCGCGAACCGCTCGACGAGTTCGGGCCGGATCAGGCCCGACTTCGCGTCCGGGACGTGCAGCGTCGCGCGGCTGGCGACGACGCGGGCGACGCCGGAGGGCCCGGCGTCGAGCGCCATCTCGTAGTCGACGCCGCCGCCGCGCACGACTGCCTCGCCGCCGGTGCGGTCCTGCGCCACCTCGAACAGGTGCACCTGGTCGGCCGCGAACGCGTCGCGCAGGCCCGCGGTCAGCTCCCCGCCGAGCTCCTCCGGGATGGCGGCCGTCGCCGTCGCGTGCGCGACGCGGTGCAGAGGGGACAGCGCGCCGGGCGCGCTCGGGCGTGACGTGGAATCGAGTACGGGCTTGCCTTCCCTCAGAAGAGGGTCAGCACCTGTATCGGCCGCGTACCGACGCCCTTGACGACCTGCGTCAGCAGGCGCCCGGGTTCTGCGCGCAGAAATCCTCGAACTGCTGGGCGTCCGACCCGCTGGGCGGCGGCTGGTCGTTCGACGCCGAGTCCTGGTTCGTGTCCGGCGCGGCGGTGCCGCCGTTGGCGTCGCCGGTCGTGCCGGTGCCGGTGCTGCCGCTCGGCGTGCCGCTGTCGCCGGAGCTGCTGTCGGTGCCCGAATCGGGTGTGCTCGTGGCGGTCGGGGTCGCGGTCGAGCTGTCGCTCGACGAGCCCGAGCCCGAGCCCTCGCCCGGTGCGGTCTGGGACTGCGGGACCGACACGGCGGCCGGCGGCCCGGGGACCTGCGTCGCCTCGGTGTCGCCGCCACCGCAACCGGCGGCCACGAGGGCCAGCAGGCCGGCGGTGGCGAGCGCGATGATGCGCCCTGGCATGTGGCTCACTCCTCCGTGACGCGGGGGAGCGCCGACATGCGCCGCCCGCACGTCGGGCAGTCGTTGAGGTCCTTCTGGGCAGGCTGATCGCACCAGTTGCAGAACCGGAGCGTCTCGACGGCCCACGGCAGCCGCGAGCGCGACGGCGGGAGCGGGAGCAGCTTACCGACGATCTCGAGCTCCTCGCCCGTCTCGCGGTCGCGATACACGCGGCCCGGCTCGGCCTCGATCAGTACCTCGCGGCCGGACGATGGCGCGCGCAGGCGGTACGTCTGAGCGGACATCGCGGGCACCTTAGCATCGGCTCCCGACGTAGAGTGCGGCCCCGTGCGCGTGCTGATCTTCCACGGCTACCTGCTCTCGGGGACCGGGTCGAACGTCTACAACGCCGAGCTGGCGGCTGCGCTGGGGCGCGCCGGGCACGAGGTGCACCTGCTCTGCCAGGACCGCGATCCGCTCGCGCTGGACTGGGTCGACGCGGCCGGCGACTGGGACTCCGGGGCGCTCGAGCTCCGCACCCGCCGCGAGCCGGCGCGGGCGACCGTCTACCGGCCCGACATCGGCGGCCTGCTGCCGCTGTACGTCGCCGACCGCTACGAGGGGATCGAGGCGCGCCCGTTCCCCGACCTGTCCGAGGCCGAGGTGGGCCGCTACGTCGACGCCAACGTCGCCGCCGTCCGCGAGGTCGCCGAGCGCGTGCGGCCCGACGTCGCGCTCGCCAACCACCTCGTGATGGGGCCGGTCGTGCTCAACCGCGCCCTGGGAGACGTGCCGTACGCGGTCAAGATCCACGGCAGCGCCCTCGAGTACACCGTCAAGCCGTACCCGCGCTTCATGCCGTACGCGGTCGAGGGGCTCGCCGGCGCGCGCGGGATCCTCGTCGGCTCGCGCCACACGGCCGAAAGCCTGTGGGCGGCGATGCGCGACCCCTCTGTGGTCGAGCGCACCCGTCTCGGACCCCCCGGCGTCGACGTGGCGGGCTTCGCGCCGCGCGAGCCGGACGCTGCGCGCGCGGGTCTCGAAGCGCTCCGGGAGCGGCTGGCCGCCGCCGAGCAGCCCGCCGCGGCGGCCGAGAGCTCGTTCTCCCGCTCCGCGGGCGAGGCCGCGGCGGCGCTCGCGACGATCGAGCCCGACGACCGGCCGGTCGTGTTCGTCGGCAAGCTGATCGCGTCCAAGGGCGTAGAGCTGCTGCTCGCCGCCTGGCCGCTCGTCCTGGCCCACGAACCGCGCGCGCGGCTGCTGATCGTCGGGTTCGGGGCATTCCGGGCGGGGCTGGAGGACCTCGCGGCCGCCCTGGACCGCGGCGACCTGGGCGCCGCGCGGGCGCTGCGGTCCGAGCACGGCGAAGAGCTGCCGCATCTGGCGGCGTTCCTGGAGACCGTCGACGACGGCTACGCGGCGGCCGCCCGTGGCATGGCAGGCCGGGTCGCCTGGGCCGGGCGGCTCGACCATCCGGAGCTTGTGGACATCCTGCCCGCGACCGAGGCGATGGTCGTCCCCAGCACGTTCCCGGAGGCGTTCGGGATGGTGGCCGCCGAGGCCGCTGCCTGCGGCGCGCTGCCGGTCGTGGCCAACCACTCGGGGCTCGCCGAGGTCGCCCGCACGCTCGGGACCGCCGCCCCCGCGCAGGCGCGGCCGTGGTTGACGTTCGACGTCGGGCCGGGCGCCGTGCGCGAGCTGGCCGGCGACCTCACGGCGTGGCTGCAGGCCCCAGCGGACCTGCGCGCGGCCACCCGCGCGGCGATCGTCGCCGCGACCCGCGAGCACTACTCGTGGGACGGCGTCGCCCGCTCGGTGATCGCCGCGGCGCGCGGAGATCTGGACGCGCTGCCCCGCCCGGCGCCCGACATCGGGGCCAGCGGTTAGGATTCCGCGCTCCATGAGGAGAGGTGGGGTGCGTACACCGTTCGCGCTCGTCGGACTGCTCGCAGCAGCGGCGATCCTGGGCGGCTGCCAGATCGCCAATTCCGGTTCCAATCTGGTCAACGGCAAGGAGCAGTTCGTGGCCAAGTGCGGGTCCTGCCACGTGCTCGCGCGGGCCAACACGACCGGGGTCGTCGGCCCGAATCTCGACCAGGCGTTCGCGCGCGCGCGCCAGGACGGCTTCGGGCAGGACACGTTCAAGGGCATCGTGCACCGCCAGATCCTCCAGCCGGCGATCCGCCCGCAGCACGACCCGGTGACCGGCAAGGAGCTGCCGCTGATGCCGGCCAAGCTCGTCACGGGCGAGGACGCCGAGGATATCGCGGCCTACGTCGCGTCCGCGGCCGCCAAGTCGGGCAAGGACGCCGGGGCGCTCGCGCAGGTCGGCGCCGCCCAGTCCAAGGGCACCGCCAAGGAGAAGAACGGGGAGCTCGACATCCCCGCCGACCCCTCCGGGGCGCTCGCCTACGAGTTCGCGGACGCCACGGCCCAGCCCGGTCAGGTGACGATCAAGTCGGTCAACAAGGCGTCGATCGACCACGACATCTCGATCGAGGGCAACGGCGTCGACGAGCACGGCCAGATCGTCAAGGACGGCGGTACGTCCGAGGTGAAGGTCGATCTCAAGGGCGGCGAGTACACGTTCTACTGCTCGGTGCCCGGCCACCGCGAGGGCGGCATGGAGGGCAAGCTCACGGTGAAGTGAGCAGCGCCTCGCGCTCGCGCGCCTCGTCGCGGTCGGCCTCCTGCGACGCCTTGTAAAAGAAGAAGCAGAGCGCGAAGACCATGATCAGCAGGTCGACGGAGACCATCATGGCGCCGGCGATCTGCTGGTCGGCCAGCGCGCTGAGCCCGAACCGCCGCTCGCCGGCGGGGTACACGCCGGTGTAGATCGGCACGCGGATGAGCACGAAGCTCATCCCCAGGAACATGCCGATCATCCGCGCCCCGAGCAGGTAGGGGATCTTCCACAGCTCGCCGCGCATGCGCCGGCGCTTGGGCTCGAGCGCCGACCACCAGACGAGGATCCCGATCGCCACGAAGCTCATGTGCTGCAGCGCGTGCACGAACGGGTGGCGGACCGCCGCCTGGAAGAACACCGAGAAGTGCCACGCGTAGAGGACGAGCGCGTAGACCGGTACCGCCACGAGCGGCTGGCGCAGCCACCGGAACGTGCGGCGCGGCCAGCCGGATCGGGCGAGCGTGGCGAGCGCCGGCTTGGGCAGCAGGAACATCAGCACCGGGTTGCGCGCCCCCGCCAGCAGCAGCGGCGCCGCGAGGTCGGCGATCAGCAGGTGCTGGGCCATGTGGAACGACAGCAGGTCGTCGCCGAGCGTGTGGATGGGGGAGAAGAACCCGATCACCCACAGCGCGATCCCGCCGTGCCAGAGCGCGATCTGCGTCCGCGAAACGGTCACGCCGCGCCCGCGCAGCACGTGCAGCGCGCGCACATACAGCCCCTCGGCGGTCGCCACCAGGATCAGGGCGCCCGGATCGACATTCATGGCCCTCAGTGTGCCGCTACAGCGCCCGGATCACGAGGGCGATCGCGACGATGACCGCCGCGACGACCATCACGTACAGCAGGAAGCGGAACGCCTCGCGCTCGGAGCGGATCGGGTTGATCACAGCAGGTAGACCGTCGTGTACACGACGATCCACATCGCGTCGACGAAGTGCCAGTAGATCCCCGGCACCTCTACACCGTGGTGCTCGGCACTGGAGAAATGGCCGCGGAACGCTCTGATCGTGACCATCAACAGCAGCGTCAGGCCGATGAACACGTGCGCGCCGTGCAGCCCGGTGAGCCCGTAGAAGATTGTCCCCTGCGCGTGATCTTGCGGCGAGAAGCCGACGTGCACGTACTCGTTGATCTGCACGAACAGGAACGTCGCGCCGAGCAGGAACGTCGTCACCATGCCCGCCTGCAGCCCCCAGCGGTTGTCGGACTTCACGCTCTCCAGCGACCAGTGCATCGTGAACGAGGACGAGACCAGGACCGCCGTGTTGAAGCCCGCGATGACCTTCGGGAGCTCGGTGCCCTCGGCCGGCCAGTCGGCGCCGCCCACGACCCGGATGAAGAAGTAGGCCGTGAAGAAGGCCCCGAAGACCATCACCTCGCTGATGATGAAAAGCAGCATCCCGAGCGTGCGCGAGTCGACCCGCGACGATCGGTTGGCCTCGGGCGGGCCGTGGTGATGCCCATGCTCGAGGGCGGCGGCCTCCATCAGGCCTGGGCTCCGGCGCCGACCGACTCGATGTGCTCGACCGGCTTGTTGGAGGCGCTCTGCACGCGGTCGACGAGCTTGTCCGCGACCCACTTCGAGCTGGCCTCGGGCAGCGTCGAGATGACGATCTCCGAGATGAAGAAGTAGTCGACGGCGTTCATGATCGCCGTGAACGGGTCGGGGTCGCCGATCATGCCGGCGGCCACGATGCCCTCGTCGCGCAGCGACTTCAGCAGCTGCGCCAGGCGCTCGCGCGCCTCGCCCACCGCGTGGCCCTCGACGTGCGCCTGCGGCACGACCACGATGAACCGGTGCGGGCTCTCCTCGGCGAGCTGCTTGAGGCGGGTGTGCAGCTCCTCGGACGCGACTGTGACGTTCGCGGCCACCAGCGTGACGTCGAACGGCAGGCCCTCGCCGACGACGTCGGAGATGACGTGCTCGACGGGCAGCCCGGTCGTCTCGCGCAGGCGCTCGGGGAGGTCGCGCTTCATCCACCCCGACGTCTCGGCGGGCAGCGTCGAGACGATGATCTGGTCGATGCCCTCAGCGGCCACCGCGTCGGTCGCCGCGAGGAACGGGTCGGGGTCGCCGACCTCGCCGCCGCCCTTGATGCCGTTGTCCCGCATGAACGCGAGCATCAGGTCCACGCGGACCTGGGCCATGTCGCGCACGGCCTCGTCGTAGACGACGTTCCCGCGGCGCGGCCGCGCGCGCGGCACGACCACCCAGTACCGGACGTCCTGGCCCGCGCGCTCCTGGACCTTTTCGATCAGGCTGCGGCCGCCGATCGTCTCGTTGGCCACGACGAGGATCTTCGTCACGTCTCGCTCTCCCTCTCAGCCGGCGCTCCCCCGGCGGGCTGTCTCTCGCGCGCGACCGCGGGCGGTTGGAAGATGCCGTGCTGGGCGCCGGGCACGCCGTACTCGTACGGGCCGCCGACGACCGTCGGCACCTTGTCGAAGTTGAAGATCGGCGGCGGCGAGGACACCTGCCACTCGAGCGTGAGCGCGCGCCACGGGTTCGCGGGCGCGCGGGCCCCGCCGCGCCAGGACGCCACCATGTTGTAGACGAACACGAGCGTCGACAGGCCGAGCACGAACGAGCTCAGCGAGATGAACAGGTTCCAGCCGGCGAACTGCTCGGGATAGTCGGCAACGCGCCGCGGCATCCCCTGCACGCCGATCAGATGCATGGGGGCGAACGTCGCGTTGAAGGCGACGAACGTCATCCAGAAATGCAGCTTGCCGAGCCCCTCGTCGAACATCCGGCCCGTCATCTTCGGGAACCAGTAGTAGACGCCCGCGTAGATCGTGAACAGCGACCCGCCGTAGAGCACGTAGTGGATGTGGGCGACGATGAAGTACGTGTCGCTCACGTGGATGGTCAGCGGGACCATCGCGAGCATCACGCCGGAGATGCCGCCGAGCGTGAACATCGTCACGAAGCCGAGCGCGAACAGCATCGGCGTGTCGAGGTGGATCACGCCGCGCCACAGCGTCGCCAGCCACGAGAAGATCTTGATGCCGGTCGGCACGGCGATGATCGCGGTCGTGACCATCATCGGGATCCGGATCCACGTCTGCATGCCGGACACGAACATGTGGTGCGCCCAGACCGTGAAGCCGAGCAGCACGATCGCCAGCAGCGAGAAGGCCATCATCCGGTAGCCGAAGATCGGCTTGCGGGACTTGACCGAGATGACCTCGGAGATGATCCCGAAGCCCGGCAGCATCATGATGTAGACGGCCGGGTGGGAGTAGAACCAGAAGACGTGCTGGTACATCAGCACGTCGCCGGATCGCGCCGCGTTGAAGAAGTTGAAGTGCAGCGCCCAGTCGAAGAGGACGAAGAACTGCGACGCGGCGATGAACGGCGTGGCGATGACGACCAGCAGCGACGTCGAGAAGTTCGCCCACACGAGCAGCGGCATCCGCCAGAACGACATGCCGGGGGCGCGCATCGTGACGATCGTCACCAGGAAGTTCAGCGCGGTGGCGATCGAGGACGCGCCCGCGAACTGGACGCCGATCGTGAAGAACATCTGGCCGATCGGCACGTCGGTCGACAGCGGCGAGTAGGCCGTCCAGCCGGTCGCGAACGAGCCGCCGGGGGCGAAGAACGACGCCGTCATCATGATGCCGCCGATCGGCAGCATCCAGTACGACAGCGCGTTCAGCCGCGGGAACGCCATGTCCGGCGCGCCGATCATCAGCGGCAGCACGAAGTTCGCCAGCCCGGCGAAGACCGGGATGATGAACAGGAAGATCATCAGCGACGCGTGAACGCTGAACAGCCCGTTGTAGGCGTTCGAGTCCACGAACTGCATGCCGGGCGCCGCCAGCTCGGCGCGCACGATCATCGCCAGCAGGCCGCCGACCAGCATGAAGAAGAACGAGGTGACGACGTACTGGATCCCGATCACCTTGTGATCGGTGTTGACCCGGAAGTAGTCGCGCCACGAATGGGCGCCGTGCCCCGAGTGGTCCTCCGGCCGGGTCGGCCGGCCGGAGAAGTAGTAGATCCAGTAGTCGAACGTGCCGATCCCGCCGAGGAAGAAGATCGGCCCGGAGAACATCGAGGCGAGCAGAATCCCGTTCTGCGCTTTGGTGGTCATCCCGCCGTCGAAGCTCGGGTAGCCGTAGGCGGCGCGGATCAGGAGGACGAGCGCGGCGGCGAACAGGACGCCGACGACGAAGAGGACCCCACCGCGCACCAGCCCTGGGGCTCGGACCCTGCTCAACTGCCAGCCACCTCCTTCAGGTACTTCACCAGCGCGTCCACCTGCTCGCTGGACAGGCTCTCACCGAACTGCGGCATGATCCCCGGTTGGTAGCCCGGCGTGATCTTCGCGTCCGGCGTCTCTATCGACGACTTTATCTCGGCCTCGCTGAGCTTGGGCACGACCTCGTCGAGATTCGGGCCCGTGGTGCCGGTGGCGCCGGCGTCGGCCAGCGTGTGACAGGACGCGCACGGCGCGGGCGTCGCGGCCTTGGTGAAGAGCGTCTTGCCGTCGGTCTCCTCGCCGCCGCCGCCACCGCCGCCCCCGCCACCGCCGCCGGCGGCGAGCTTCTGCAGCTGGGCGTCGAAGTCGGGCTTCGCCATCACGTGCGCGGTCTGGCGCATTGTCGAGTGCCCGAGCCCGCAGAGCTCGGCGCAGACGACCGGGTAGTCGCCGCGCGCGCCCTTGGTGGTGACCCGCAGGTGCGTCTCGATCCCCGGCACGGCGTCGATCTTCATGCGGAAGGCCGGGACCCAGAAGTCGTGGATCACGTCCTTGGACTGGACGGTGAAGTAGACGGGCGTGTTCTCGGGCAGGTAGAGCTGCCGCGAGGCGATCTCCTTGCCGTCCTCGCCCTTGTAGTAGAAGGTCCAGGTGAACTGCTCGCCGACGACGCGCACGTTCATCGCGTTGGCCTGGGCCTTCTCGATGTCGGTCAGCGTCACGTACGCGTAGGTGCATAGCCCCACGAGCAGGATCGCCGGGATCGCCGTCCAGATGATCTCGAGCCTCGTGTTGCCGTGGATCGGCGGGCCGTCCTTGAGCTCGTCGCCCGGGCGCATGCGGAACTTCAGCGCGCTGTAGAGGACGATCGTCTCGACGAGCACGAAGACCGGGACGGACGCGATCAGCAGGACGTCCCACAGCGTGTCGACCTTCTCGCCCTGGACGGAGGCCTGGGTGGGGAACCAGTCGATGCTGAGCGCCACGGCGATGCCGATCGCCGAGGCGATCGCCCCGATCAACAGCATCTGGCGGATTTGAGCGCGGCTCTCCCGCGAGGCCACCGGCTCCTCAGCGCTCATGGCTCTCCTCGCCCATGGAGGCGGCATCCTACGGGAGAGGAGCGACGGAGGTGCCGGAGGGGTGTGTCAGGCAGCTGCCCGGGTCTCGTAGCCCGGGTCGGGACTGCCGACGGGCCGCGCGCCGGCCCGGAAGTCCGACGGCGCCATGCCGCGGTAGCGCCGGAACGCCTTCGCGAATTGCGCCGGCTGGCGGTAGCCGACGCGGTGGGCGACCTCGCGCACGGTCAGCGACCGGGCGGCGAGCATCTCGGCGGCGCGGTCCATGCGCACGCGCGTGAGGTGGTCGCGGAACGTCGTCCCGCCGATCTCGGCGTACGCCCGCTGCAGCTGGCGGCGCGACGAGGCGACGCGACGCGCGATGTCGTCGAGCGACAGGTCGGACGCGTACTCGCGCTCGACGATGGCGTTCGCCTCTTCGAGGAGGCTCGCCCGCAGTCTGATCGTGGACGGTCGTTGCGTTGGCACGTAGCTCTTACGGTTCGTAATGCCCGGATGGATCACGCGGCAATTCACGCGTGGTTAGGATTGCGACGATCGTCACGCGATCACGCCCTCGAGGGTGCCCGCCCTCCGCCGCCGAGGGCGTTTAGACTCCGCGCCATGGATCGCCGCCTCGCGCGCCGGAACCTGCGCACGGGCCTGATCACCGCGGTGATCGGGCTGCTGATGTTCGCGCTGACCTTCGTCGCCGCCCTCATGTACGTCGGATGAGCGAGCCGGTCGAGTACGGATCCCACCCGCCCATCCCGCCGGCCGGCGAGGAGGTCCACATGCCCGCGCCGAGCGCGCTGCCGCTGATCAACGCGGCGGCGCTGGCGCTCGCGATCGTCTCGATCACGCTCACCTGGTGGCTGGTCGGATTCGGCCTGATCGTGTTCCTTGCCACCGCGATCCGGTGGATCAGCGACGTCCGGCGCGACATCAACGACCTTCCGCTCGATCACTCGCACCATTAGCGCGTAGGCTTCCGCACGTGATGGAGGGTGGCTCGAACGGAGCGCCGGATCTCTCGGCGACCTACGCGGCTGCGTTCACGGCCTATCTCGCCGCACGCGGGGAGCGCGAGCTCGGCGCCGCGTACGACATCGGCCGCCAGGCCGTCGCGGCCCACCTCAGCGTGCTCGACCTCGCCGAGGCCCACCACGCGGCCCTGCGCGCGGCGCTCGGCGACGGCAACTGGCCGCCCGAGGCGACGCTGCAGGCGGCCGCGGACTTCCTGCGCGAGAGCCTGTCGATCTTCGAGAGCGTGCACCGCGGCTACAGCGAGATCCGCGAGGTCGCCAGGATCGAGCACGAGCACGTCGAGCAGCTGCGCGCGCTGGCCGACGTCTCGGTCGCGCTCAACTCGTCCCTGACCGTCGAGGAGATCCTGCAGCTGACCGTCGAAGCGGCGCGCGACCTGATCGGCGCCGGCCGCGCGACGGTCGCGGTCTTCGCGCCGGATCCGCGCCTGCGGCCGCTGACCGCCACGTCGCCGACCGAGCTGTCGGACGGCGAGCCCGAGCAGGCGCGCAGCGCGGTCCGCCTGACCGGCCGCGGCAGCGAGCTGGGGATGCTCGAGGTGGTCGATCGCCGCGACCGCGTGTTCACCGAGCGCGACGACACGATCCTGACCCAGCTCGCCCAGCTCGCCTCGGTGGCGATCTCCAACGCGCAGCTCTACGAGCGGGAGCGCACGATCGCCCAGACGCTGCAGCGCTCGCTGCGCCCGGGCGCGCTGCCCAAGGTGCCCGGGCTCTCTGCGGCGGTGCGCTTCCGGCCGGCCGGCGAGGGCGTCGAGCTCGGCGGCGACTTCTACGACCTCTACGAGGCGGGCGGCGGCGCGTGGGCGGCGCTGATCGGCGACGTGCAGGGCAAGGGGCCCGACGCCGCCGCGGTCACCGCGCTCGCACGCCACACGCTGCGCGCGGGCGCCACCTACGAGCGCTCCCCCAGCGGGGTGCTCGCGCTGCTCCACAAGGCGCTGCGCGAGCAGCGCACCGACGGGCGCTTCTGCACGGTCGCGCACGCGCACATGCGGCTCGGGGCCGGGCGCATGGAGGTCGATATCGCGTGCGGCGGCCATCCGCTGCCGCTGGTGGTCCATCCCGACGGGCTCGTCGAGCCCGTAGGGCGCCTGGGCACGCTGCTCGGCACCGACATCGAGCCGCAGCTGTTCGACGTCACGGTCAAGCTCGACTCCGGCGACGTCCTGCTGCTCTACACCGACGGCGTGACCGAGGTCCGGCGCCGCCGCCGCGAGGTGTTCGGACTCGCCGAGCTGAGCGAGCTGCTGTCCCGCTGCGCCGGGCTGCCGCCGGACGCGGTGGCGGATCGCGTCGAGGCCGCCGTGCTCGCCGCGTCCGAAGGTCGCCTGCGCGACGACATGGCGATCCTCGCACTGGGACCGACGCCCGCGGACGCGACTATATTTCCCGCCCGCGCCCCAGCAACGGAGGAATAGATGGCTGACCCGACGGACACGGCCACGGACGGACACAGGGAATCCAACGCGGACCTGCTCACCGAGCTGGTCGCCCACCTTCGCAACAACCGGACGCAGCTACGCCAGGAGTGGGCGCGGCGGATCGGCGAGGCGCGGCTGCTGACGGCCCTGACGCAGGAGGAGATCTTCTCCGAGGCCACGTCCGTCTACGACAACTACGTCGAGGTGCTGGAGACCGGCTCGGTCGAGGCGCTGCAGGACTACGCGCGCAACCTTTCCGAGCGCATCATCCCGCGCGGGGTCGAGGTCGACGAGGTCGTCGGCATCGTCCTGCTGCTGCGCGATGTGCTCGCCCGCTCGCTGTTCGAGAAGTACCAGGACGACTTCGAGCTGCTCAACCGCGTGTTCGACGCGTACGAGCCCGCGGCGAACCGGATCGCGAACACGGTGGCGATCAACTTCGTCCAGGAGCGCGAGCGCGTCATCCGCCAGCAGCAGGAGGCGATCCGCGAGCTCTCGACGCCGGTGCTGCAGGTGCGCGAGCGGCTGCTGATCCTCCCCATCATCGGCGTGCTCGACGGCCAGCGGGCGCGCCAGCTCACCGAGCAGCTCCTGCGCGGCATCCGCGCCAACCGCGCGCGCGTGGTCGTGATCGACATCACCGGCGTTCCGACGATCGACTCCACCGTCGCGAACCACCTCGTCCAGACGGTCGAGGCGTCGCGCCTGATGGGCGCGAGCGTGATCATCACCGGGCTCTCCTCCGACATCGCGCAGACGCTCGTCACGCTCGGCGTGGACCTCTCGAAGGTCAACGCGGTGGGCGACCTCCAGGGCGGCATCGAGGAGGCGGAGCGGCTGCTGGGCTACGAGGTCACGCAGGGCGACTACCTCCCGTCCGAGGCACGTTAGTGGGGCACTAGTTGGCGGTCCCGATCCTCAAGCAGGGCCCGGTCCTGATCGCGTCGATCCAGACGGCGCTCACGGACACCGACGTCCTGCAGCTGCGCGAGGACGTGATGGGCCAGGTCACCCGGCACCGCTCGCGCGGTATCATCGTCGACGTCACCGCGCTCGACGTCATGGACTCGTTCGTGTC
>DATDKF010000013.1:0-19347 GCA_036520135.1 Solirubrobacteraceae bacterium
GATTATGAGTCTGCGGCTCTGACCGCTGAGCTACCGGCCCCGTCGGGCACGACGGTAGCCGACGCGCCCAGCGCCAGGGCGACGTGGCGGCGTTCCTGGGCGATTCGGTGGTCCTCGGCACCCGGGAGGAGGGTGATGGCCTGGGTGATCGCGACGTCGAGCTCGGCTCCCCAGAGCGGGCGTTCGAGCTTGCCGGCGAGGCCGCCGAGCGACTTGCCGACGGCGCGCCAGCTCAGTCCCAGCGAGGCGAGGACGGTGCCGGCGCCGGCGGCGACCGCGGCGGCGCTGTCACCGGCGAATGCGATCAGCGCGACGCCGGCGGCGAACAGGAGCACGACGCCGATGACGACCTCCGGGAACCGCTTGAACAGCCGCACGGCGACCTCGCGCATGCGCACGGAGAGCCGATCGGCGGCGTCGACGTAGTCCTCGATCTCGAGCATGTCGCGCCCCTGCTTCTCGCCCGCCAGCAGCGCCCGCCAGAGCTCGCCCTGCCGCGCCAGCGCGAGCCACGTCTCGGGCTCATCGGGAGCGCTCGCCTGCTGCCACTCGAGCAGCGACGCCCGGACGCTGTGGCCGGCGTGCGGCG
Organism: Solirubrobacteraceae bacterium; assembly: GCA_036520135.1. Taxonomy (GTDB): domain Bacteria; phylum Actinomycetota; class Thermoleophilia; order Solirubrobacterales; family Solirubrobacteraceae; genus DASSUW01. The sequence goes on from DATDKF010000013.1 coordinate 590, forward strand.
CCAGCGCCGAGCTCAGGTCGTCGATGTCTGCCGCCAGCGGCGCGACCGCGGCCGGCGCCAGGTGCGCCGCGACCGTGCCGGCCACCGGCCGCGTCGTCAGGTTCATCAGCGCCCGCCCCACCGCGTAGGCCTTGCTGACGCGGAAGTCGGTCGCGCTGAGCACGCCCTGCACCTTCGCGTCAAGCGCCGCGGCCTGCTCGCGGCGGTCCTCCTCGGACGCCTCCCCCAGCTCGGGCAGCGTGAGGCCGGTGGGCGCGACGACGTCCGCGAGCTTGGTCAGTGCCGCCTGCACGTGGCTGCGGCAGACCTCGACGACGCGGGCGTCGTCGAGCGCGCCGGCGCCGAGCAGGTCGCCGCGCGCGGCGGCGGCGGTCGCGCTCGGCGCCCCCGGATGGGCGAGCGCCGCGAGGAACCAGCCGAGTGTCAGCGCCGTGGCGACCTGCGCCTGCCCCTGCGAGCTCTCCTGCTCGCGCACGGCGGCGATCAGCGCCTCCGCGAACGCCGACCCGGCCTGCGACGGCTTGCCCGCCCCGTTGCCGGGCGGCGCGGACGGTGTGATCGTCGGCTCGTCGATCAGGCGACCATCCCACCGCCCGCGAGGCCCGTCAACCGGACCGCCGCCGCCGCGTGTCGATTACCTCCGAGGGAAGTGCCGGGCGTCGCGACGCTCGCTAGCGTGCCGGTCATGAGCACGGTCGAGGCACCCCTCGGAACCCTGTTGCGCGACTGGCGCCGGCGGCGCCGGCTAAGCCAGCTCGACCTCGCGCTGGAGGCCGGGGTGTCGGCCCGCCACCTGAGCTTCCTGGAGACCGGCCGGTCCAAGCCCAGCCGTGACATGGTTCTGCACCTGTCCGAGCAGCTCGACGTGCCGCTGCGCGACCGCAACCAGCTGCTCCTGGCCGCGGGGTTCGCCCCCGCCTACGCGGAGCGGCCGATCGACGACCCCGAGATGGACGCCGTCCGGCAGGCCCTCGACCGCATCCTCAAGGGTCACGAGCCGTACCCGGCGGTCGTCGTCGACCGCTGGTGGGATCTGGCGGCGGCGAATGCGAGCGTGACGATGTTCACCAACCTGGCGGCGCCGCACCTGCTCGAGCCGCCGGTCAACGCGCTGCGCGTGACGCTGCATCCCGAGGGGATGGCGCCGTACATCGTCAACCTCCCCGAGTGGCGCGCCCACCTGCTCGACCGCCTGCGCCGCCAGGTCGCGGTGACCAGCGACGAGCGGCTCGCGGCGCTCTACGCCGAGGTCGCCGAGTACCCCGGCGGCGAGGAGGCCCTGCCCGCGCACGACCCGGGCATCGCCGTTCCCCTGCGGATCACGATCGACGGCGCCGAGCTGGCGTTCTTCAGCACGATCGCCACGTTCGGCACGGCAGTCGACATCACGCTCGCCGAGCTGGCGATCGAGTCGTTCTTCCCCGCCGACGAGCCGACCGCTCAGGCGCTGACGAGCGCGCTCAGCGCCTCGCGCGCGGGATCGCCGAGCGTCTCGAACCGCACCGCGTAGCTGTCGTAGCCCTGCTGGCGCAGCACGCGCGCGCGGCCGCTGATGCGCGGCGGGACCTCGAACGAGAGCACCTCGTCGGTCGCGAGCGGCCGCGTCGTGGCGACGCACATGCCGTCCGGCCCGAGGTCGACGGTGCGCGCGGCGATCGGCGACCCGCTGCGTCGGTGCAGCGTGCACTGCATCTCGACGCGGACCCGCGGCGACCGGCGCTTATCGCTCACTGCGCCTCCTGGTTCCCCGCGAGCGCGGATCCCACACGGAGGGGGCGGCGCGGCCGCGCCGCCGGGATCGCCGGGAGGGTCAGCGCCAGCAGCGTCGCCGGCACCGGCAGGCACGCGATCGCCCACAGCACGGCCGGCAGACCCCAGTGGTCGGCCACGACGCCCAACGCCGTCGCCATCACGCCGCCGAGCCCGATCGCCAACCCGAGCGTGACGCCCGACGCCAGGCCGAGGTGGTTCGGCAGGTACGCCTGCCCGAGTACGACCGTCACCGAGAAGCTCGCGATCGTGAAGAAGCCGACCGCGCCGACGAGCACGATCGCCACCGCCTCCCCCACGAGCGGGAGCACGAGCAGCGGCGGCAGCAGCGCGGCCATCGTGCCGACGAGCACCCGCTGGGCGCCCCAGCGGTCCACCAGGCCACCGCCGACGAGCGTCCCGGCCGCGCCGGCGGCGAGGAACAGCGTCAGCGCCGCGTTGCCGGTCGCCTTCGACGTCGCGAGCTCCGCCACGAAGTACGCGGGCACGAACGCTTGCATCCCGAAGTGCACGCCCGACCGCGCCGCGATCAGCGCCGACAGCCGGCTGAACGCGCCCCAGTCGTCGGTGCCCGACCCGGCGGCGACGACCCGCGCGTCCTCCAGCGTGCGCAGGCGCGGCAGCTCGCGGGCGGTGACGATCGCGGCGGTCAGCGGGAGCACGAGCAGCGCGAGCGTCCCCGACAGCCCGAGCGCGAGCACGAGCGGTGTGGTCAGCAGCGGCCCGAGCGCGAAGCCCGCGTTGCCGCCCACCGAGAACAGGCTCATGCCCCTCCCCTGCCGCTCGCGCGACGCCAGCCCGGCGAACTTCGCCCCCTCGGGGTGGAACGCCGCGACCCCGATGCCGGACACGACCACGCACACCGCCGTGAGCCCGTATGACGGCGCCGTGCCCGTCAGGGCGATGCCCGTGCCCGCCAGCAGCAGCCCGCCCGGCATCAGCCACGGCCGCGCGACGCGGTCCGAGAGGATCCCGAACGCCGGCTGGATGATCGAGGAGCCGATCGTCGAGAACAGCACCAGCGCGCCGAGTGCCGCGTACGAGTAGCCCCGCTCCGCGGCGAGGAACGGCAGCAGCGCGGGGACCGCGCCCTGGCACAGGTCGATGCACAGATGACCCGCGCCCAGCACCGTTAGGGCGCGGCGGTCCAGGCCGCCGGTCATTCCCCGGCCAGCCGGCCCGCGAGGCGCGCGTCGGGCGCGATCGCCAGCGTCACCGCGCCGTGCCGCTCCACCACCGCCGTCGCCTGCCCGCCGAGCTTGTCGCGCACCCACTCTCTCAGCTTGCCCGCGAACTCGCGTTCATCACGCGGCGTATCCCAGCGCCAGCGCATCACCAGCACGTCGCCGAGGCCAGCATCGGACTGCCACAGCTCGTAGCGGTCGCCGCCCCAGCCCGCCGCGGCGGCCGTCGCGCCGCCGACGCCGGTGGCGAGCAGCTCGCGCGTCTGCAGCTCGCCCCAGGTGCCCGCGGTCGCGCGCGTCCAGCTCTTGCCGAGCACGCCGCCGGCGCGCAGCGTCACCCGGTCGGGCCGGTCAGCGTCGAAGTAGGCCGCCGGGTGCAGCACCTGCTCGGTCGAGCTCGGCGGATGCGCCTCGTAGGCCAGATTGACGAGGTTCCAGCGCCCGTCCGCCCGCCGCAGCAGCTCGTCGACGAACGCGTTGCCACCGACGTACGGGAACACGACCTGCGCCTCCAGGAACGGCGGCAGGCCGCCGGTGTCCGCGAACGCCGCCCCGAGCAGCCCGCCGAGCGTCTCCTCGCTCGTGAAGTAGCGCTGCACGTAGGCGTACATCAGCGCGGTCGCGGTGCCCTCGATCATCGCGGTGCGGGCGAGCGCGCGGTCGTCGCTGCCCTTGGGCTCCTCCAGCCCGAAGCGCTGGTCCTCGAGCGCGTGCGTGAGCTCGTGCGCGAGCGTCATCTCGGTGAGCACGCGCGTGCCCGTCCCGGTGCCGGTGACGACGCGCAGGCGGCCGTCGCGCGGGTCGTAGTAGCCGGCCACGCCCTGCTCGAACAGCGAGCCGGTGAGGTCGCGCAGGTCGGCGTCGGGCTCGATCAGCCCGAGCAGCTTGAGGACCTGCTCGTCGGCGTGGCGCTGCTTGGGCGGGTACGACCGGTCGAGGTCCTCGAGGCCCTCGCGGCGCGCGGTGGCGGCGGTGACCTCGACCGGCTTGGGCACCGAGTCGTAGCGCAGGTCGCGCAGCGCCTCGACGCGGTGGGCGATCACGGGCACGGGCGCCGTGCGCGGCGCCGCCGCGGGCTCGTCGCCGCCGTCGGTCGCGAGCCCGATCGCGACGAGGATCACGAGCAGCACCGCCATGACCGCGAAGGGAGTGCGCATGCCCTGATTGGATAGCGGGTCCACGACCGTGATGACTTCGCGCAAGCAAACGGTCACACCGGCGTTCCTGCTCTCATTAGTCTTGACAATGCGTTGGCAGGACGTGCGATCGAGGTGACGGCCCCAGGGAACGGAGACAACGTCGCGACGCTCCGTGCGCGCTTGGAGCGCACCGAGCGTCAGGCCTCGGCGCGCCAGCATCAGCTCGAGCGGTACGCCGCCGACCTGCGCGAGGTGTTCAAGCAGGAGCGCTCCCGCGCCGCCGAGCTGCGCGAGTCCTACAAGGCGACCGTGCGCGCGCTGTCCAACGCCGTCGAGGCGCGCGACGCCTACACCGGCAAGCACGCCGAGCGCGTCACCGCCTACGGGATCGCGCTCGCCCAGGCGACGGGCCTGAACACCGACATGCTGCCCGAGCTCGAGTTCGGGTTCCTCCTGCACGACGTCGGCAAGGTCGGCGTCCCCGACGCGATCCTCTTCAAGCCGGGGTCGCTCAGCCAGGACGAGTTCGCGCTGATCGCCCAGCACCCGGTGATCGGCTCGGAGATCCTGCGCGACGTCGAGTTCCTCGGCGACGGCAAGCTCGTCGTGCGCCATCACCACGAGCGCTGGGACGGCCGCGGCTACCCCGACCGGCTGGCGGGCGACGAGATCCCGCTGCCGGCGCGGATCTTCGCGGTGGCGGACGCGCTGGACGCGCTGACCACCGACCGCCCGTACCGCCGCGGCACGCGCTTCGCGCGGGCGCGCGAGGAGATCCGCAACCACGCCGGTACGCAGTTCGACCCGGACGTGGTGGCCGCCTTCGACACGATCTCCGACGAGACGTTCGCCGAGCTGCGGGCGGGGAACGCGTGACGCGGACCATCCTGATCGTCGACGACGATCCGATGATCCGCAAGCTGATCGCGACGACGCTCGAGGACGTGTCGGGCTACCGGCTCGAGGAGGCGTCGAACGGCGCGGAGGCGGTGGAGCGCGCCGTGCAGGAGCGGCCCGAGATCGTGTTCCTCGACGTCGACATGCCACGCGTGAACGGGATCGAGGCGTGCCGGCGGCTGCGGTCGGACCCCGCCACGGCGGGCGCGACGATCGTGATGCTGACCGGCGACTCCGGCCCGCAGGCCGAGCGCGGCGCGCTCGCGGCGGGCGCCGACCTGTTCCTCACCAAGCCTTTCTCGCCGCTGCACCTGCTGCGCCTAGTGGACCGGATCGGGACGACGGGCTGATAGCGTCGCGCGCCGCTCATGAAGCTCGGCGTGACGATCGGCTACTGGGGCCTGGGCCTCAGCGCGGAGGACCAGCTCGCGCTCGTCCAGGAAGCCGAGCGGCTGGGCTATGACTCGGTGTGGTCGGCGGAGGCCTACGGGTCTGACGCGGCGACGATCCTCGGCTGGATCGCGCAGGCGACCTCGACGATCCGGCTCGGCTCGGGGATCTTCCAGATCCCCGGCCGGTCGGCGGCGATGACCGCGATGACCGCCGCGACGCTCGACCAGCTCTCCGGCGGGCGGATGATCCTCGGCATCGGCTCGAGCGGGCCGCAGGTCGCCGAGGGCTGGCACGGCCAGCGCTTCGGCCGGCAGCTCCAGCGCACGCGCGAGTACGTCGACGTGGTGCGAATGGCGCTGCGCCGCGAGCGCGTCGTCTACGACGGCGAGACGCTGACGCTCCCGCTCCCGGACGGCCCCGGCAAGGCGCTAAAGCTCACGATCGCGCCGGTGCAGGATCGGATCCCGATCTTCCTGGCCGCGATCGGCCCGAAGAACACCGCGCTGGCCGCCGAGATCGCCGACGGCTGGATCCCGACGCTGTTCTCACCCGAGCACGTGGCCGAGTTCCGGCCGCTGCTCGAGGAGGGCTTCGCGCGCGCGGGCGGCGGCAAGGGGTTCGACGACTTCGAGATCACCCCGATGGTCAACGTGATGGTCACCGACGACGTCGACGCGGCGCGAGACGCGATGCGCCACTACGTCGCGCTCTACGTCGGCGGGATGGGCTCGCGCGACAAGAACTTCTACAACGCGCTCGTGCGCCGCTACGGGTTCGAGGATGCCGCCCAGAAGGTCCAGGACCTGTACCTGGAGGGCAAGAAGGACGAGGCGGCCGCGGCGCTGCCCGCCGAGCTGATCGACACCGTCTCGCTGTGCGGCCCGCCCGACGTGGTGCGCGACCGGCTGGCCGTCTTCCGCAACGCCGGCGTCGGGACGTTGATGGTCGCCCCGATGGCGTGGACGCGTGACGCGCGGCTCGAGCAGCTCCGGCTCGTCGCCGAGCTGAATTCTTGAGGGTCCTCCTCGGCGCGTTCGGCGACCCGGGGCACGCGTTCCCGATGCTCGCGCTCGGCGAGGCGCTGGTCGCGCGCGGGCACGACGTCGCGCTGCAGACGTGGCGGCGCTGGGAGGAGCCCGCGACGGCCGCGGGGATGACGTTCGCGGCCGCGCCCGAGTACCAGGTGTTCCCGACCCGAGAGCGGCCGCTGAAGCCGTACGCGGCCGCCGTGCGGGCGGCGGCGGAGACGCGGCCGGTGGTGCGCTCGTTCGCGCCCGACGTCGCCGTGGCGGACATTCTCACGCCGGCGCCGGCGCTGGCCGCCGAGCTGGAGGGCGTGCCGGTGGCGACGCTCGTCCCGCACGTCCACCCGCAGCTCCCGCCGGGCTTCCCGCCGTACGCGATCGGGGCGCGGTTGCCGCGGACGGCGGTCGGAAGCGGGCTATGGCGGGCGACCGACCGGCTGGTGGCGCGCGGCCTCGAGCGGGGGCGGCGCGAGTACAACGAGTGCCGCGCGCGGCTCGGGCTCGGGCCGCTGCCGTGGCTGCACACCGGACTCTCGCGGTCGCTCACGCTGGTCGCGACGCTGCCGCAGCTCGAGTACCCGCGCGACTGGCCGCGCTGGCTGCGGGTGGTCGGGCCGCTGCTGTGGGAGCCGCCGGGCGAGCGGGTGGAGGCGCCGCCCGGGCCCGGGCCGGTCGTGCTCGTGGCGCCATCGACGGCGCAGGATCCCGAGCACCGGCTGCTGCGGGCGGCGCTCGCCGGGCTGGCCGGCGAGCCGGTGCGGGTGATCGCGACCTACAACGGACGCGAGCCGTCGCCGCCGGTGACCGTGCCGGGCAACGCCGTGCTGGTGCCGTGGCTGTCGTACTCGCAGACCATGCCGGCGTGCGACCTCGTCGTGGCCCACGGCGGCCACGGCACGCTGATGCGCGCGCTCGCGTGCGGCTGCCCGGTGGTGCTCTCCCCCGCCGGCGGCGACATGGCCGAGAACGCGGCGCGCGTCGACTGGGCCGGGCTCGGCGTGCGGCTGCCACGGCGCCTCTGCACGCCGCGCGGGGTGCGGCTGGCGGCGCGCCGAGCGCTCGGGCGGACGTCGGTGGCGCCGCGGGTGCGGCGCGTGGCGGCCTGGATCGCGGCGCACGACGGCGGCGTGCGGGCGGCGGAGGAGCTCGAGGCGTGGTTCAGGCGAGGAACGCCCTGATCTCGTCGAGCCGGCGCTCGACCGCCGCGCGCACCGACTTCGTCGCGCGATCGAAGAACTCCGGCTGCTCGCGCTCCCAGGTGCCGACGGCCTCGCCGTCGACGAGGATGACCGGCCGCCCGTCGCCGCGGAAGTCGTAGCACTGCGCGGCGACGTCCGGGTGGGCGAAGCGGTCGCGCCCGTCCGCGGAATAGCCCATCTGGTAGCAGTCCCACTTGGGCAGCAGGTCGACCGTGCCCTTCAGCGGCTTGACGCGCTCGAACGCCTTGAGGTCCGTCGCGAGGATCAGGTAGCCGTCGTCGAGCTCCTCGGTGTCGTGCTCGGCCAGCGCCGCCTTCGCGCGCTTGGCGCCGGCGCCCGACCACCACGTGAAGTCCTTCGCGCGGGCGGGCCCGAACGCGCGCAGGTACTCGCCGGCCAGCCAGGCGAGCGCCTCGTCAGCGTCGGCGTCGGCGATGTCGGCGGCCTGGTAGCGCAGCTCGTTCGATCGCAGGCCGCCGGCCGCGACCCGCACCAGCTCGCCGTCGCGCGTCATCTGCGCCGAGACGCCCTTGAGCTCCTTTGCGTCGCTGCTGCCGGTCGCCTCGCGCAGCTCCTCCTGGGTGAGCGGCTCCTGCGCGGCCTCGAGCAGCTGCTTTCGCAGCTCCTCGTAGCGCTTGTCGGTCAACTTGAAGTGACGGAACCGCTTGACGCGGTCGTTGGCCGGCGCCGGCGTGGCCCGGAACGCCAGGTGGGCGGTCTTGGCGGGCAGCAGGTGGATCGACTGGCGCATCGCCGGCAGGCGGATCGCCTTCAGCCGCCGGAACGCCGCGGCGTCCATCTTCGCGGCGCGGGCGTGCAGCGACAGCGGCGCGCTCGGGTGAGCGCTGTAGACCCCGATCACGTCCTTGAGCGCGGCCGCCGCGTTCGGCGCCGCGCGGTCCAGCCGCTGGCGCTCGTACGTCCACGCCCGCAATGTCCGCACGTCCACGATCGCAGCATGGCATCTCGCAACGTCGGGTAGGCGTGATCAATGCTTACGCTCACACCCAGCGCAGAAGAGGCGGTCCGGCGGATCGTGGCCAGCGCCCCGATCGACGACGAGACCGGCGGGCTGCGCATCGCGCCCGGCGAACCGACGGAGGAGGGCGTCCCGCTCGAGATGACGCTCGTCGACGTGCCCGAGCAGGGCGACGAGGACGCCGGCTCATCGGACGCGCACGTCTATCTCGACCCGCGCGCCGCGGAGGCGCTCGACGGCAAGCTGCTCGATGCGCAGCTCGAGGACGACAGCGTCGGCTTCGCGCTGCTCGACGCCCCGGCAGGACCGAACGGGCACGGCCCCGCCGGGGTCTGAGCTTCGCTACGCGGCGTCCTTGGGCATGAGGATCCACAGCGGCAGGTAGAGCACCGGCGTGGCGATCACCATCCCGAGGACCATCGCCACGCGGGCGACGAGAACGTTGACGCCGTAGCGGCGGGCAAGGCCCGCCGTCACGCCGCCGATGATCCCGCCCTCGCGGGGGCGGGTCACGCCGTTGTGGGCGAACCACGCGCGGGCGCCTTCGAGTGAGTTGTCGTACTGGGGGGTGTCTGCATTGGCGTATTCCATGCCAGGCAGCATCGCGCCAGCGCAGGGCGCCTGCGAGCCGGGCACCCTGCCGGCGCGGGTAGGCGTTTAAGCCCCTTACGGGTGCGGTTAGCCTGGTGCCCGTACCTGGGGTGCACAAAGCGGCACCCTGAAACGCCTGCCGACCCCATATCTCGCGACGCCGCGGGCTGACACGGTCGGCAGATGACAACTCTCCTCCCCCAGCTCGAGCCGGTGTCAGACCGATGATCGCCGTCGCCCTCAAAGGGCTCGCCGGTCGCAAGATCCGCGCCCTGCTCACCGCCTTCGCGATCGTCATCGGCGTCTCGATGGTCGCCGGCACCTTCATCCTCACCGACACGACGCAGCAGTCGGGCCTCGAGCTCGACGATGGATCGACCGCGACAACCGACGCCGCGATCTTCGAGAAGGAGCTCGTCAAGGGTTCGACGAGCGGTACCCACGCGTCGATGCCGGTCTCGATGCTCGCGAAGGTCCGGGCGCTGCCCGGCGTCGCCGACGCATCCGGTGAGGTCTCGCCGCAGAAGGAGCTGCACGCCGCGGACGTCATCGGCCGCGACGGGAAGGTCGTCGCCACGCACAGCATCGCCCGTGGCGTCGACCCCGCCAAGCTGAACATCTCGGCCACCACCGCCGGGGCCTGGGGACCGCTCAAGCTCGAGTCCGGCGCGTGGGCCAAGGGTCCCCGCCAGGTCGTCATCGACCGCCACACGGCGGCCACGCGGCACTACGCGATCGGCGACCCGATCGTCATCTCGACGCTCGGCACCCGGCACACGTTCCGGATCGCCGGCACGGTGTCGTTCCTTGCCGAGAACCTGCCGCCGATCCCCACCCTCGCCGTCTGGGACGTCAAGTCCGCCCAGAAGCTGCTGCACCGCGAAGGCCACTTCGACATCATGTCGATCGACGCGAAGCCGGGCACGTCGGGCGCCCAGCTCGTGCGCGCCATCCAGCCGCTGCTCCCTGCGGACCTGCAGGTCAAGGGCACCGAGGCGTCGGTCAAGGAGGCCGAAGGCGACTGGAAGCACGACGTCTCGCAGATCCGCACCTTCCTGCTGGTCTTCGGCGGCATCGCGCTGCTCGTCGGCGCGTTCGTGATCTTCAACACCCTCTCGATCACCGTCGCCCAGCGCACGCGTGAGCTCGCCACGCTGCGCACCCTCGGCGCCTCGCGCAAGCAGGTCATGCGCTCGGTCGTGATCGAGGGCGCCGTGCTCGGGCTCGTGGCCTCCGCGATCGGGCTCGTCATGGGCTACGGGGTCGCCAAGGGCATGATGCTGCTCGTCGACGCCCTGGGCGCCGAGCTGCCGACAGGCCACACGGTGATCGCCACGCGCACCGTGCTCGCTTCGATGGCCCTGGGCGTCGGCATCACGCTCCTCGCGAGCGTGCTGCCGGCCCGGCGGGCGACCCGGGTCCCGCCGATCGCCGCCGTCCGCGAGGGCGCGACGCTGCCGCCGACGAGGCTGGCCGCGCAGTCCCACAACGCCGGCGGCGTGGTCGCGGCGGTCTCGCTCGCCACCATCGCCTTCGCCGTGTTCGCCGGCGGCCTGGGCGCCACCGCGGTCGCGGTCCTGCTCGGCGGCGGCACGCTCGGGCTGTTCACCGGCATCGCGCTGCTCGCGCCGCGGCTCGTGCAGCCGCTTGCCCGCGTGGTCGGCTGGCCGGCGCGCCGCATCGGCGGCGTGGCCGGCGAGGTGGCCGGCGCCAACGTCGTCCGCAATCCCGGCCGGACCGCCTCGACCGCCGCCACGCTGATGATCGGGCTCACGCTCGTGACCGTCGTCGCCGTGCTCGGCGCCGGCCTCAACAGCGCGACGCGGGAAGCGGTCACCGACCAGGTCGACGCCGACTACATCGTCGACTCCAAGGACACCCTGCCGTACCAAGCCGCGGGCGGCGACAAGCTGGCCGCCGCGCCGGGCGTGACCGCCTCGAGCCAGGTGCGGTCCGAGACCGTGCTGGTGAAGGGCAAGGAGAGCGAGATCACCGGGCCCGATCCCGCCACGATCACGCGCTTCTACTCGTTCAACTGGAAGACGGGGTCCGACCGGACGCTCGGTCAGCTCGGAGCCGACGGCGCGATCGTCACCAAGGCATACGCCGAGGACAACCACCTGGCGATCGGCGGCAGGATCGACGTCACGACCCCGGCCGGGAAGAAGGGCACGCTGCGCGTCCGCGGGATCTACGACCCGCCCGTGGCCGAGCCGCTGCTCGGCGACATCAGCATCGGCCAGGAGGCGTTCGACAGCTCGTTCACGACGCTGAAGGACAGCCTGACGTTCCTCGACGCGGACGCCGGCGCGGCGGCGGCGATCAGGGCGACGGCCGTTGGCCTGGGCGACGCAAGCTTCCACACGGAAGCCGGTTACGCCGACGCCAAGACCAAGGACCGCGCGTCGGCGATGGCCATGCTCTACGCGCTGCTCGGCTTCTCGATCATCGTGAGCCTGTTCGGCATGGTCAACACGATGGTGCTGTCGGTGTTCGAGCGCACCCGCGAGATCGGGATGCTCCGCACCATCGGCATGACGCGCCGGCAGGCGCGCCGCATGATCCGGCACGAGAGCGTCATCACGGCGCTGATCGGCGCCACGCTCGGCCTCGGGCTCGGGCTGTTCGTCGCCGTGCTCGGCACGCAGGCGATGCCGGACATCGCCACGATGACGATCCCGTGGCTCGCGCTGGCCGGCTTCTCGCTGGTGGCGGTGGTCGCGGGCGTCGGCGCGGCGGTCCTGCCCGCCCGCCGCGCGTCACGGCTCAAGGTGCTGGAGGCCGTCTCCTACGAGTAGGTGGTATCGGGGCCTACCGCGACACGCGGTAGGCCCCGATCATCCCGGCTGCGCTCGCCGCTGGCGCGCTACCGGAGCTGCCGCGGCGCGAGCGACTGCTGGGTCGCCGGCCGAGCCGCACGGATCCCGCATTGACTCAGAGGCATTGAGTCGTGGAGGCTCTTACCGTGCGCAGACCGTCACCGGCCATCACGTCGGCCCTGGTCGGCCCGGACCGCCCGTTCGACGGTCCCGATCGCTTCGAGAACGGGGTCATCGTCCCCGGCCCGCACTTCGATGCGAACTGCCCCGGCACCGAACAGGCGTCCGTCGTGATCAACGACGCCGGCACGAAGGCACGACCAACGGTCGATGCGTTCTTCCCAGGGTTCTTCGTCGTCTTCAATTGAGCGGCTGGACCCGCGCTCCGCGCTGGCCGGCTTGCTCGCGTTCGCGACGGTGGGCGCGCTCGCCGTGGCAGACGGCGGCCGCGCGCCCGTCGCGTGGGGGGTCGCCTCCCTCTGCCTGCTCTGGCTCGTCGCGGCAGCCGCCCTGTTCAGGCGACGCCTTCGGCTCGGCCGGCTCGAGCTCCTCACCCTGGCGTGCCTCGGGAGCCTGCTCGCGTGGACGAGCCTGTCCGTTGCCTGGTCCGTCGACCTGGAGGCGTCGATCCGCGAGGTCGAGCGCGGAATCGTCGGTCTGGCCGCGCTCACGGCTCTCATCCTCGTCGCGCGCCCACCCGCGGCATCCGCCGTCCTCGCAGGCCTGGTCGCCGCCGGCACGCTGACGGGCACAATCGCGCTGGCCGCGGGGGCCCCTGAGCCGGTCGGGTACGCGAATGCCCTCGGTCTGCTCGCCGCCATGGGAGCGGTCCTCGCCGCCGGCTTCGCGATGCGCGCGACGCGACGGAGCGCTCGCGGTCTTGCCGCCGCCGCTGCCGCCGTCCAGCTTGCGACCGTCTTCGCGACCTCGAGCCGCGGCGCGTTCGCAGCGCTGGCCGTCGGCACCGTCGTGGCCGCCGCTCTGTCCGGCGGGCGGCGGCGGGCAGCCGTCGCTACGGCGGCCGCCGCGATCGGCTTCGCCGTCCTCGTCGCCGCGCCTTCCCCGGTGTCCGGCGACGAGCCTGCGAGATCTGGCGGCTCGCCGTCGAGCGTGTCGGTCACGCCGCGGCTTCGCTTCTGGGCGGTGGCGGCGCGCTCGGCGGCCGACGCGCCCCTGCGAGGCGCCGGAGCGGGCAGCTTCGCGCGGACCTGGCTCGAGCTCCGGCCGGTGCCGCGCCGCGCGAACAACGCCCACAACCTCTATCTCGAAACGCTCGCAGAGCTCGGACTGCCTGGCCTGCTGCTGCTGGCCGGCGCGCTCGGCGGCCCCGTCGTGGCGGTCGCCCGGGCCCGCGCCCACCCTCTCGCTCCGGCCGCCGCGGGCGCGTACGCGGCGTTCCTGGCGCACGCGGCGATCGACGTCGACTGGGAGGTTCCCGTCGTGACAGTCACCGCGCTCGGCTGTGCGGGATCACTTCTGCTCATGGCCCGCGGCACCGAGGCCGTCGCGCACCGCGTACCGCGTGCCGCCACACTCGTCGTAGTGCTCGTCCTCGCTGCGTTCAGCGCGGCCGGTCTGGCGGGGAACGCCGCGCTCGACCGCGGCCGGGTCGCGCTCAGGGCGAGCGCTTTCGCGGAGGTCCGCGACGACTCGCGGGCGGCGCTGCGATGGGCCCCGTGGTCTGCCGAGGCGTGGCGCCTGCTCGGCGAGACTGCTCGCGCGCGCGGCGATCGCCTCGCGGCTCGGGACGACTTCGCCCGCGGCGTGAAGCGCGATCCCAACGGCTGGGCGCTGTGGCGCGGTCTGGCGCAGGAGAGCCGCGGCGGGGCCAGGCGCCGCGCGGCGGCACACGCCGCGGCCCTCAATCCGTTCGGCCAACGTTGACGGCAGATGGCGGCGCAGCCTAGCCTCGCAATACCCCCATGAGCGACTCCGACGGGCGATCGGTCAGATGGGACATCCTGAAGTGGCTCACGATCGTGAGCCTCACGGTCGGGATCGTCGCTGCGCTCTGGAAGTTCTACAACGACAACCTCAAGCCGGATCCACCCGCCGTGCGCGTGCAGTACGTGATGGACGTGTCGTCGAGCATGGGCGGGAGAATCGGGAAGGTGGAGAAGCTCGCTGCCGTCAAAGACGAGATCCTGTCCGCCGTCAAAGGCACGCCGGACATCGCGTACTCGCTCCGCGTCGCGGGACCGAACTGCAGCAGCAGCTACACCCGCCCCAGCGTCGACTTCGCCGAGGACAACGACGACGAGTTCGAGAAGGCGCTCGCGCCGCTCCGCGCGGGCGGGACGTCCGACTTCGCCCGCGCCGTCAGGTACGCCGTCAACGACCTCGTCAAGCAGCAGGAGCAGGAGGGCACGAAGAGCGTTTCCCTCTACTTCCTCATCGGCGGTCAGGACGGCTGCACGAAGCGTCCCGGCGAGGTCATCGACCGGTCGCTGCGCTTCCTTGGGCAGAAGGAGACGACCGATGTCACGTTCAAGTTCGTCGGCGTCAAGGCGCCGGACGACCTCCGCAAGCTCCTGAGGCGGACGCGCAACCGCGCCAAGCTGCTCGGCTTCGGCGCGACGGTCCGCTATGCGAACACGGCCAACGAGATCGGCGAATCGGTAAAGCCTCCGGAACCCGAGCCGACCCCCGCCTCGCCCTAGGCCCGCAGCGCACGTCGCGTACCCACGGCTCATCACTTCGGCTGCGACGGCTGCGGCGGTGACGGATGTCCATGTCGGCAGGATGTCATCCGTGGTGGCCGTCATCAGCACCGAGCGGCTCGAGCTCGTCCCGCTGCCTCCGGATCTGCTGCGGCTGATCGACAGCGGCGACATCGCCGCGGTCACGCGCGAGCTTGGAGCCGTGATCCCCAACGGCTGGGCGGAGGCAGTCCCGGCACGACTGCGACTCGCCCAACTCGCCGCCAATCCGTCCGAGCAACCGTGGCTCGTGCGCGCGGTGGTGCTCCGGAAGGCGAGGGAGGTCGTCGGCAGCGTCGGCTTCCACGAGCCGCCCGACGTGCACGGCCGTGTGGAGATCGGCTATGACGTCGTGGACGGCCGGCGGCGCCGCGGCTACGCCCGGGAGGCGATCGTGGGGCTGGCGGCATGGGCGTTCACGACCGGCCGCGCGCGCGTCTGCGTCGCGTCCGTCAGCCCCGGCAACGCGCCGTCGCTCGCGCTCGTCCACTCGCTCGGGTTCCGCCAGGTCGGCGAGCAGATCGACGAGATCGACGGACTCGAGCTCGTGTTCGAGTGCCCGCTCCCGCTGCTCTGGCACCGTCCCCCGTAGCCGCGAGGCTCCGAGACGCTTCCAAGCTATGCCGCATTTTGCAGGATGGCCGTCCACGGCACGGGCGGCACGTTACGGCCGGCGAACGAGACAGTCGCGAGAAGGAAGCCAAGGCCAGCGCGCAACGTGCGGCCCCGCGCGTTTAGCGGCACGCGGATCTGGATGCGCGGCGGGGCATCGGTTTGCGGGTCAGGCTCGGCTTGGGCGCAGCGCTGGGTCACGGCGTCCGGGATCGAGCCGCCGCCCAGCCTGCGTCCGTCCTGCGGGTCGCGGAGCACAACCGTGCCGCTGATCGACAAGATCTCGAAGATGCTGCCGTCGATCTCGGTGTAGGGGCAGGTCATGCCGAACGTCACGGAGTCGCCGTCCAGGAGTTCCGGGTACGGCGTTACGTCGATCAGTTTTGCGTCCGGGTGGCGTGTCGGCATGGAGAACCGCGCGATCTCGCAATCGAGCTCGATCACGTCGCCGCTCTCCACGGGCCTGACGATGTCGTAGCCGGGGCCGCACGTTGCGTCGCCGCCCGAGAGGGAGTCGTCACCGAGGCCGGCGCGGAGGAAGTCGTGCCCGCGTCCGCCAAAGGGAGTGTCGTGGCCCGTGCCGCCGGCCAGGCCATCTGAGCCCGCCCGGCCGGACAGGCTGTCCGCGCCCGCGCGTCCCCTGAGGTGATGACGGCGGCGAGGTCGATCACGCGGATCGTGAAGTCGTTCACGTGGACCACCTCGACGCGGTTTGACTCGCCCGGTGCGGCGCGGTACTCCAGGCCGGCATTACCCGCGGGATCGACCTCCACGGTGACCGTCGATGCAGCGGCCGTGGCTGCAGCGGCCGCGGCGCAGATCACGGTCATACCAACGACAGCTCGTAGGCGGGTCACGTCGCGAAGCTCCACGCTGGGCCGGGCCTGAGAACCCCTCTCGCGCGAACTGCGCGGGCACCGAGCAAGCGTCGGTCGTCGTGACCAGCTCGTACACCCAGGCCCGCCCCGACCGGTCAGGAGTCGTGCTTTCGGGGGTTCGACGTCGTCTTCAACTAGGAAGCTCCGGGGTTTGGGAACAACAAACCTCTCTGGCCTGCGCTTTGGCGGCCGCTTGCCTACGTCTTTGCCTCCGAACCGCTGCGGACTTGCAGCGTCTTGCCTCCGAAGTGCCTGCGCGGCTACCACGGGGTCACTTGACGGCGTCGAGCGCGACGATCAGCAGCGAGCGCGGGATGACGTCGTTCCCAACTCGGTCGTCGTTCCAGGCGACGGCCATCGTGAGATTCTCCTCAGGCAAGTGCCAGAGCTCGGCATGGAAGCCGTCGATGTCACCGACGTGGCCCCAGACCTCGCGGTCGTCGACGCGCTGGTGCGCGAGCCCCAGCCCGTATCCATCCCACATCGCCCCCTCGTCGGAGAACCTCGTCATCTGCTCGAGCGAGCGCGGCGCGAGCGTGTCGCCGCCGA
Source organism: Solirubrobacteraceae bacterium (assembly GCA_036520135.1). Taxonomy (GTDB): domain Bacteria; phylum Actinomycetota; class Thermoleophilia; order Solirubrobacterales; family Solirubrobacteraceae; genus DASSUW01. Next base: position 17,324 of record DATDKF010000013.1, read on the forward strand.
GCAGCGCGTTCCCCCAGCGCGCGAGCGCCGCAGTCGACCCGGCAAGGGCGCCCGCGGTCCCGGCGAAGCTGGCGAGAGCGGTCGACGGGACCATCCCGCCGCCGCCGGTCGGCCACGGCGTGGGCGTCTGGCTGTCTGGATAGAAATAGCCGCGCGCCGGACGGGCGGCGACGGTCTGCTCGGGTTGCAACGCGAGGCCGGGCCGCAGATCGCGCAGCATTCGCGGCCAGTCGCCGCGCGCCGCGCGACGCACGATGAATCCGGCGAGGATGTAGTTCGCGTTGGCGTAGGACGGCGTGTTGCCGGGATCGAGCTTTGGGCGCGGTAAGGCGTTCAGCCACGCCTCGGGCCTGATGACCCGGCCGTGGTGCCGGTCCGCCCTCGCGTAGAACCGGTCGTCCTCCGGATCGACGACCCCGGCCGTCTGGGCCAGCAGCCGGCGCACAGTCATATCCGGCGCTCCACGCCACTCCGGAAGCCAGCGCGAGATGCGGTCATCGAGATCGAGCCGCCCCTTCTCGGCGAGCCGGAGCGCCAGCGACGCCGTCAATGTCTTGGTGATGCTGCCGAACGCCATCGGCGTGTCAGGCGTCATCTTCCGATGACGCTCGACGTCGGCCATCCCCCACGCGCCCGACCAGATCGACCTGCCGTCCACCACCACCGCCGCCGCGACGCCCGGCACCTCGGCGGCCTCGCCCTGTTTCGCCAGCTCGGCGTCGAGGCGCTGCGCGAGCGTCGGCCCCGTGGCAGCACGCTGCGCCGGTGCCGGGGAGCCGCCACAGCCCACGAGGAGCACCAGCGCCAGCAGAACCGCTAGGCGCGACATGGGGCGACGCTACTACGGGACGCCGAGCCGGTCGAGCCGCGCTCACGCCTCCTCGAGCTGCGCGCTTCAGGACGATCATCGCCAGTCGGAGAAGCGACTTCGACGCCCTGCGCCGCCTGCGTGCACACCACCGCGATCGTGCAGGCCTGCAGATACGGCTACGGACGAGAACGTCCTGCGACGGCCCGCAAACAGCGACCAAGTCGCGCGGTTGACCCGGCAAACGCACCGTGTACGCGCTTCGAGCAAGTGAACGGCCCACTTCCCTCGCTATTAGCGGGCAAGCGGGCCTCGTACTCGGGGGGTGGGACTCGAACCCACAACCTAACGGTTAACAGCCGTTCGCTCTGCCATTGAGCTACCCCCGACCGTTGAGCTACCCGCGACGGGCGGCTCAGGGCATGTTATGGCCAGCGGCAGGGTAGCGACTCCGGCCTCCACCATCGCGTGGCAGTTCGCGCATAGAAGCACGCACTTGCGCGCCTCCCGCCGAAGCGCCTCGAGCGACCGGGTCAGTCCACGTCCACCGAGCTGGAACGCCTTGGTAGTCGGATCGACATGGTGGAACTGAAGCGCGCCGGCATACTGGGAAAAGCCGCAACGGCGACAGGCGCCGCCGAACTCCTCGACGAGCATGCGCTTCACGCGCCGGCGGCGAGCGACGACCGCCTCGGCGTTGCAGCGCCCACACCGCAGGTGGCCCGCGCGGCCGGTTTTGACGAACGTGGTCCACCCGTGGCGGACGCACTCACGGACGACCGACGGCGGCTTGCCGGCCCCGCGCACGTACCGGGAAGGTTGCGTCCGGAGGTCGTATTTCGCGAGCCAGTGGCGGATCGCCGTGGGGCTGAGCTCGAGCTCGGCCGCGATCTCGCGGATCGAGCGGCCGTCCTGCACGAGTTCCTCGAGGCGCGCGCGTGGCACGCCGCCGCGGGACGCGTGCTTGGCGGCGTGGTGGGACGTGAGGCCGTGCTTGTTGACCCAGTAGGCGACCGTGGACGGGCTGCGGCCGGCCTCGCGGGCGATCGACTCGATCGAGCGCCCCTCCGCGAGACGTGATGCCAGCCAGTTCGCGTCCATGGGGCGAACACTAGTTCGTGGCGCGGACGGAACGGTGTTTCAGGACAGACGGTGGCGGATGCGGTCGAGGACCTGCTGGCGCTCGGCGGCGAGGTCGCGGATGTGCTCGTGGCCC
>DATDKF010000014.1:0-5750 GCA_036520135.1 Solirubrobacteraceae bacterium
ACCGAGAAGATCGCGGTGTTCACGGCCACGCGCGGGGATTGACGGTCTGGCGCCGACAAGCGGCGCGCTATAGTACGCCGCCGCCGCGGAGGGTCCGCGGCTTCGTGTGTCATGGCCAACATCGCCTCACAGATCAAGCGCAATCAGCGGTCGCTCCGCGAGCGCGCCGAGAACCGCCAGTACACCTCGGCCGTGAAGACCTACTTCCGCCGGCTGCAGGCCGCCGTGGCCGAGGGCGACGACGAGAAGGCCGAAACCGAGCACCAGCGCCTGATCCAGCTGATCGACAAGGCCGTCAAGCGCGGCGCCCTGCACCGCAACAACGGCGCCCGCAAGAAGTCCCGCGCCGCCCGGCTGCGCAAGGTCTCCTAACTCACGTCCATCCGCGCGATCCGGCCGTCCCGGATCGTGTACGTGTGCGTGACGATGTCGTCGCTGAGTACGTTGCCGTCGAGGTCGCTGACGGTCTGGTGGACGGTGACCTCGACCGTGTCGTCGTCCTTTGATGTGACCGCGGTCGGCTCGACGCGCCCATCGATCGCCGCGAACTGGCGCGTCCAGTAGTCGCGGACCGCGTCGTGGCCGTGCAGGCGCCCGCCCTCCCAGGCGTTCGGCCAGTCGACGTCGGGGTGCAGTTTTGTGAGGACCGCCTCGATGTCGCGGGCATTGAAGGAGGCGTAGAGGTCGCGGATCAGTGGTTCCATGGGACTGAGAATACGCAACCGTTGGGTTGCGCGCGACTGCGTTTGGTAGGGAGGCGGGGGTCGGCCGCGGTCACCCCTACCGCGCGGCCTCGAGCACGGCCCGCACCGCAGCGGTGTCCTCGCTCAACGCCCCGCCCGCGCCACCGCGGCTCTCGGCCTCAAGATCGGCCAGCAGCTCCAGCGCCCGCCGATACGCCTCGGCGTCGCGCGCCGACACGTCGGAGATCAGGCGCTCGGCGGCGAACGACGGCATCCGCAGGGTCCGGCGGATCTGCGCGGCCGGCTGGCCCGCGGCGAGCGCCTCGGCGATGGCGAGCGCGTCGCGGACGCGGCGGACCATCTGGTAGAGCAGGCTCGGCAGCCGCTCGCCCTGCTGGCGCAGCTCGAGCAGCAGCCGCGTGGCGGCCTTCTCGTCGCCGGCCACCAGCGCGTCGGCGAGCGTCCACGCCTTGCGCTCGACCGAGCTGGCGCACGACGCCTGCACCTCCTCGACGCCGATCCGCGCCCCGGGGCCGTGCTCGAGTGCCAGCTTCTCGAGCTCGCGCTCCAGCCGCAGCCGCCGGTCGCCGACCTGCGCGACCAGGGCGCGCGCGCCCTGGTCGTCGAGCTCGACCCCGAGCTCCTTGGCCTGACCGACGACCCACTTCGGCAGCGCGCGGGCCTTCGGCACGTCCTCGGCGGCGATCTGACCGCCGATCGACTCGACGGCCTTGTGCAGCGCCGCCGGCGCCTTGTAGCGACCCTCCTCGCGCGCGAAGAACGCGACGGTGAGCGTCTCGGGATCCATGGTCGCCATCGCGGCGGCGACGCCCTTGACGTCGGCGTCCTTCCAGCGCTCGATGCCGTCGGCGATCACGAACCGCCGGCCGAGCGCGAACGTCATCGACGACAGCGCGGCGGCGATCGCGTCGGGCGTGCATGCGTCCGGCTCGAACACCTCGACGCCGGCCGAGCCGCTCTCGGCCTCGGCCATCGCGCGCAGCCGCGAGCGGCGCTCGGCGATTCGGCCGTGGTCGTCGCCGTGGATGAGGTAGGCGGCCTTGAAGCTGGGCACGGATGGGCGAGTCTAGAGGGCTTCACGGCGCTCGCTCCACGGTCATCGCGCCGTGGCGGACGCGCAGGCGCACGGTGCCGCCGCGATCGGTGCGGTAGACGTGCTCGACGGCGCGCAGCGCTGCGAGCGTCGACGCCGTCGGGTGGCCGTAGGTGTTCTCCGCGCCGACCTCGATCGCGGCGATCTCGGGCCGCAGGCGCTGCAGGAGGGCGGGCAGGCCGTCGTCCGCGCTGCCGTGGTGGGCGACCTTCATCGCCTCGACCTCGGGCAGCGGCAGCGCGGCGGTCACGTTCGACTCGGCATCGGCGGGCATGAAGAGGTCGAAGTCGCCGACCGTGACGACCGCGACGACCGCCCGGTCGTTCGGGTTGCCGTCCGGGTGGAAATCCGGCCCGGCGGGCGGCGGCCACAGCAGCCGCACGCGGATCGGGCCGAACGCGAGCGTCTGTCCCGCGTGGGCGTCGACCCGCCGGGCGTGCGCGGCGGCGAGCGCGCCCGGCAGCGCCCGCTGCACGTAGGTCGGCCAGCCGGCGCCGCCGTCGACCACCAGCCGCGGCGCGAACGCCCGCATCACCTCCAAGGCCATGCCCTCGTGGTCCGTCTCGGCGTGGGTCAGCACGAGACCGTCGAGCCGCTCGATCCCGGCCTCGCGCAGGCGCCGCAGGATCGGGCCTCCCGGCGGCCCGGTGTCGAACAGCACGCTGGCGCGGCCGCTCTGGACCAGCGTCGCGTCCCCCTGCCCGATGTTCAGGAACGACACCACGACCTCGCCGGCGAGCGGCGGGCGGGCGTCATGGGCCGGCGAGGCGGCGGCGAGGAATGCGGCGGCGCCGACAGCGGCCGCCGCGGCCGCCCAGCCGCGCCGGCGGCGAGGGCGCGGTGGGCCGAGCCTTCGCGCGGCGGCGCGCGCCATGCGGCCGATGCCGACGGCGGCTGCGGCCAGGGCGGCGTAGGCGAGCGCCAGCGCTGCGGGAGACCCGACCCGCAGCGGCAGCGCCGCGGCCGGCGCTCCGGCCATCGTCCGCGCCACCCACTGGATGAACGCGAGCAGCGGCGCGCTGAGGGCGTCGAACGGCTCGGCCAGCGCCGGCGCGATCTGCGCCGCGGCTGCGGCGAGCATCCCGAGCCACATCACCGGCGCGATCGCGGCCGCGGCGAGCAGGTTGGCCGGCAGCGAGGCGAGCGAGACCTGCCCGAAGTGGAAGGCCATCAGCGGGGCGGTCCCGATCGTGGCGGCGACCGTGATCGCCGCCGCGTCGGCGACCGGGCCGGGCACGGCGCGGGCGAACGCCGCGCGCAGCGGCTGCGCCAGCGCGAGCAGCGCGACGACCGCGGCGAACGAGAGCTGCCATCCGGGCTCGCCCGACGCCCGCGGGTTGAGCGCGAGCGTCACCGCCGCGGCGAGCCCGAGCGCGTACCAGCGGTGCGTCGGCCGCCCGGCGAGCGCGGCGACCAGCCCCGCCGCGCCCATCACGCCCGCGCGCTGGATCGACGGGCCGGCGCCGGTCAGCGGCACGTAGAGCGCGACCAGGACCAGCGCGAGCACGAGCCGCGCGCGCAGGCCGACGCCGAACAGCGCGCCCGCGCCGAGCACCAACGTCGCCAGCAGCATCACGTTCTGGCCGCTGACCGCGAGGATGTGCGCGAGCCCCGAGCGCTTGAAGTCGTCCCGCACGTCGTCGCTCAGCTGCTCGTCCTGCCCGAGCACCATCCCGCGCAGGAGCGCCGCGTCCTCGTCCTCCAGCCCGCGCTCGAGCCCGGCCTCGGCGCGGCGGCGCACCGCGTCGACGACGCCGGCGAGCCCACCGCGCCGCTCGCCGGTCGCGCGCAGCGCCGACGTTTCGATCGCCGCGAGCGCGCCGCGGCGGCCCTGGTACGCGTCGTAGAGCCCGAGCGGCGCGACTGTGCCGCGGACCGCCACGATCTCTCCGACGCCCGGCCAACCGCCGGCTGCACCGGATCCCGGTCGCGAGCCGACGGGGAGCGCCGCGGCGTTGCCGGACGGCGCCGCCGCGCGGAACCCGGGTCGCGAGCGGATGCGCAGCACCGCGCCGTCGCCGGCCGCCGGGCCGTCGAGCAGGCGCGCGCGGACGACGGCAAGGCCGCCGGGACGGTCGCGGACCGGCTCGAGCAGCACGGCGCGGGCGGCGATCGAGCGCCCTTCGAGGCCGAGGAGCGGCCCGTGCTCGAGCGAGGCGAGCCGCAGGTCCGCGACGAGCGCGCCCGCCAGGAGCGCGAGCGCCGCCGCGAGGGCGAGCGGCGCTCCGAACGCCGGCGAGGCCGGCCACGACCGGGCGCCGGTGACCGTGGCGGGCAGCCCGGCGAGCTCCGGCGAGGCCGGCCGCGCGAGCGCGGCGAGCGACACCGCGAGGGCCAGCGCGGCAGCGACGGTGGCCGGCCGCGACAGCGGCCCGAGGAGGAGCCCTGCCGTGGCGGCGAAGAGGATCGTGTGGCGCGGGTGGCGGTGCGCCGCTGCGAGCCATCTCACACCCGCACCTGCTCGCGCAGCGACGCCAGCCGCACGTCGCCGATCCCGGGCACCTGGCCGAGCTCCTCGACCGAGCCGAAGCCGCCGTGCTCCTCCCGGTAGTCGAGGATCTTCTGCGCGGTCGCGGGACCGACACCCGGCAGCTCGTCGAGCTGCTCGAGCGTCGCGGTGTTGAGGTTGAGCGGCACGCCCGGCGGCGCCTCGGCGGTCCCGCCGGCCGCAGCTCCGGCGACCCGCCGCGGAACGACGATCTGCCGGCCGTCCTCGACCTTGGCGGCGAGGTTGACCTGCGTCAGATCCGCCCGCGGCTTCGCTCCGCCCGCCCGGCCCACGGCGTCGTCGACCCGTGAGCCGGCGCGCAGGCGATAGACCCCCGGCCGCCGCACCGCCCCCGCGACGTGGACGAGCACCGAGCCGCCGCCCGCCCCGTCGCCGTCGTGCACCGCGATCGGCGCGGGAGCGGCCGGCGCGACACCCGCGCCGCCGCGCGAGACGTACCAGCCGCCGAGCAGCAGGACCGCGACGACCGCGAGGCCGCAGAGGACCAGCTGGCGGGGCGGGATGTCGGGCATGGCACGACCGTACGCAGGGTCGTGTCACGGATCAGCACGCGTTCGTCACAAGTCTGTGAGAAATCAGCGCCGAATCTGCCGCAGGGCCTCCTCCACCGCCTCACGCGGCCCGTCGACCGCCACGACGCCCTCGATCACCGCGCCTGAAAGTGCCGGCTCCCACGTGCCGACCCCGACCACCGGCACGCCCGCCTTCAGCGCCAGCGCGATCTCGCTCAACGTCCCCCAGCCGCCGCCGATCGCCACCACCGCGTCGGCCGCCTGCACGACCAGCGCGTTGCGCGCCTCGCCCAGCCCCGTCGGCAGCGCCACGACCACCCAGCCGTTGGCCGCGTCCCGATCGATCCCCGGCAGCAGGCCGACCGTCAACCCTCCCCGCGACCGGGCGCCCCGGCACGCGGCCTCCATCACGCCGCCGAGCCCGCCGCACACGAGCCCGCAGCCCGCCTCGGCGACGGCCGCCCCCGCCTGCTCCGCCGCCGCGAGCTCCCACGGCGCGGCGTCGCCCGCCCCCGCGATCGCGATCCACGAGCGCGGCGACGGCATCCGACCCTCAGCGCACGACGAAGTTGACGAGCCGGCCGGGTACCACCACGACCTTGGCGACGTCGTGGCCGTCCAGGTGGCGAGCGACGTTCGGCCGCTGCCGGGCCAGCGACTCGAGCTGATCGCGCGATGCGTCCTGCGGCGCCTCGATCCGGTCGCGCAGCTTGCCGTTGACCTGCACCGCGACGACCACCACATCGCGCTCCAGCAGCTCGGGATCGGCCGCCGGCCACGGCTGCTCCCACACGCGGTCGCCGGTCAGCAGCTCATAGACCTCGGCGCCCGTGTGCGGGGCGAACGGGAAGATCAGCGACGCCGCGGTGGCCGCGGCGAAGTGCATGACGTCGGCCGACGCGCCCGCCCGGCGCCGGTAGGCCTCGTTGACC
>DATDKF010000015.1:0-9407 GCA_036520135.1 Solirubrobacteraceae bacterium
CGGCGAGCTCGGCCGCCGATCCGCGGACGACCTCCTCGTGCACCTTCGTGAGCTCGCGGCAGACGGCGACCGGCCGCGCGCCGTCGAGCTCGGCGAGCACGGCGAGCGACGCCCCCACCCGCTTCGGCGACTCGAACGCGACGACCGTCTCCGGCGAGGCCAGCACCTCGACCAGCGCCGAGCGCTTGCGCGGCAGGAACCCGACGAACCGCCACGCCTCGGCCGGCAAGGCCGACGCGACGAGCGCCGCGAGCGCCGCCGACGGCCCCGGCAGCACCTCGACCTCCAGCCCCGCCGCCACGCACCCCTGCACGAGCACGTACCCGGGATCGGACACCAGCGGCATCCCCGCGTCGGACACCAGCGCGACGACCGTCCCGCCGCGCATCCGCTCGACCAGCTCCGCGGCCCGCTCGCGCTCGTTGTGCTCGTGGTAGGAGATCAGCGTCGCCTGCACGCCGTAGCGCTCGAGCAGCACCCGCGTGCGGCGCGTGTCCTCGCACGCGACCACGTCGGCGTCGCGCAGCGCCGAGAGCACCCGCAGCGTGACGTCCTCCAGGTTCCCGATCGGCGTCGGGCAGACGATCAGCCGGCCGCCCGTCACGCGACGGTCTCCGTGTAGCCGGCGCGCAGCAGCCCGCCGCCCTCGCGGGCCATCAGCGCCGCGCCGATCAGGCCGGCGTCGGCCCCCATCGCGGCCAGCTCGATCCGCACGACGTCGCGGTTCGGCGCGAGCGCCCGCTCGCGCACGAGCTTGCGCGCGGGTTCGAGCAGCAGGTCGCCGGCCGCGCTGACCCCGCCGCCGATGACCACGATCTCGGGGTTGAAGATGTTCACGAGCGACGCGAGGCCGATGCCGAGCCGCCGGCCGATCTCGGCGATCGCGTCGACGGCCACCGGGTCGCCCGCCCGCGCCATCTCGGTGACCAGCGGGCCGGTCAGCTCGCGGCCCTCCTCGAGCGCGTGGCCGAGCGCGGTGTCCGGCCGCCGGGCGACCTCGACCGACACGAGCCGGACGAGCGCCGTCCCCGAGCACACGGTCTCCAGGCAGCCGTAGTTCGGGCAGTCCGACTGGCACGGCGGGCCGTTCATGTCGACCGTGATGTGCCCCATCTCGGCCCCGCCGCCGATCCAGCCGCGATAGACCTCCCCGCCGATCAGCAGCCCGCCGCCGATGCCGGTGCCGAGCGTGAGCAGCACGACCTCCGAGCAGCCGACGGCGGCGCCCGCCCGCGCCTCGCACAGCACCGCGCAGTTGGCGTCGTTGTCGACCGCGACCGGCAGCCCGGTGAGCTCGGCCATGACCTCGTGGAAGGCGATGTCGGCGAGCGGCGCGTTGGCGGCCTGGACGGCCATGCCGGTCCGCGAGTCGAACGTGCACGGGATGCCGAAGCCGACCGCCTCGATGCCGCCGCCCACGGCGGTCCGGATCTCCTGGACCGCGTCGGCGATCATCTGCACGAGTCCGTTCTGGTCCAGGCCGTAGATCGGACGGTTGGTACGGTGATGGATCGCGAGGTCGGCGCCGACCGCGCCGGCCAGGAGCTTGGTGCCGCCGAGGTCGACGCCTATGACGCCTCGCTCGAGCACGCCGGCCACGATACCCGCTCCCCACATGGCCGACCACGACGACCAGCCGCAATACACCCTCTACCGATCGCGCCCGCGCCTTCCCTGGCGGCGTGGGCCCGACGGGATCGAGGGCCTGCGCGAGCCCGGGGAGAAGCGCGACGAGCCGGGCGTCCCCAAGCGCCGGCGCCGCATCACCGTCGGCCGCGTCCTGCGCTACGTCGCGCTGGCGATCGGCGCCTGGTTGCTGATCTCGCTCGTGCTCTTCCTCGTCAGCGCGCAGATCCAGTCGTCGAAGATCTCGGATGCCGCCGACGCGAAGCTGAGCGGCGGCGGCTACCCGCTGACCTCGGCGAACACGATCCTCGTCCTCGGGTCCGACGCGCGCGTGAAGGGCAAGGCCGAGCCGGGCGCCGGGACGATCGGGCAGAGCAGCCGCTCGGACTCGATCATGCTGCTGCGGATCGGCGGCGGCGCGAACTCGCAGCTGTCGATCCTGCGCGACACGGTCGTCGACATCCCCGGCCACGGGCGCAACAAGATCAACGCGGCGTACGCGGTCGGCGGGCCGTCGCTGGCGATCGAGACCGTCGAGAACTTCCTCGGGATCGACATCAACCACCTGATCGAGGTCAACTTCGCGAACTTCCCGGACCTGATCGACTCGCTCGGCGGCATCACCTACACGGGCAACTGCGTGATCTCGAAGATCAACGGCGGTAGCCGCAACGGCGGCACCACGCTGCGGCTGAAGGCCGGCACGCACGAGCTCAGCGGCGACGAGGCGCTCGCGCTCGCGCGCACTCGCCACAACGACTGCCGCCCGCAGGAGGACGACCGCGCGCGCGTGCGCCGCCAGCAGAAGATCCTCGCCGCGATCAAGGACAAGGTCACGTCGTTCGAGACGTTCTTCCGGTTGCCGTGGGTGTCGTGGACCGCGCCCAAGGCGATCCGCTCGGACATGTCCGGCCCGACGCTGCTCGGCCTGATCGGCGCCGAGCTGATCGGCGGCGGCGGCAAGAAGCAGGTGCTCACGCCGTCCGGCACCGTGACGCTGCCCGACGGCGGCGCCGGCCTGACCGTCGACGACGCGACGAAGCAGCGCGTCGTCGACGAGTTCATGAAGGGCTAGACGACGTGGACGGCGGCGCCGCGCGCCGCCGCCGGCTCGCCTGCGCCCAGCTCCACCTCGACCACCAGCCGGTCGACTCCCCGCACCACGTCGAGCGACAGGCGCCCGCGGCTCTCGCGCAGCGCGGCGTGCAGCGCGGCGATCGAGCGCAGGCACAGCACGTCGCCGGTCCGCAGGCCCGCGGCCGCCGCCGGCCCGTCCTCCTCGACCTCACGCACGAGCAGCCCCGCCAGCGGCGGAAGGCCGACAGCCCGCCGCATCTCGATCGTGACGTGCGCGGGCGCGAGCACCACGCCCAACCGCGGCAGCTCGCCCTCGCCGGCCGAGCCCTCGAACGAGACGAGCAGCCGCCGCAGCAGCGCGACCAGCTGCTCGCGCTCGCCGGTGTCGAGCGCCGCCAGCAGCCGCTCCTCGGTCGCGACGTGGGCGGGCGTCACGCGCTCGAACAGCTCCGCGCCCGCCGCGGTCAGGACGACGCGCGCGGTGCGACCCTCGACACGGCGCTCGGCCAGCCCGTTCGCGACGAGCCGGTCCACGCGCACGCTCACCGTCCCGGCCGTGAGGCCGAGCTCGCGCATCAGGTCGGCCTGGGTCACGTTGCCGCCGAGCCGGCGCACGGTCACCAGCGCCGAGAAGTCCGGCCCCGTGAGGCCGTGCTCGGCGTAGACGGTCTCCAGCTCGGACGCGATCGCGCGCCGCAGCCGCCCGAGCCGCGCGACGACCGCCACGGGCGAGAGGTCGAGGTCGGGCCGGACGGCGGCCCAGCTCTCGAGCAGGCGGTCGACCGAGTCTGTAGTGTTTGAGCTCAAAGATTGAATTCAAGCATGGAGGTCGGTCATGCGCATCGGCGTGATCGGAGCAGGTCGGATCGGTGGCAACGCGGCGCGGCTGCTCGCCGAGGCAGGCCACGACGTCGTGGTCTCCTACAGCCGCGACGAGGAGCGCCTGCGCGCGCTTGCGGACGAGATCGGCGCCCGCGCGGGCACGCCCGCCGACGCCGCTCGGGCGGAGGTCGTGATCCTCTCGGTCCCGTGGCGGCTCATCCCCGCGGTGCTCGAGGAGGCCGGCTCGCTCGACGGCAAGGTCGTGATCGACACGACCAACCAGTTCGGCAGCGGCGGCTGGGAGGAGATGCCCGACGGCCTGACCGCCGCGCAGGTCAACCAGCGGCGGATGCCCGCGGCCCGGCTCGTGAAGTCGTTCAACACGCTCACCTCGGCGTTCCAGGCGTCCGAGGCCGGCCGACCGGACCCCGAGCAGCGCGTGGTGCTGTTCCTGTGCGGTGACGACGCCGAGGCGAAGCAGATCGCCTCCGGCCTGATCCGCGACGCGGGCTTCGAGCCGGTCGACGTGGGCGGCCTGGCGGACGCGGCCGTGATGGAGGCGCCGCGACGCCCCGGCTCCGTCTACGGCGAGGAGTACCGGCCCGCCGACGCGCGGGCCGCCGTCGAGGCGCTGCGGGCCGGCCGCCCGATCCCGCCGGCTCCCTCCTACTGAGCCGGCGGGACCGGAGACCGGGTTCAGTGACCGCGGTCGTGGTCGTTGAGCTGGGCGCGGATCTCGCCGCCCGGCCACTTCGTGCTGTGCACGTTGGCGTAGGTCACGCCGGCGTCGATCGCGTCGACGAGCTCGTCGAACGCGCCGATCTCGATCCCCTGGCCTGTCGGGCCGATCACGTCAGCGGGCGTGATCGTGCCGGTGATCGTCGCGGGCGACGCGGGGCACGCCTGGGTGCCCGCGGGCCCGTTGCCGAGGTTCGTGCAGAGGAACACGCTGATGCCACCGGCCGCGCCCTTCTCGTGGCCGAAGTGGATGTGCGCCTGCTGCACGTCGCCCTCGAGGTCGCTATAGGACAGCCGGTAGGTGATCTTGTCCTGGATGCGGCTGATCTGCGCCTCGAACTTCCCGCTGCCGGTCGTGGAGATCGGCAACGGCGTCTCCTCGTAGCCGGTCAGCCGCTCGTCGATCTTGCGGCCTCCGTTGGTCGCGATGGCGACCGTGCCCACCCCGAGCACGGCAAAGACGGCCACCGCAGCGGTGAGCTGGAGTCTCCTGCGCACCTTCCCTCCCCTCATGTCGTGTGCACCGACGCGAGGGGGTACGCGAGGCGCTCCGCGCGGGTTCAGAGCCCGGCGAGCGCGGCGACGCGGTCGCGGTGCTCGGCCGCGCCGCCGTACGCGTGGGCGTTCGCCTCGCCGCGCTTGAGGAAGAAGTGCAGGTCGTGCTCCCAGGTGAAGCCGATGCCGCCGTGGACCTGCAGCGCGGCGCGCGGGACGCGGCGCCCGGCGTCGCCCGCGTAGGCCTTCGCGCACGCGACCGCGAGCGGCGCGGTCGCCGGCTCGTGGTCGAGCGCCCACGCAGCCCAGTACACGGCCGAGCGCGCGCCCTCGACCTCGAGCAGCATCTGCGCGCACGCGTGCGAGACCGCCTGGTAGGAGCCGATCGGGCGGTCGAACTGCTTGCGCTCCTTGGCGTACTCGACCGCCATCTCCATCGCGCGCGCGGCGACGCCGACCGACTCGGCCGCGTTCATCACCGCCGCCTGGCCGCGGCCGCGCTCGACGTCGCCGCCGCCCGACCGCTCGCCGCCGGTGACCCGGAACCAGCGCCGCGTCGGGTCGAGCGCGCGGACCGGCTCCACCGACGCGCCGGTGATGACCGCGCCGTCCCAGTCGACGAGCACGTCGGCGGTCCCGGCGTCGGCGCTCAGGCCGCCGACGACGACCGCGCCGCGGCCGCCGTCGAGCTCGGCGCCGAGCAGCCCGGCCGCCCACGTCGACTGCAGCGGCGTCGGCGCCAGCGCATAGCCCAGCTCCTCGGCGACGACGATCATCTCGACGGTCCCGAGCTCGGCGATGTCGGGCCAGCCGAGATCGACCATCTCCGTCCATTGCGCGTCGGTCCAGCCGCGCTCGTCCTCGAGCGCCAGCCGACGGACCTCGCTGAGCGGGAAGCGCGCGGCCAGCAGCTCGCGCGCCGTGCGCTTGATCTCGCGCTGGTCCTCGGAGAGGTCGAAGTTCATGCCCGCGGGAGCCCGAGCACCCGCTCGGCGACGATGTTCTTGAGGATCTCCGTGGTGCCGCCCTCGATCGAGTTCGCGCGGGCGCGCAGGAACCGGAATGGCCACGCGCCCTCGGCCACAACGGCGTCCGCGCCGACCACGTCCATCGCCAGCTCGGTGAGCGCCTGGTTGACCTCGGCCCAGTGCCACTTGCCGAGCGAGCCCTCGGGCCCGGGCGCTCCGCGCTTCATCGTCGCGGTCAGGCCGCGGTAGGCGTTCAGCCGCAGCACCTGCGCCTCGATGTAGACCTGCGCGAACCGCTGGCGGATCACCGGATCGTCGACCAGGCCCGCCGCGCGGATCTGCTCCTGCAGCTCGCGCAGCACGATCTGCACCTGGACCTGGAGCGCGAACGCGAGCCCGGCGCGCTCGTGCATCAGCGTCGTGATCGCCACCGGCCAGCCGTTGCCCTCGCCGCCGACGATGTTCTCGTGCGGGATCCGGGCCTCCTCGATGAACAGCTCGTTGAACTCCGCCTCGCCGGTGATCTGCACGAGTGGGCGCACGTCGACGCCGTCCTGCTCCATGTCCATCAGGAAGTAGGTCAGGCCGCGGTGCCTGGGCGCGTCGGCATCGGTGCGGGCGACGAGCATGCACCACTTGGCCTGCTGCGCGTACGTGGTCCAGACCTTCTGGCCGGTGACGACCCAGCCGTCGCCGTCGCGCTTGGCCCGCGTCTTCAGGGACGCGAGGTCCGAGCCCGATCCCGGCTCCGAGAACCCCTGGCACCAGATCTCGTCAGCGGAGAGGATCGGCGGCAGGAAGCGCTGCTTCTGCTCCTCGGTGCCGTGGACGATGACCGTCGGGCCGCCCATCGCGAGGCCGAGGACGTTGGCCATCGGCGGCGCTCCGGCGCGCGCGATCTCCTCGTAGAAGATCGCCTGCTCGACCAGCGTGGCGCCCGCTCCGCCGTACTCGGTGGGCCAGCTCAGGCCTGCCCAGCCGCGCTCGTTGAGCGCGCGCTGCCAGGCGCGCCGGAACTCGAACGCCTCGGCGTCGCTCTCCGGCTCGCGGCCCGGGTGGTTGGTCTCTATCCAGCCGCGAACGGCGTCACGGAACTCCAGCTCCGCAGGCGACAGCGTCAGGTCCATTGACAGCGGACGCTATCGGCTCGGGCTCCTCGCGGCGCCGGGGGCGCGACGCGAGGGCGACGCCGCCGAGAATCAGCACGAGCCCGCCGATCGCCGCGACGGTGACCGCCTCGTCGCGGAAGACCGCGCCGTAGAACAGCGCCACGCCCGGCGCCAGGTAGCTGACCAGCGACGCCCGGCCCGCGCCGACCTCGGCGATCAGCTTGTAGAAGATCACGAACGCCAGGGCCGTCCCGACGACACCGAGCGCGACCAGCGCCGCGACGGAGCCGAGCCCGGGCGCCTGGGTGGGCGCGGTGGCCGCCGCCACCGGCAGCGTCAGCACCGACGTCGTCGACAGCGAGACGAACGAGGTCTGCATCGAGGTCAGCCGCCCGTAGCGGCGCTTGACCACGAAGCCGCCCAGCGCGTAGCAGGCCGCGGCGCCGATCATCGCCAGCGCGCCGAGGAACTGGCCGAGCGAGTGGATCGACTCGACGCCGACCACCAGTGCCACGCCGGCCAGGCCGACCACGAGCCCGACCGTCTGCCGCCGGTCGATCCGCTCCGTGACGTCGATGAACGGCGCGAACAGCGCGACGAACAGCGCGGCGGGCGAGATCAGCACGGCGGTCAGGCCCGACGGGACCTCGTGCTCGCCGAATGTGATCAGCATGAACGGCACCGTGACGGACACGCCCGCCAGCCCGACCGCCCACAGCGGGCGCCGGCGCATGTCGGCGAGCGCGCCGCGGGAGGCGCCGCGCAGTGCGATCAGCAGCACGAGCGCGGCCAGCGCGGTGCGGCCCCAGACGATCATCGGCGCGCTGAAGTCCTCGAGCGCGAACTTGATCAGCAGGTACGAGCCGCCCCAGATCGCGGAGAGCGCGGCGAGCAGTCCGATCTGGCGCGCTGTCATGTCGGAGCAGTGTGGCAGCGATCCGCGTTTAGCGGAAATGACGATTTGGCCTGAGGCCTATAAGGCCCGCTAATCGGACGACGTCGCCGGCTTCGAATCCGCCTTGGAGTCCGACGACTTGGACTCCTTGGCTTTTGCGTCGTGCTTGTCGGCGCCGTCGGACGCCGACTTCTCGGTCTCCCGCTTGCGCCGCGCCGTCCCGTAGTCCGTGTTGTAGAAGCCCGAGCCCTTGAAATGCACGGCGATCGGGTGGAACACCCGCTGCACCGGGGCCGCGCACGTCTCGCATGCGGTGACGGGATCCTCGGTGATCTTCTGCATCACCTCGAACAGATGCCCGTTCTCGCAGCGATACTCGTAGATCGGCATGGAGGCGAGCGAGTATAGGTGCCTAGACTGCCCGCCCATGCCCGCTCCCACGATGGACGAGGTCGTCGCGCTCTGCAAGCGCCGGGGCCTGATCTTCCCGGCCTCGGAGATCTACGGCGGCATCGCCAACACGTACGACTACGGGCATTACGGCGTGCTGCTCAAGAACAACGTCGTCAACGCGTGGTGGCGCTCGATGATCCAGGAGCGCGACGACGTGGTCGCGCTCGACTCGGCGATCATCCAGCACCCGCGCACGTGGGAGGCGTCCGGGCACCTCGCCGGGTTCACCGACCCGCTGGTGGACTGCAAGACCTGCGGCCTGCGGTTCCGCGCCGACCACCTGGGCGAGCTGCAGTGCGGGCGCAAGCCGTCCAAGCACCCGGGCGAGACCGCCGACTGCGACCTCACGGAGTCGCGTGAGTTCAACCTGATGTTCGAGACGACGATCGGGCCGGTGAAAGACTCGGCGTCGACCGTCTACCTGCGGCCCGAGACGGCGCAGGGCATATTCCTCGACTTCAAGACGACGCTGCAGTATGCGCGCCGCAAGCCGCCGTTCGGGATCGCCCAGGTCGGCAAGTCGTTCCGCAACGAGATCACGCCGGGCAACTTCATCTTCCGCACGCTCGAGTTCGAGCAGATGGAGATGGAGTTCTTCGTGCCGCCCGACCAGGCCGAGCACTGGCACGAGCACTGGATGCAGGCGCGGATGGACTGGTACGTCTCGCTCGGCATCGACCGCGAGCGCCTGCGCCTGCGCGCGCACGACGCCGACGAGCTCAGCCACTACTCGTCGGCGACCTCCGACATCGAGTACCTGTACCCGATCGGCTGGTCCGAGCTCGAAGGCATCGCCAACCGCGGCGACTTCGACCTCACGCAGCACGCCAAGTTCTCCGGCGAGAAGCTCGAGTACTTCGACCCGAACGCGGGCGAGCGCTACGTCCCGCACGTGGTCGAGCCGGCGGCCGGCGTCGGCCGCACCGTGCTCGCGCTGCTGTGCGACGCCTACGACACCGACGAGATCGGCGGCGAGCAGCGGACGGTCCTGCGCCTGAGCCCGGCGATGGCGCCGGTCAAGGTCGCCGTGCTGCCGCTGCTGCGCAAGGACGGCCACCCCGAGAAGGCGCGCGAGATCTACCTCGAGCTGCGCACGCACGTGAGCGCCGAGTACGACGACGGCGGCGCGATCGGCCGCCGCTACCGGCGCCAGGACGAGATCGGCACGCCGCTCGCGGTCACCGTCGACCACCAGACGCTGGAGGACGACACGGTCACGCTGCG
>DATDKF010000016.1:0-3291 GCA_036520135.1 Solirubrobacteraceae bacterium
GAAGGAGTGGAAGCTCACGGGCGATGCGGACTACCGCGTCACGGGCGCGCCGGTGGTGGTCGAGGATCTCGCGTCGGCGCTGACCCAGTCGCTGCTGCGGCTGCTCGTGGTCGCGCTGCTCGTGATGGCGGTCGTGCTCGCGCTGGTCTTCCGCAGCCGCCTGCGGCTGCTCCCGCTCGCGGTCGCGCTGGCGGCGGTCGCGCTCACGTTCGGGGCGATGTCGTTGCTCGGCGCGTCGTTGACGATGGCGTCGATCGCGGTGCTGCCGGTGCTGCTCGGGCTCGGCGTCGACTACGCGATCCAGTACCAGGCGCGGATTGAGGAGGCCCGCCCGCCCGGCGATGCCGCGCGGGCGGCGCGGACCGCGGTGCCGGTGATCGGCACGGCGGCGCTGGCCACCGGTGCGGGCTTCCTCGTGCTGCTGCTCTCGCCGGTGCCGATGGTGCGCCAGTTCGGCTTGCTGCTCGTGGTCGGCATCGCGATCGCCTTCGTGCTCGCGCTGACCGCCGGGACCGCGGCGCTGTCCGTGCGCCCGCGCGAGAACGCGCTCGGCCGCTCGCTGCGCGGCGCCGGCGAGCTGATCGAGGGCGCGAGCCGGGCGATCGGGCGGCTCGGGCGCCCGCTGGGGCGGGCCGGCGGCGTCGTCGTGACCGCCGCGCTTCGGCGCCCCGGGCGCGTGCTCGCGATCGGCCTGGCGATCGCCGCGCTGGGCTGGGCGGTCGACTCGCGCACCGAGGTCGTCTCCGACATCGAGCGGCTGGTGCCGCAGGACCTGCAGGCGGTCGAGGATCTGCAGGCGCTGCAGCGGTCCACCGGCGTGGCGGGGGAGATCGACGTCGTGGTCGAGAGTGCCGACCTCACCGATCCGGAGGTCGTGCGCTGGATGCGCGACTACCAGTCCGGGCTTCTCGGGCGCTACGGCTACTCGACCGAACGCGGCTGCGGGCGCGCCGAGCTGTGCCCGGCGCTGTCGCTGCCCGACCTGTTCCGCACCGACGCGTCGACGGGCGACCGTGCGCGCATCCGGGCGCTGCTCGACGCGGTGCCGCCGTACTTCTCCAGCGCGGTCATCACGAGCGACCGCCGGACGGCCAACCTGGCCTTCGGAATCCGGCTGGTGTCGCTCGAGCGCCAGCAGCAGATCATCGACGACATGCGGGCCCGGCTCGACCCGCCGCCGGGCGTGACCGCGCGGCTGGCGGGCCTGCCGGTGCTCGCTGCCGAGGCCAACGCCTCGCTGTCGGACCCGCTGCGGCGGATCGGCACGCTCGTCGTCGGGCTGCTGGCCGTGCTCATCGTGCTGCTGCTCGTCAACCGCCGGCGCGGCTGGCGCGAGGCGTGGGCGCGCGCGTGGGTGCCGGTGGTCCCGATCGCGCTCGCCACCGGCTGGTCGGCCCTGGTGCTGTGGCTGCTCGGCATCCCGCTCAACCCGCTGTCGGCCACGCTCGGCGCGCTCGTGCTGGCGATCTCGACCGAGTTCGCGGTACTGCTGTCGGCGCGCTACGAAGCCGAGCGCGCGGGGATGGCTCTGACCCCGGCCGAGGCGCTGCGGCGCACGTACCGCTCGACGGGCGCGGCGGTGATGGCGTCGGGCGCGACCGCGATCGCCGGGTTCGCGGTGCTCGCCCTGTCCGACGTGGCGATGCTGCGCGACTTCGGGCTCGTTACGGTCGTCGACCTGACGGTCTCGCTGCTCGGCGTGCTGGCGGTGCTGCCGGCCGTGCTCGTGCTGGCCGAGCGGCGGGCGGCCGTGCGCCGCGCGCCCGAGCCGGCCGCCGCGGTCCCCGCGTGAGGCGGCCGGGTGTCTGGGTGGGCGTGCTGATGGTCGCCGTGCTCATCTACATCGGCGTGAACTCGCTCCGCACCGAGGGGCCCGGCTCGCGCGGCGTGGAGGCGGGCCGGGAGCTGCCGGCGTTCGCCGCGCCGCTCGCGCTGTCGGACCTCGAGGGCGACGCCAACGTGTCCGGCCGGGCCTGCGACGTGCGCGGCCCGAAGATCCTCAACAGCTGCGAGCTGGCCGAGCGGGGCCCGGTCGTGCTCGGGTTCTTCGCCGAGCCATCGCAGCGCTGCGACGACGAGATCGACCGCCTCGACGGGCTGCGCACGCGCTTCCCGGGCGTGCAGTTCGCGGCGGTGGCGATCCGCGGCTCGCGCGCCGACCTGCGCCGGCGGGTGCGCGACCGCGGCTGGGAGCTGCCGGTCGGCTACGACCGCGACGGAGCGGTCGCCAACCAGTACGCAGTCGCGGTCTGCCCGACGATCACGCTCGCCCGCGACGGCAAGGTCGTCCAGACACTGCTGGGCAGCCAGGACGACGCGCAGCTGGAGAATGCGGTGCGGGAGCTGCAGTGAACGACGAGCCCGAGGTCCGCCGCGGGCTGGTGGCGCCGCAGGTCGCGGCCGAGCACCCGGGGTTGTGGCTGGCCTGGACCGAGGTCGCCGCGGCGCCGGGGCCGAGCCCGCCGGAGCTGCGCGCGCGCCTGCGCGCGCTCGCCGACCGCATGCACGGCGCTCAGGCGATCGCGCTGCGCTCGCGCGAGGTCCCGCACGCCTACCGGGTCTTCTACCGCCACGTCGGCCTGGATCCGGACGTGGTCCGCACGCCGGTCGAGGCGGTCGCGCTGCGGCGGATGGCCGACGGCGGGCTGCGCTCGCACGGGCTGATCGACGACGCGCTGACCGTGGCGGTGCTGGAGACCGGCGTGGGCCTCGTGGCGTTCGACACCGACCGGCTCGTGGGGGCGCCCGCGCTGCGCGAGGACGGCGGCCGGCTCGTCATCGCCGACGAGGAGGGCCCGCTGGCGGTGCTGTTCGCGGACCCGCTCGCGCGCGCCGCGCTGAGCCGGCACACGGCGCGCGCCACGCTGGTCGCCGTCGCGGTGCCGAACGTTCCCGACGTGTTCGTGGAGGAGGCGCTGTGGATCGCCTGGGACATCCTGCGCTGAGTCCCGCGTACGCTGTGCGCGTGGGTCGCCTGGTCGTCGCCTGCCTGGTCTGCTTCGCGCTGGTTGCTCCCGCCGCCCAGGCCGAGACGCTGCACTACCGCTTCGGGCCGGTCCACATCGGCCCCGGGCGCAACGACATCGTCTTCCAGCTCAACGACCAGCGACCGCCGGTGAACGGCTGGATCACCGGCTTCAAGCCCAACCTCACGTACGTCGACGGCGAGGTCCCGCGGGTCGACGTCATTCATCTGCACCACGGCGTGTGGCTCGTCAACGGCGCGCCGACGTACGCGGCCGGCGAGGAGAAGACGAACATCCAGGCCCCGCCCGGCTACGGCTGGCGCTA
>DATDKF010000017.1:0-3072 GCA_036520135.1 Solirubrobacteraceae bacterium
ATCTTGTCGGCGTCATCTCGTTGGAGACCGGCGAAACGCCGCGCTCTATCCTGGATGACGAATTCAAGAAGGCGCCGAGCGACGAGTTCTGGCGCGCCACGATCGGCGCCCGCTGAGGGAAAGCATGAGCCCTGTGGGAGTAGCCGCAGCTCCTGGCAGGGCTCACCTATAGTCGGCGGCGGGGGGCGCCACAAGGCCCTCCGCCGCCGCTCTCCCCACTGGCCGCCGTTTGGCGGTCAGTCCTCAGGAATCCAGTAGCCGCCGTCCTGCCGCGCCTCGTCGTTCGCGTGGCTGCCCCACGCCACCGACCCCCAGGCGACCGATCCCCAGGCCACGGAGCCCCAGGCCACGGAGCCCCAGGCGACGGAGCCCCAGGCCACCGAGCCCCAGGCCACCGAGCCCCACGCCGCCGATCCCCAGGCAGCCGAGCCCCAGGCGACGCTCGCCCATGCCGGGTCAGCCTCTACCGCGCCCGTCCAGCGGTCGGCGTCGAAGACGGGCGTCGGGTCGTTGACGACGAAGGGAGCGAGCGCCTCGTTCGCGTTCGGCGGCTCGTCAAGTCCCGCCGCCGCGGCGACGTCAACGGCGCCGACCCCCACGGAGCGTTCGCGCGCGCGTGGAAGCGGCTCGGCGGTCAACATCAGCGCGCCCTTGACCTGATCCGGCGTCCACGAGGGATGGGCCGCAAGCAGTCTCGCCGCGCTCCCAGCCACGATCGGCGCGGCCAGCGAGGTTCCGGAGAGCTGCAGGTAGCCGGGCTCGACGATCCGCTCCGGCCGCTCCTGCGCCAGCTTCGCGTCGGCGGAGACGGCGGCCGCGATGTACCTGCCGGGAGCGCCGACCTCCGGCTTCGAGAAGCCATCGCGCGTGTAGCCCCACGCCGACCACGGCGCCGCGACGTCGTCGCGCTGCGTGAACGTGCCTTTCGTGTCCGTCGCGCCGACGGTCAGCACGAACGGGTCGTTGCCGGGCGCGAACGCAACCGCGCTCTCGTCGCCGTCAGTGGCGTAGTTCCCGGCCGCGGCGACCACGACGACGCCGCTCAGCCATAGCCGCTCGACCGCCTTGTCGAGCGGATCCGACACGAGGCTGGCGAGCGTCGTCCCGTGCAGCGAGAAGTTCGCCACGCGGATGTTCAGCCGGTCCTTGTTTTCGTAGATCCAGTCGGCGGCTGCGATCACGTCGCTCACGTTCGCCACGCCGTCGTCGTCGAGGACATCAAGCGACACGAGCTTGGCGTTCGGAGCGGCGCCGGCGTAGCCCTCGGCCTGACCCGCCGCCACGCTCGCCACCGCGGTTCCGTGGCCGTAGCCGTCGCCCGGCCGGTTGTCCGGGCGAGAGGTCAGCGTGACCTGCTCGATCACACGGCCGCCGAAGTCGGCCCGACCGGCGTCGATCCCTGAGTCGACGATGGCGATCGTCGGCGGCTCCGACTGCTCGGGAAGCTCCGCGACGCGGGAAACGTACGGCCACTGCTGCTTGAACCGCGGGGACGGCTCGGGGATCGCGGTCACGGCCTCCGAGGGGTCCGAGCGAGCGACGTGCGCGCCTCCGAGCCCCCTCGCGGTTACTGCGACCCGAAGCGTCCCCCCGGCATCTGCAGCGACCGGCGTGTAAGCGGCCTGCGTCGCGCCGTCGATATCGACACAGCTCTCACCGTGGACGTCGCAGCGCTGCCACTGGTGCCCGAACTCGAAGGGGCCGGTGCCCTCCCAGACCCCGTTCGCGGCGCTGAGCTCCTGACGCTCCTCGCTGAGTCCCAGAATGGACGGCGCAGACGTCATGACCGGCGGCCTCGCCGTGACGGGCGCCGTGAGCGCCGAGGCGGAAGGCGTCGATTGCCCATCGGCAGTCGCGGTCACAAGAACGCGGAGGCTCGACCCGAGATCATCCGCCGTCGCCTTGTAGCTCTCGTGGTACGCGCCCGCCATGTCTCTGCAGCCCGCCGCGTGGCCTCGAACCTGGAACGGCAAGAGCGCGCGGTCGAAGATCGCCACGCCGTCGACGGCGTCAGCGATCGTCACATCCTTCTCGGGGTCTCCAAGCGCGCCTGTCAGCGGCGCAGACCCAATCTCGACGCCGTCGCGATAGAGCCGGAGCATGGACCCGTCCCAGGTCGCGGCGATGTGCTCCCATGCCCCGAGGGTCGGCGCGACCGACGTGAGGACGCGGCTCGCCTGCTTACCGGCGACGACGGCGTAGTGCCCATCGGGGTCGAGATAGAGCTTGAAGCCGCCGGTCGGGCCCGCCCACCACTGCAAGGGAGAACGCCAGTGGGCAATCAGCGCTCGATCCTTCTGTGGCTCAGCGAGCTTCACCCAGCCTTCAGCCGAGAACTTGGACGGCGAGCCGAGGTCCAACGGAGGCGTCACGTCTCCTACGCGCTCGCCGAGCGACCAGTACTCGAGCGGCGAGCCGGCGAGGACAGCCTCCGAGTAGCCCGCTCTGCTGCAGCGCTGCCACTGGTACGAGTACGTGGGCGTTCCAGCCGCGGCCGGTGGAGTCGCGGTGAGCGTTGCGCCAGGCTCGGGGTTCCCCCGGATCATCGGCTGGTCGCCCACGGGCGTGATCTCGACCGGCGCCGGTTCCTCCGCAGCGGCCACCGGCGTGTCACGCGTGATGACCAGCGGGTCGGAGCTCTGCGCGAGCGTGACGATCTCGCTCCCGGTCAGTGTCGCGGCAACCGCCGGTACCGTCTCGAAGCTCTGGCTCACGGCCGTGTCGTCGGGCGCGAGGCTTTCCACGTCCTCGGCGACGACCGCGCTGTCCGTCTCGCCCTGGACGATGACCTTGAACTCCGAGCCCGGATTGGCCTGCGCGGCGTCGAGGAGCGCCGGCGCGATGGTCGTCTCAGCCTCGGGATCGGCGCCGGCCGTCAGCGGTACGCCGAGAGCACACACGCACACCAGCAACAGGCCCACGCGGAGCCAAACCCGGAGGGAGGTCGAGTTGCGACTGGGTCGGCGCGGCTGGACGGCGTTCATGGGGAGAGATCCGCCTATGGGGCCCGGGCGCGTGGTTTGCCGCCATTGGGGGAAACTTCCCTCACCACGCGACCGGGCAGGCTGACGT
>DATDKF010000018.1:0-3548 GCA_036520135.1 Solirubrobacteraceae bacterium
TCCAGCACCACGTGGTCGGCGAGCTGGTGCGCGTGCTGCGCCCCGGCGGGGCGCTCGTGATCGGCCTCCACGAGGACCTCCCGGATTCGGCGCCGGAGCTCCAGCCGTGGCCGGATGCGCGCGCGGTCTACCGACGGGCGACGAGCGCCGAGCGCCTCCGCTCGTCGAGCCGCCGGAGGCCGAGGTCGTCGAGCAGCTCCAGCGCGCATCGACACGATCGAGCGCGGCGTGCGCCGGGCGAAGGCGCGCGCCGCGGTCGCCGGCGCCCCCGCGGCGGCGACACCGAGTAGGCGTGTGGAAGCACGGGCGGTCTGACCTCACGCTATGGAACTTCGGCGAACTGCTCCCGCAGCTGCGCGAACGAGTCGCCCAGGGACTGAGGCAGCACGCGCGTGTCCGCCGTCACCGCCATGAAGTTGCTGTCCGCTGCCCAACGCGGCACGACGTGCAGGTGCACATGACCCGCGAAGCCGGCGCCTGCGATCTCGCCCTCGTTGACGCCGAGGTTGAAGCAGTCGGGAGCGTAGGTCTGGCGCACGGCGCGCAGTGCCGACCGGGTGAGCGTCATGAGCTCGAGCAGCTCATCGTCGTCGAGGTCCTCGATCGAGGCGATGTGGCGGTGCGGCGAGACCATCAGGTGGCCGCTGTTGTACGGGAACGCGTTCAGCATGACCAGGCAGCGCCTCCCGCGGTGGAGCACGAGCCGGGTCTCGTCGTCGCCGGACTCGCCGGCCAAACAGAAGATGCAGCCCTCGTCCTTGCGTTCCCCCTGGACGTAGCGCATCCGCCACGGCGCCCACAGACGCTGGTCCGGCATCATTGCCGCCCGGTGGGGGTGATCTGCGGCAGCGTGACCGGCGTGCCCGGCGGGGTTGCGAGCTCGAGGGATCTCGTCGCGAGGCTCGCGTCGCTCGCCCGCTCGAGCAGCGCGTTCAGGCGCTCCCCCGCCTCGGCGACGTCGTGGGCGTTGAACTCGAACACGACGGTGGCGTGGAACTTCATCGCACTGCCCGCCTCTCCGGACTCAGCGCGACCTCGTAGGTGCCGACCGACTCGACCGTCGCGCCGGAGTCGTGCGCGGCATGCTCGCGCGCCCGGTTCGCCCACTCGGCGCTCGCCGCCATCGCGGCCTCCGAGTCCCACAGCGTGATGCTCATCGCCTGGCGACCCGTGGTGGCGACGAGGAAGTAGGCTCGCTCGAAACCCTCGAGCCGTGCGAGCGGGTCGGTGGTGCGCCCGAAGCCCTCGAGCAGCCGCTCGGTCTCGCCCTGATACGTGCTGACGCGTGCGAACATCGCTCGCTTCCTCCTTCGGAACGTGCCGTACGAGGATCGCGCCGTGCGAAGGACCGGTCAAGTCGCCGCGGCAACTTCCATCCGGTCGGCTCGGAGCCGAAGATCGCCAAGGTCGCTCGCCGGCCGTGACGTTCTCTACTTCGGGACACCGAGGGAAGGCCGACCTGCGGGTCGAGGGGTTCCACTTGCCCCCTCGCAGAATGAACGAAATCGCTCTTCGCTAAAATTCCCTGCAAGGAGCGCCAAAATGGGAAAGGCGGTCGTAGAGTGGACCGATGGGCGCCTAAGCGATCTGGCGCTTGAACCCCGTGCCCACGCAGGTTGCCGTGCTTGACGCAACCGTGCACCACTTGGCCGCTGCCATGGAATCCGTCCCGGCGCAGCTTGCGGTGTTGGCCGCCACGGTTGAGCGCTTGGCGGATGAGAGCCGCGCCCTACGCAGCGAACTCGCGACGACGCAGCACCAGCTCATCCTGGTCGCGTGGGGTCTCGCGGCGGCACTGCTTGGCGGCGTTGGCGCGCTCGTGGCCGCGCTGATCTGTGGACCGAACAGCTCGAGCCGTCGGACAGTCGCAGCGGCGAAGCCGGCGTGAACGCCTGAGATCGATCAGCCCTGGTGCCGGGACCAATGGCGCGCGGCGTCGACGAGTGCGTTGGCGACCGCGATGAAGACGAAGAACAGCGCGCAATCGGCGGCCGTGTCCCATCGTCGGGCGGCGGCCGCCATGATGAGGAATAGTCCGGCATAGCCGCCGATCACGATGCTGGCGACGGCGACCACCGCCCCGATCGCGTCTATCACCGGCGTGCTCTTGAGCTGCTCGTGATGGCTCGCCCGATGGCTCACGTGGAGCCCCATGGCCGCACGATAACGCTCCGTGCGCCACGTCCCCGGCGAACGCGCTCCTTGAGACGCTGATGGCACGTCGCGACCAGTGTCCATCCGGCGCGACACTTTGATCGTGCAGGGCGCGGGTCCGCACATGCTCGTGGCCGCCGCGCGCGCCGAGGGCGTGCGGGACCAGCGCGTGCTCGATGCGCTGGCGGCGGTGCGACGCGCGGCGTACGTGCCGGCGGACCGGGTCAGCGAGGCGAAGCTGGACCGCCCAATCTCGATCGGCGGCGGACAGGTCACCACCCAGCCGTCACTCGTGGCCGCCATGGTGGAGGCACTCGCGCTGGGCGGCGACGAGTGTGTCTTGGAGGTCGGCACGGGTCTCGGCTACCAAGCCGCCCTGCTGGCACGGTTGGCGCGCGAAGTGTGGACGCTGGAGCGCCGACCGGAGCTCGCCGGCGCCGCGCGCGCGAACCTCGCGGCCCAGGGCGTGGGTAACGCTCATGTCGTCCTGCGTGACGGGAGCGAAGGACTGGCCGACCGGGCGCCCTTCGACGCGGTGATCGTCGCCGCCGCGCATCCAACGGTCCCGCCCCCACTCGTGACGCAGCTCGCCCTCGACGGCCGGCTGGTACAGCCGATTGGGCCAAGCGGAGCGGAGGACGTGACGCTGTTTCGCCGCGACGCGAGCGGCCGCCTGGTTCGCGAGCGGTCGATCATCGGCGCGTAGTTCGTGGCGCTCTACGGCCGCTACGGCTTTGCGCCGGACGACTGATCGCCTGAACCGATCGCGAAGTCGGGCGTAGGAGTCCTCCACGGACCGGGCAGCACGCGCGTGTCCGCGGTCACAGCCGGCGATCGCTGCTGGCACGCGACGGCGCCGACCCCCTTGCCGCCCGACGGTGGCGGCGGGATCATTCTGAGCCAGCGCAACATCGGCCTTAAGGGGGAGACATGGAGGCCGCTTCTCATCGGATCCTCGTCGTCGCCAACCGCACGGCGGCCACGCCGCTCCTCATCGAGACGGTGCGGACGCGAGCCGCCGAGGCGTCGTGCACGTTCGCGCTGCTGATTCCCAATGAGCCGCGGAAGGGGGGAGCGGACTGGACGCTGGAGACGGCACTCCCGCTGCTCGAGCGCGCCGCCGGAGCACCGGTGGAGGGGCTGGTCGGCGAGCAAGACCCGTTCGAGGCCGTCAGCTCGGCTCTCCGGGATCGCGGCTTTGACGAGGTCATCGTCTCGACCCTCCCCAGGCGCGTCTCGGAGTGGCTGCGTCGGGATCTGCCGCACCGGATCGAGAGGCTCGGCGTCCCCGTCACGACGGTCAGCCAGAGCGAGGAGCGGGAGGTGCCTGTCGTACCCGGCGTCCGCGCGTGAGTCAGACGGACGGACAAGCCGCGTGCTCGCCAGCCGTCATC
>DATDKF010000019.1:0-4061 GCA_036520135.1 Solirubrobacteraceae bacterium
CAACTTGTTGGGTCTTCCCGTTCAGGGGACGGTTCGAGCTGGTCAGACGTTCTTGACGATGCCGCCGTCGATGAGGTACTCGGCGCCGGTGATGTTGTTCGGCGACGCCGTGAAGGCGATCAGGCGCGCCACTTCCTCGGGCGTGGTGATGCGGCCGGTGGTCGCGCCGGCGGTGCTCAGCAGGTGGTCGGCGAACGCCTGGTGCTCGACGCCGTTCTGCTTGGCCAGCCGCCCGATGGGGCCGTCCGGGTCGGTCCACACACCGGTCGCGACGGGACCCGGAGAGACGGTGATCGCGCGCACGCCTTCGGCGCCGAACTGCTCGGTGATGACCTTCGTCAACGCGTTGAGCGCGGCCTTGGAGACGTTGTAGTCGAACGGCCCGGAGCCGGCGAGGCGCGCGCCGTTCGAGGAGACATTGACGATCATGCCCTGCCGCTCGATGAGGGTCGGCAGCGCGGCGCGGCTGACGCGTAGCGCGCTGTAGAAGTGCAGGTTGAACGTGTGCTCCCAGGCGCTGTCCGGCAGGTCGAGCAGGTTGTGCAGCAGCCCCTTGTTGATGTCGTCCGTGTCGCCGATGCCGACGTTGTTGACGAGTACGTCGATGCCACCGAGCTCGGCCAGCGCCCGCTCGACGAGCTCGCCCGGCCCGTCCGGTGTGGCGAGATCGACGGTCACGGGGACCGCCGCGGTCTCCGCCAGCGCAGGCGTGACGGTGCGGGAGCCGGTCACGACGCGCATGCCCTCGGCGAGCAGCGTCCGCACGGTGGCGAGGCCGATGCCCTTGCTGCCGCCCGTGACGACGGCGGTCTTGCCCGACAATTCAAGTTCCATGACGTCCTCCTTGTCGATGTCGCCGCCCGGATCGGCGGCCTCGACAACACGTCGCCACATGGACGGCGATTTGGACAGGCCTCCGGAATTCCGTTAGCGCAGCGCGCTCAGGCGCCATTCGAGCTCGGCGCGCTCGACGCCGGCCGCGCCTAGGCAAGTACGGCCCTGGGCGCGCGGTTCCGCGTCACCTGCGTATGCCCTGGGCACGAGCTCATAGGGAGCGCGCCGGCCCGCATCAACCTCCGTACTCCTGATGCGGCCCGGCGCAGCACCCTGCGGGGCGACAGCGCAGGCCTGGAAGCCGTCCCTGGCCCGGTCCGGTGTCTGGAACCTTGCGGCGCGCGCTGTCGACAGCATCAACACGCGATCCCGCGGCAAGTGGGAGAGATGCGCCAGTGCGTGTTGGCGTTCTGACCGCGCGTAGGCATCGCGTTGGGGGAGCCCGCTACGCCGGACCATCCGCGACTGGCTCGACCGCCCGAACGGCCGCCCGGTGGCTGTCGTCGTGGCCGGGTCCGTCTTAAGAGGCGGCGGCGGTGTGCGTGGTGGGCCTAGCCCGGCGTCTGCGCACGACGGCGCCGGCGGCGGCGATCAGCGCCGCGAACATGCCGCCGACGATCCCGCCAACGAGCGCCCAGTCGGTGCCGGCCGAGGGCGCAGGAGTCCGCTCGAGCGCGGGGGCGTACGTCTGCGGCGGCAAGGCGTCCCCGCCCGTTCCCGCGAGACGGCCGCCGAGGGGCAGGCGCGCGGCGGGGAAGGGCCGGATCTCCCGGGCGACGTCCCGCAGGGCCGCCAGCGTAGGCGCCGTCATCGTCATCCATGTGCCCTCCGAACCGCGGACGAGACGCAGCGTCGGGGACATCCAGTTCGTGAACGTGTCGGTCTTGCGGTGCTGGGCCCTCGAGCCGTCGTCGACAGAGATCGTCAGGCGCACGCGGTAGGCCGGAGCGCCAGCCGTCGGCTGCTCGGTAGCGGGCGGGCCGCCTTCGACGAGCGGAAGGATGGCATCCTTATCCCGGGAAGTGGCGCAACCATTGGCGCCACAGACCGTCGCCTTCACGGGCTCCTTGGCGAGCGCCGCCGCCGGGACGCCGAGAGCGACGAAGGTGGTGAGTACGACGAGCCGTCTGATCATGTCCAAAGTACGCCTCTCACGGCCCATCGGTTCCTCTTGGGCTGGTGTCAGTCCTGTCGTGGTACGCGTCGCTGAACCTGACGACCTGCCGCTACTAAGGCACACCGAGATTCAAGCGCGTCTCGGGGCACGGAGGCGCAATGCACGGAGCGGCAGCTGCCGCTCCGCAGTTGCGGGTGCCGAGGCGACGATCGCTCGCGCGACGTAAGTATTCAGAACACGGTGAGCGGTTCTCGCCGACGCTTGGTCAGCGCGGTCGTTTACGGGTTGAAGACTGCCGCACCGCGGCCAACCAAATCGGAGGAGGCCCCCCATGGCCGGTCTAATCAGGCTGCCCTCGCCGGCGATGTTGATCGCGCTAGTCGCGCTGATCATTGCGCTTGGAGGGACGAGCTACGCCGCAATCTCACTGCCCAAGAACAGCGTTGGCACGAAGCAGATACGCAAGGGGGCGGTGACGAAGTCCAAGATCCGAGGCAACGCGATCACGTCATCGAAGGTGAAGAACCGGTCGCTTCTGGCCAAGGACTTCAAGGCGGGCCAGCTGCCCGCGGGGCCCAAGGGCGACAAGGGCGAGGCCGGCGCATCCGCGCTGCACCCGGTCCCGAGCCACCAGACCATCCGCGGCGCGGTCGGCGCGGACTTTCACGCGTTCGACAGCACCGCGAGCGATTTCGGCGTCGACGTCACGCTGCCGATGCCGGCGCGCAACGCGCTCTCCGATGCCGACGTCTTTGTCAACGTCGCCGGATGGCAGAACGCCGGCGGGCAGACCCAGCCCACCACGACCGACACGAGTGCGGGCTGCACGGGTACCCCCGCCAGCCCTACTGCCCCGGCCGGGAAGGTGTGCATCTACGTTTCGGGCGCCGATCACGCCTTCAATCTCAGCGGCTACTCCGTGCTCGCGGGCACGGGTGCCAGTCCGTATGGATTCAAGCTCAAGTGGGATGCCTCCCAGGCTGGCGACACGTTCGTCGACGCCACCTGGGCCTACACGGCGCCCTAACGTCGGTCGACACCGCGAGCGGGGTGCGGCGGGCCCCCGCTCCGTCGGACCGACGGGCGACCCGCGGGAAGGCGTATCGCGCGCTGGTCGAAGACGTTCACGCCGCGACCGGCGCCATCCGTTTCCGTGGCCGCGGTGCGCGGCGTCCACGGACTCGACCGCGCGGCTCCCGCACGTCGACGACTGCTGGTTGCGCCTGGGAGGAGCAACGGGTCTACCGCCACGCCGGCTGCTCCGTCTGTCGCTTCTATGTCAAGGAATTGAGTGTGGAGGGAGATGTCTTGGTCGGGTGGGGCGGCTGTAGTAGCCGCCAGACACGGCGAACGAGATGGCGCTTGAGGCAGCGGATCGCCTCGCGAGTGCTCTTGCCTTCGCTGCGTCGGCGGGCGATGTAGTCGCGTGTGGGCTGGTGGCAGCGGGCGCGGGTGACGACGATGCGGTGAAGCGCGGCGTTGATCTGGCGGTTGCCGCCCTGGTCGAGCCGCGGGCTGCAGGGCTTTCCCGTGGTGACCGCGGAGTTCTGCGTCCCCGGCGCCACCAAGCAGCAGTGGAAGCTCGGTGTCAGCGGCGACCTCCAGCTCCGCCTGAACGGGCTCGTCGCCGGAGGCAACTCGGCCAACAACTCGGGCGTCGCGGGGTCAGTGAGCGGCGTGTGGGCGTTCTGCCGGACGTAGGGCCCGGAGCGCACTTCGCCGAGGTAGACGCGGGAGCGCATCATGTTGCGCAGGCTCGAGGGGCTCCAACCGGGATTGCCCTTGCCCGTCGGCTGACCGGCCGCAAACGCCCGCCAGTTCGGGGATCGCCTCGTCGATCCGGGCGGTCCAGAGCGCCGGGTAATGCTGGCCGCGCTGTTATTGCGCGCGGGAGGCTAATCCAGACGGTGTAGCTGAGGAGGCGCCCATGCCCGAGGTGACGGTGTGTGGCGCGAGCTATAGGCTCCGTCACCGGCCACATTCCGGAGAGGAGCCGACGTGCAGCACGAGCACACTGAACACGTCGCCGCGCCGCCCGAGGCGGTGTACGCAGCGATCTCAGACGTGAACAACCTCCCGCGCTTCGTGCCGCAGATGACGGCAGTGCGTC